>JAYWFM010000453.1:0-41559 GCA_043778825.1 Planctomycetota bacterium | reverse complement strand
GGTGGGCGACTGTCGGGTGTCCCTGACGGGACACAGAGGGTGCCTGCGGAGGGAATGCTCACCCCGGAAGCCCTGACCCTGTCGGCTTCAGCGCGGAGAGTCGACATATTCGCTTCGTCGAGATCAGAAGTCGTGATCCGCTTCCGAAGTTGGTGGATCGCATCGGAAACACCGTTCTGACCTCGGTGGCAACGGACGCTATCGTGTTCGGCCCGCATGGACTGCGGGTTCATCGAGTCGAAGTGGGTCTCGTTTCCCCGGTACACGTGACCTCCAGGGGGCCGATCGAGTCGGCCCATTGGAGGTCGTTTGAGATTTCCAGGGCCGCTTGTTCCAGGAGATGTCTAGGGCTGATCTTGTGCAGGTCGCCACTCCAGGGCGGCTCCGCGACGCGTTTTCCCATCCATTTCTTCGGCGCGGGCGGGTGGCAGCGTGGGGCATCCCACAATCCTTCGACTTGCCGCAAGGTTTCTCGAGTGGCCACATCTTTCAGTTCCACAACGATCCCCAGTTTGATCGGAGCTGTCGGCTGTAAGTAGGTGATCTTGGAAAACACGGCCTGCGTGGCTTGAATGTTGCCGAGCGTCTCCCATTGTTCATCCCAGGTTGTCGAACTGGGGGAGCAGGCACAGGCTGTCCCGACCGTGGACAGTTCTCCTTCCACAATTATTATGAGTTTCGATCCCCGGAGCTGCGCGGAGAGGGCCCGTTGAAATTCGCGTCGCAGATCCCACGGGCCTTCACCCAGGGTGGGCAGGACCATCGTCGGGACGGCGGCCACTCCGCATGGGTCATCGGGATCGCGAACCCAGGTGTGCAGGGGCAATCGGGACGTTTTTCGACACCCAGCCAACTGACCACACATTGTGACCAGCGCGACCAGCAGTGATCGTCGGCTGACGGGAGACGGGGCCATCGGAACACGCCTGATGAGGAAAGGTGAATATGGAGAATGGGCGGGTGTCCGCATCAGTTCCGCAGGGTGGTGGGCATCTCACGCTGAGCGGTCTGGGTATGGACCAGCAAGTTTTCGACAGCGGCCTCCAGTTCTTCGATGTCCGCGTCGTCAGCGGACCGCTCACGCGTCAAGTCGCGTTGCAGAGCCTCGATCAACTGTCGTTGATCGTGGATTTTGGTAAGCAATGACGCGGTCAGGACAATGGGTGTGATCCCTGATGGGACACGCGCGACACTCGGTACCGACAGGTGGGCCGACTGTGGACTGGTCGTGTTTTCGAGATGAACGAGGGTTGGAGGAGCGGGGCCCGGGACATGGGCCGGCGGAACGGGAACGACTGTCGTCACCGAGGGGACCGGTCCGCTCGGGGACCGTGGTGCGGGGCGTTCTTCCTTCTCGAAGCACGTCACCAGTTCCACGGGGCGGACTGGTAATGGCGCGCAGGGGGCGGGAATCAAAGACCCCGACGGGTGCGTGACGGCGACCGCGGTCCAATGCCAGGAAGCCGCACGAGGCAGCTGGCGGAACGACAATCCCGGGGGAGTCACGACGATGGTGCTCAAGGGCGGTCGAGTCGCGGAACATCCGGTCCCGGACACCCACAGGGCCAGGATCAACAGATTGCGAGGCATGGGAAACTCCGATGGGGGATGCGAAGGGAGAGAGCGGTTTTCGAATTCGTGTTCCGCTGCCACTTGAGCCATCAGCTGTCAGCAGTCAGCGATCAGCCAGAAGGTTTTATCTCGGCTTCTGGCTGATAGCTGATGGCTGATAGCTGATGGCTGACCTAGTCGCGAAGGGGGAACACGAGTTCGATTTCCAAACGTAAACCACACAGGCAGATCACCTCGATCGCCTGCGGGTGGGTGCTATCGGGGATGAGCCGGACGGTCGGTGTCGCACCGGGGTGTTCGTCGCAACTCGACGAGTCCGAAAGACCGACTCGAATCGGCCGGTTCTCACGGAGGATGCGATGTTGCGGCAAAATCGGATTGGGGCTGCGTGGTTGCATGGACATCGACTCCGGGAGGTGAAACGTGACGACTAGTCGAGGAGCCCTCTCCGGCGCATTTCGCGACGGACGGCCTCTTCAGCGGCTTGGAGGATGCGGCAGACGCGGGCTTCGGAAAGGTCCAGAACCTCGCCGATTTCCCGCAGACGCAGTCCGTCCGTGTAGTACAGCGTGATGGCGACCCGCTGTGGTTCGGGGAGGAGTTCGATGGCATCGGCCAAGGCTGCTAGGGCTTCCCGGGAGTTGATGCCCGCTTGACGCAGGTCGTCTCCGAGCGTGTTCGCATCGACGACCGACTCCAACTCTTCTTCGCGCCCGACCCGCTCGAGCCGGACGGCCTGTTCGCACTCGGCGATCTCGGTGACGGTCAGGCCGGTCACCGCCGCGATCCGATCCGGGTCGGCTTGTTCACCGAGTGTTCTGCGAGCCACTTGGATCGTTCGCCAGTTTCGCAGCAGTGGCTGGGGGACGGCGCAGTTGCGACGCAGCTCATCAAGGATCTCACCGCGAATCCGGAGTGTGGCGAACGATCGAAAGTCGCAGCCGCGAGTGCTGTCGAAGGCAGCTGCGGCTTCGACCAGGCCGAGCAGGCCCGCCCCTTCCAGGTTGTCGCGATCCACGTGTTGGGGAAGTGTGACCAGCAACCGACCGAGTACTTGCCGCACGAGTCCCAGATGGTCCGTGACCAGCGAGTCCCGAGTGTCGCGAGCGACGACAGATCGATATCGCGTCTTACCGGCTTCCATGCTTGGCCTTTGTGGTCGAGAACCATCCGGGTTCGAGGCAGAGTTGTCTCATCACTTTAGTCACGGCGTTTTGGGACCGTCAGCGAGGAGTTGCCAGAGGACATGGAGGATGCGTCCGAGCACGAACACCACGACGAAAGCTCCGAGTCCGGTCCCCAAAACCCAGTCGGGTTCGCGGTTGGCCAGGACACCTCCCAGGGTGGCGAGGCTCGCAGCCAACCAGGCGGTGCGGGTCGGCCAGAGGGCGGTCGGTCGAAGGGGGCTGTGGGTGTTCATGAATCGGTGAGTTCGGAAGCGGTCAGCCGTCAGCCAGAAGGTATCTGGCTGACGGCTGATGGCTGATAGCTGATGGCCAGTTTCTAAGCGGCCAGTCGAGGCCCCCCAGTGAGGGCGGCTTCGGGACCGGTCGGCGATTCGAAGATCTCCTCTGTGCGAATCACGGAGACGGTTTCGACACGCTGTTCCTGAGGGACTTCCTGGTAGCTCAGGACATTGACATCGGGGATTTCGCGGAGCAGCAGTTTTCGCAAGGGCCGGCGCAGGCTTTGGTCGACCACCAGCGACACCGGTGGATGCTTGAGGGCTGCCGTGCGCAGCGTTTGTTGAGTCTTGCGGATGAGTTGTTCGAGAGCTTTGGGAGGCAGGACGATTTTGCGGTCCTTGGTCGAGTCGCGGAGGCGTTGTTCCAGGGCCGGATCAAGCATCACTGCACAGAGGACCCCGCGCGGATCGCGACGCCGTTCGCAGACGACCCGCCCGAGGTCTTCCCGCACACGATCGGCGAGTTCCTCGGCCCCTTTCTGCGTGACCGCGTGGTTGGCGATCGACTCCAGGATCAGGACGAGTTCCGTCAACGGAATCCGTTCGGCAGCCAGCAGAATCAGCACTTGATGCAGCACCGACATCCGAATCAGTTCGGGCCTGATCTCGTCCACGACGGTCGGTGCGAACTGCCGCACCGTCTCTAACATCGTTTTGAGATCTTCCCGGCTGATCAACTCGTGGCCATGCTGTTTGAGGAGTTCCCCCAAATGCGTGATCAGCACATTGATCGGATCGACGACCGTGTAACCGAGGGCTTCCGCCTGCCGACGGAGTTCGTCTTGAATCCACTTGGCCTTGAGGCCAAAGGCCGGTTCGCGCGTGGGCTCGCCGGGAAGCACCACGTCCCCCTCGGGCGGGGCGAGGGCCAGCCAATGGCCGAGGCGGAGTGTCGCTCGGCCGACTTCTCGACCGGCGATCAGAACGCGGTATTCCTCGGGATCGAGTTCGGTGTTGTTGGTGATCCGAATCTGCGGAATCCAGACTCCGTGTGTGCGGGCGAACTCTTGTCTCAGGGACGTGATTTGGGCGGCGATCCCCTTCTCCCGCTTCTGGATCACCAGTGGAATCAGTCGGGCGCCGACCTCAATGACCGAACGATCGGTGGCGAGAAATTCCTGGAGTTGAATCGAGTCTTGGGCGGCAGCCGTGGGGGCCTCCTCGACAGGAGCGGCGGGACTGGTCGTTGGCGGTCGTTCCAGCGACCGCAGCCACCAGAACAATCCACCCGACAACAACAGAAAGGGCCACTTCGGGAGCCCCGGCGCCAGTGCCAGCGCCCCGACGAGGAGCGCGCCCAAGCGCAGGCTGCGGGACTGTTGATGGAGTTGTTCGCCCAGTTCCTCGCCGAGGTTCCGCGCCGAACCGGACTTGGTGACCAGGATCCCCGATGCGGTGGCGACAATCAGTGCCGGAATCTGCGAGACCAGTCCATCGCCGACGGTGAGGACCGAATACAGCCGCATCGATTCGACAATCGACAGCCCGTTGATGACTCCCGAGGCCACGCCGCCCAGCAAATTGATGGCGGTGATCATCAAGCCCGCGACGGCATCACCTCGGACGAATTTACTGGCCCCGTCCATCGCTCCGTAAAAGTCGGTTTCACGGGCGAGGAGTTCACGGCGGCGGCGGGCTTCCGCGTCGCTGATGGAACCGGCGTTGAGTTCTGCGTCGATGGCCATCTGTTTGCCCGGCAACGCGTCGAGGGTGAATCGCGCGGCGACTTCCGAAACCCGGGACGCCCCCTTGGTGATGACCACAAACTGGATGATCACCAGGATCAGGAAGATCACGAGTCCGACCACCAGATTGCCGCCGATGACCACTCGGCCGAACGCCTCGACAATCTTGCCACCGGTGCCCTCGAGCAGAATGAGCCGCGTGGTGGCGACGTTGAGCGCCAGCCGGAACAGCGTCAATAACAGCAAGACCGAGGGAAACGCGGAGATGTCGAGCGCGCTGCGGGCATTGATCGAGACGACCAGCAGCACGAGCGTCAGCGCAATGCTGGTCGCCAACCCCATGTCGAGGATGATCGCCGGGACCGGCACGATCATCACGAACAACACGCCGATCATGGCCAGCGAGAGCAACACTTCGCTCTGCGGGAACCAGCGAACAGCGGTGGTGGGGACGGGACCGGTCATGATGGAGGAAGATGAGAGACGAGAGACGAGAGACGAGAGACGAGAGACGAGAGACTGACAACTGACAACTGCGTCACTTGGACATAAAACTGAGGCTCAAGGCTTTGAGCAGGACGACCCAACCATCGAGCAGGACAAACAGCAGCAGCTTGCACGGTGTCGAGATGACGACCGGCGGCATCATGATCATGCCCAGGGCCGTGAGCACCACGGAGACCACGAGGTCAATCATCAAGAAGGGAAGATAGAGGCAGAACCCCATGATAAAAGCGGTCTTGAGCTCGCTCGTGACGAACGCGGGAACGAGCACTCGCGTGGGGATATCGCTCAATGAGGTTTCTGCGGGCAGATGGGCCAACTCGCGAAACAGGGCCAGGTCGGCCTGTCGCACCTGATTCAGCATGAAGGTCCGCAAATGTTGCTCGCCTTGATGCCACGCCTCCATGGCCAACAAGTCGCCGGCGAGGTAGGGACGGACCGCGTCCCGTTCGATGGCGTCCAAGGTCGGTCCCATGACAAAGGCGGTGAGGAACAACGACAGCCCGATGATCACGGGTGTCGGCGGAATCTCCTGCGTGGACAAGGCCCGGCGAACGAAGGAGAGCACGATCACGATCCGCGTAAAGGCGGTCATCATGACCAGCGCCGAGGAGAGCAGGCTGAGCGCGCCGAGGAACAGAGCGATCTGCACCGGGGAGCCTTGCATCGCGCTCGGCGCTTGCAGCGTCTGTTCCGTCAAAAGATCAATGCTGGTCGGCATGGTTCCTCCTGCAGCGCGTGCGTGTTTCAGGACGCCTTGTGGGAATGGGCGGCGACAGCCTGGGGCCTCGTCGCGGACTTGGCCGCTGGCAGGACCGCTCGCACACCTCCGGGTGCACTCGCCAATGGGCGGTACTCTGCCCCCTCTCCCCCGCGAGCGACATCCACTTCGCAGGGGGACATATTGCGGGGGAGAGGGTGGGGGTGAGGGGGCCACGCCTCTCGCTCAGGCCCCCTCACCCCGGCCCTCTCCCCCACAGCGGAGCCTGATCCGAAAGCAGTACCGATTGTGGGGGAGAGGGGGCAGAGTGGACGGGATACCGCCAATTGGCCAATGCCCCCCTCATCTCCTCCCCCGGCCCGCAGTTCTTGATACACGTCATGAAACGCCACCGCCTCCGAGGCTGGGGCGCCTGCGGACGTGGAGGGCGACGAGGCGCGTGGAGCTTTGTCCGCCGCAGCGCGTCGTCCTGTCGTTTTCATGCGGGCCCCCAGTCCGAGGGGGACGACGTGTCGGATGCCGCCGCCATCCATCGCCACCAACACGGTTTGATCCTCGACATCGACCAGGAACAACCCGGAGCGACGGGGCAATGAAAGTGCCGATGACAGCCGGAGACGATTGGTCGTGTGTCGAACATCGAGCGCGGGGCGGACGTGAAAAATCCAATACACGCCTCCGAGGGCGACGAGTCCCACGACTCCGAGCATCCCGAGAAACCATTGGAACAGACCGGTCTCGGCAGCCCCGAACGTGTCCGTCGGTGAGAGCAATGGTGGGAGTTTGGCCAACGGTGGGGCGGTGGGTGTCGGCCACAGTCTGGGCGAATCGGCGACCGGCGTGGTCGCAACCACTGCTCCCTCTCCGGGTGTGGCCGTCTCCTGGACCGAAGCCAGTTCGATGGGCTGGGTCGCGACCTCGGAGATTTGTCGTTCAATTCCGTGATCCGGATCGCGTTCTTGCCAGACATCATCAAACGCCGCGATTGACGCATCGTGAAATGGTCGGAGCTGCGACTGCGAGTCATCCACCGACTGCGCGAGTGCGGGTGTGATCGCCAGAAACAACAGTCCCCCTCCCAGAGCATGCCGCAAGGTGAACATCGCGAGGTACCTCTAGTTGGTGGCTGTGGAAAACGAGGCGACCTGCGCCGATGTCTCGACTTCAGTGATCCGGACCGCGTAGGAGTCGTCGACGACCACGACTTCGCCCCGGGCGAACCGCACTCCTTGAGCGAGCAAATCGACCGGTTCGCCGATCTGCCGTTCGAGTTCCAGAACCGATCCTTCTCCCAATTGAATGAGCTCTCCCATGGGGAGGACCACGCGTCCCAGTTCCACCGAGACCTGCACGGTCACGTCCATAAACCGGGACATGCCGTGACCGGGGCCTGGGGATTTCGCTCGGAGCGGTGGAAATTCGGCGGGATGGATCGCGACTTGTGGATCGTCGGACACTGGGGGTTGATAGGTGCTCATGGCCGGATTCGTCGTGCGGGTGGCGGAACTGAACGTGCGAGGGGTGGTCAATTTGGGTCGGAGAGGAGTCCGCGGATTTCAAACGCGCTGTGGGTGCCGACACGTCCGGGATGTCCGCCAAACTTCGGCTGTCCGGCGACGCGACAGACCATCGGCTTGTGAATTGATTGATTCAGCAACAGGACATCTCCCACCTGGAGGCGAGAGATTTCGGAGACTTTGAGGTCGGTGGACCCCAGTTCGACCACGGCGGTCAGGGGCAGAACCCGCGCCAAGGCTGCGAGTGGTTTGGATTCCCGGGACAGCTTGGGGGGTGGAGCGACGATGCTCGAGTCAATCAGTCTCGCCGTCGCTTCTTGGGGCAGCACCCAACTCAAGGGAGCCGAAAAATCGTCGAACACGAGAGTCCAATCGCACTTGATCGTCGGCTGGGCGTGCCCCAACAGTCGCGATCGGCTGGGCCGCTCGACGACCTGCGTGAGCACGAGTTGGGGAGGTGCATCGGCTGGCCAGGCTTGCACGAGCGCGGGGAGCAACTGTTGCAACATCATTTCGAGGACGGCGAGTTCCGCCCGACTCAAGTCGCGATGGGCTTCGGGCGGGGTTCCCGGTTCACGACCTCCGAGAATGCGACTGACAAGTTCCAAGGCGAGGGTTTGCGAGAGGGCCACCAGCGACGTGGCTCGTTCGGAACCCACGTGGACCTCGAACCCAAAGCCCGGATCGGACAGCTCACCCACATGGGACCGGGAGTCGGCGGTCGCAACGGTCGGTGAGCGGAGTTCACCACCGCCGCAGAGCTGTCGTAACACGTCATTGCCGAGCGTCGTGGCGTCCGTCATCCAGCGTTCCAGGACTCGGATCGCCGCCGGTGAAATGCGCCGACGCTCGCGAAAGTCGTAAGGGGTGGGAGTGGCGCTCATTGGATATTGAACTCCTCGAACAGGACATCCCGCACGCGATCGTGACCATCGGGACACAGCACGACGTTGAATTGATCCTGGATCTCGCGCCGCAACATGTTGAGTCCGGCGGCCCCCCGAATCTCGGCCGTGTCCTTGTCCGACAAATGTCCAATCAGCCAATTCTTCAAGATCGAGGATTGCGATTCGATGAGCTTGCGAATGGACTCCTCGTGCCGCCGCTCGACTTGCAACGTCAATTTCATGCGGAGGTAACGGTTCAGCCGTCCCTCGTCCAAGTTGACGACGACCTCGCCAAAGGACAGATAGATCGGTTCCCGCATTTCCGGTGTCTCTTTCGGCGCGGCGGCGACGGTCTCGGGAGCATGCGGCAGGAAGCGTGGTGTGGCATAGCCGACTCCGCCCCCCACGAGCGATGACACGAGGCATGCGACGATGCCCGATTTCGACTTGGGTGGTTCGCCACCGGCGTCGCCATTCGCATGCGGCTTTTCCGCCATCGCAGTTCTCCGGATTCCGTTCCGTGTGACACGGGCCTTCCCGTCAGTACCTTTACATATCGCCCCCCCAGACGAGCAAATGGAACCTGTGACGATTGAGTCGACTATTATGGTCGCGAAAACCTTGTGGCCCGCAGGGGGTTCGTCGCGAAAGAAACGGGTCCCACGCAGCGCGGCGACCTGGATTCAGAAGTGAGGGGAGACACGCACGGCGACGAGTCTCCTCGCGGTGAGTCGCATGGAAGCGGAAATAACTTCCGCCCCGTGGACCAAACGCCCCGGCCAGGACTTGAGCCGATGTCGCCCGGGCGCGTCCGGGCTGCGGAATTGCTGAGGGATCGTGGTTGCAACCGGTATGGCACGCAGATTGCTTACTGTCCCTACCAGTCGCACATTCAAAGGAGTCGTTCCATGTACGCAGGGATCTACAGCGCAGCATCGGCCATGGATGCGGCGGAACGATGTCATGAACTCACCGCGCAAAATCTCGCCTCCGCACACCTCCCTGGATTTAGCCGACGCATGGACGTGGGCCAGGCCAGTGAGCAGCAGTCGGGCGCCCAGACCCATATCGACTTCACGCCCGGGAGCCTGCAACGGACCGGGCGACCTCTCGATGTGGCCCTCGTGGGGGAAGGCTTTTTCACCGTGCAGGGAGCGGATGGCCACTCACTCTACACGCGGGCGGGCGATTGGTTCCTCAACTCCGAGGGAGCACTGACCACGGTCGACGGCTTACCGGTCCTGGCCAATGGTCAACCGGTGCGACTCCCGCTGACAGCTTCGGAGAACGACCTGACGATCAGTGAAACCGGTGAGCTGCGCGTTGGCGAACAGTCGTTGGGGACGTTGGACATTGTGAAGTTCGACGACCCGAACGGCCTGCAACCCGTGGGGCATACCCTGTTTCGAGCCCCCCCTGAGCTGGCCCCCACCCCGGCCACCGCGCGCGTCCAACAAGGGGTTCGGGAACTCTCGAACGTCTCGATTCCGCTGGAACTGGTCCGCATGCTGGCCGGGGTCCGCAACTACGAGGCGGCCCAACGCGCGATGCAAACACTCGCCAAATCGATCGCACAACGAGTGGAGAATTAGAGCGGTCAGCGGTCAGCAGTCAGCAGTCAGCCAGACAACACCACTGAATCTCTGGCTGCTGGCTGAAAGCTGAAAGCTGCTGGCTGAAAGCTGAAAGCTGAAAGCTGATGGCTGATGGCTGATGGCTGATGGCTCAGGTTCCACCCTTCATTCACTGTCCAGGAGACTGTTCCATGCTGAGAGCCTTATACACCAGCGCCACCGGAATGCGGGCGCAGGAAATGTTGATCGACAACACGGCGAACAACATCGCCAACGTCAACACCAACGGGTTCAAACGCAGCCAGTTGGACTTCGCCGATCTACTCTACTCGACCTTCAAAGCGGCCGGGACCGAAGTCGCCGCAGGACAGCCTTCCCCCACGGGGTTGCAGATCGGCAGCGGCGTGCGGGCGGTCGGCACCTCCAAGGTCTTCTCTCCGGGAACATTCGCCCAGACGGGGAATCCGCTCGATGTCGGGATCGAAGGGGATGGGTTCTTCAAAGTCACCCTGCCCAATGGAGAAGCCCGATACACCCGGGATGGAACCTTTCGCACCGACTCCACGGGGCGGCTCGTCACAGGTGATGGGTATTTCCTCGACAGCGCCGTGACGATTCAAGACGGGGTCTCCCTCTCCAAGTTGAGTATTGGAGCCGATGGCACCGTGACGGGGATCACGGCGGGGTCGCCGGAGTCTTCGGTCAACCTCGGGCAAATCCAATTGGTGCGGTTCCTGAATCCCGCCGGGTTGAGCAGTGAAGGCGGGAATTTGTATGCCGCGACTCCTGCTTCCGGGCAGGAAGTTCAGGCGGTCCCCGGACAAAACGGGATGGGGATGCTCCGGCAAGGCTACCTCGAACGGTCGAACGTCGAGGTGGTCAACGAATTGATCTCATTGATCACCGCGCAGCGCGCTTACGAGGTCAACTCGCGTGCCATCCGCGCCGCTGATGAGATGCTGTCGACGACCAACGACATTGTCCGCTAGTAAGGGCCTAGAGCCTAGAGCCAGCACAGAAACTGCTCTCGTCCCCTCACGTTCTCTTTCCAAAGCACTCTTCCCATGACACAGACCCGAGGCATCTCGACAATTATCGCGTGGGGAGTGCTGAGCGCTCTGCTGGGAGGAGCGCCCGTGAGCCGAGCAGCTGATGGCCCCCTGCTGAAGGTCACCCTCCGCGATCGCGTGCGAACCACCGATGGGGTGCTCCAAATCAAGCACGTTGCCCAGCTCGAAGGCCCGCCGAAATCCGCCCTCAAACGTTGGGAAGAACTCGATCTGTGGGATGGCTCGGAGGAGTCTCCGGCCGAGACGCGCATCACCCGGTCCTGGATTACCGCACGCTTGCTATTGGCCGGATGCCAAGCCGACATGATCACCTTTGCCGGAGCCACGGTCGTCGAGGTGGAGCGGATCGAACCACTCGACCAGAACGACATTGAAGTCGAACGACTCGCCCAACACGAAGTGGCCCAGCAACTCGGACTCGACCCCGAGCGGGTGGAGGTCCGACTGCTCGGTCCGTGCGTCGAACGACTCCAGCCCTCGGGCTCACCACTCGGGGAATTGGACGTGATTCCGCCATTGCCGCGAACGAATGATCCCCGCATCACGGTTCGATGGCTCGAAGGGGGAGTGGTCAAGTCCACGCTGACCTGCGGCGTGCGGATTCGCGTCTCCCGGGACTGGCCCGCTGCGGCCCGGGACTTGCCCGTGGGACAAGTGCTCAGCGCGGCGGATGTCGTCATGCAGCCGGTCTGGTGTCAGTGGACGGAGATCGCTCCGCAGGCCGATCAATGTGTGGGCAAACGACTCAAACTCGCGCTGCAGGCCCCCGCGAGATTTACGCTCGCAGACCTGACAATTCCCGGTCCCGCTTCGGCTCAACCCCCAGCGGCTCCGGTCATCAAACCTCGCGACCTGATTCGTGTCAGTGCGGTGCGAGGCAACTTGACGGTGGTGTTGCCATCGGCTGAGGCCCTGCAAGCTGGTCGTCCCGGAGAGCGCATCCGTCTCCGCAATCTCGAATCCCAACGCGTGATCATCGGAACGGTCGTCGCGGCGGGCGAGGTCGAGATTCTACTTCGATAGGAACTGATCCATCATGGAAGACAACCGATTTCCGGGATTCATGCGGTGCCTATTGGCCGTCTGTGGTCTGTGCGTGCTGGGTTTGTGTTGGGCGGAAGCCGCCCACGCCGAAGCGCTGTGGAAACGCCACCAGCCCGAACAAGGTTTGCTGTTTTACGACACGCAGGCCCGACGCGTCGGGGACTTGTTGACGGTCGTGGTCCGCGAGGACTCGAATGTCAAAAATCAGGACAACCGGGGCCTGGGCAAGAAAACCAGCATGAAGAGCCTATTCAAGTTCGGTGCCAAGTCCGACGGAGGTTTCTCGACACAATCCTCAGAAGGTGAATTGGACTCCGAGTTGCAGTCGAACCGCAGCTTCGATGGGAAGTCGTCATTTCGCAGCCAACGGGCCTTCAACGATCGCGTCACAGTGACCGTGATCGATGTCCTCCCCAACGGCAACCTCGTCTTCCGGGGCTGCCGCAAGATTCTCATCGAAGGCGATCAACGCACGCTCGTGGTGACCGGCATCGTCAGGCCGTTCGATGTCGCCGCGGATAACACGGTCAACTCGCGTCTCGTAGCCGACCTGCACATGAACTACGAGGGCCACGGCGGAGAAGAAGGCTTCATCCGACAAGGCTGGCTGGGCCGCACGGCCAACAAAGTCTGGCCGTTCTAGTGCAGCCATCAGCCATCAGCCATCAGCCAGACACCTAAGCAAAACCTTCTGGCTGACTGCTGATCGCTCACGGCTGACCGCTCACCCACTCAGTCCACTTCCCCTCATCGGCCCGAACCATGATCACCCGACAACCAGATCGCTGCCTCCTGGTGGGACTCCTGCTCACGTTGCTGATCAATGTCTCAGCGTACGCGACCGACGAAGTCCGCATTCGCGACCTCACCGAGGTCGAAGGCGTGCGGACGAATCAGTTGGTGGGGCTCGGGTTGGTGACGGGACTCAATGGCACCGGCGGCAAAAGCCCGATCACGCGGCAACTCGCGCTGAACCTCATTCAACGCTACGGACTCCGCGTCGATCCGGAGATTCGCGCCCGACTCCGCAACGATACCTCGGAGAAAACCGACAACCTGAGCGTGGTGACGGTCACCGCCGATCTTCCGGCGTTCGCCCGCAATGGCCAGACCATCGATGTCCTGGTCTCCACCTTCGACGATGCCAAAAACCTCGCCGGGGGGCAATTGATCATGACAGCCATGAAGGGGGTCGATGGGGAAATCTACGCGGTCGCTTCGGGAGCGATTTCGACGGGTGGCTTCGCCTTCTCCGGCGATGCGGCCGGCGCGCAGAAGAACCATCCCACGACCGGACGGATCCCAAACGGTGCGACCATCGAGCGTGAGACCTGCACTCCGATCGGTCAGAACGGAGTCGTGCGGATACTGCTGCGGCAGTCCGACTTCGAAACCGCTCGTCGCATTGCGCTCGCCATCAACACCGAATACCTCGCCCACACCGAATCCCCCGCAGTCGCCCGAGCGATCGATTCGACCACCATCGAGATCCACGTCCCGACGCCTCATGCCGACGATGTCCCGGCATTCATTGGCCGTGTCGGCAACTTGATGGTGATTCCGGATCGTCCCGCGCGGGTCGTGATCAACGAACGCACCGGCACGGTGATCATTGGGGAGAATGTGCGGCTCGCCCGCGTCTTGATCACCCACGCCAACCTGTCGATTATGACGGCGGAAACGCCGGAAGTGTCGCAACCCAATCCGTTCAGCCAGGGACAGACCACGGTGGTACCCCGCACGCAGATGGACGTGCTCGAGGAAAAAGCGTTTGTGAACGAGATCGATCGGCAATCGACCGTGGGTGACCTGGCGACAGCCTTGAATGCCCTCGGAGTGACGCCGCGCGATTTGAGTTCGATCTTCCAACAACTCAAAGAGTCCGGCGCGCTGCACGCCGAACTGCTGTTCAAGTAAGCGGGGAGTCGGGCGGTGGGGACTGGAGACGGTCTCGCTCTTCCCGCGACACTCCACCCCCACGCCCCATTCCCACCATCCACGACTCCCTCATGCCCTTCAGTCCACTCACCAGCGTTCCGGCCGCGATCGATTTCCCGAGTACGGCGTCGCCCGATGCCGTCGCGCGGCAGGTGGAAGGACTCTTCGCCTCGTTGTTGCTCAAAGAGATGAGAGGCAGCGGCGGCGAAGGGGGACTCTTCGGCGGCGACTCCTCCGATGTCCTCGGAGGAATGTTCGATCAGTACATGGGACAGGCCGTCGCCGATGCCGGCGGGTTGGGCTTGCGTGACTACCTCGTGACCCAGGCCCGCACTTCGACCGATACCCGCACCACTACCGAAACCTTGTGATCCCCGCCAACAACTGCCCTGTGCCGTGCGACGAACGTCCGTGGCAGGGGCGTCTCGCCCCGGTGAGTTGACTGGAAAGCACGGGCGGGACGCCCGTGCCACAGGCCAGACAAGTCTGAGCTAGCTTTTGGAGATGGACCATGCCCCAACCTCAGCCACCCCACGTGTACACGCCTCGCTCTCCGGAGCCCGCGGCCGCTCTCGTGAGTGAATGCCGTGATTACCTCGATTGGGAGGAGCTGCGGCTTTCGTCGATCTTGAAATGCCTCCGCGTCAGCCCCCCGGACGGAGCGGCCTCGCCGTTCGAAGCGGCCGCTGGCGAAGACGCCTGGGATCTGGGTCCGGGAATGATCCGGCGCGAACGGCTCAAGGAACGGATCGCCACCGTTTGCGGGATTCAGCCGTCGCACAGCGGGCTGACGATTCTGATGGGGCGACTCCCTCCCCAGGAAGCGACGAGCCTTCGGGTACGACGCGACACTGTCCGGGGCCTGGCGCAGGCCGTGCATTCCGCGACCCGAGGCTGGATGCGGCAGGTCGCCCTCCTGGAACTCGGTGTCGAGTGTACCTTGCAGGAACTGACCGGTGGCCGCTGCCTCTCGGTGAGCTACGACGACCATGGTCAGATTTCGACCGGCAGTCTCCAACCCGTGATCAACTTCAGGACGTGAGCCGATGCTCTCTTTCGATACCAGCCTGACCGCGCTGCGTGCCGCCCAGATCGGGCTGCGCGTGTCCGCCAATAATCAAGCGAATGCCGCCACGCCCGGCTACCACCGGCAGCGTCTCCACTTGGGAGAACGCGCCGCGACGCCGATCGATGGCGTCGCCGTGGGCACGGGCGTGAACTCACTCCGCGTCGATCGATCCGTCAGTGCCTTCACGCAGTATTCGTTGAATCACTCGATCTCCCAACAAGGCACCCAGGAAGCGTCGCTGGAAACGCTGCAATCCGTCGAAGGGGTCTTCGATCCCCTCTCCGGTGGTCTGACGGATCGAGTCAGCCAGTTCTTCCATCAGCTCGATCAGTGGACCGTCAATCCGGGAGATCTCACACAACGCCGCGCCGTGCTGCAGGCCGCGCGCCAAATGACGGGAGCTTTCCATCAAGCCGCCGATCGACTCGACACGATTCAGTCCTCGGTCCATCAAGAGATTCAAGGGACGCTGAACGAGGTCAATGGACTCATCCAGCAGATTGCCGAGTTGAACGGCGAAATCTCCACCTCCCCGGGAGGCGAACAGCAGCCGCTCGACTTGCTCGATCGCCGTGACGCGCTGCTGGAGCAACTCGCGGGACTCACCGACGCTCGTGTTCCGCTGCGGGCCGATGTCGATGATGTGGTCACACTGGCGTCCGGTGCGGTGTCGTTCTCCACACAGCCCATCGCTCTGGTCATGTCGATGAACGCAAGGGGTGAGAGTGAGATCACCTGGAAGGGCGGGTCCACACCGCTGGAGTTCGCATCGGGCCGGTTGGCCGGGTTGCTGCAGGGTGGGACCGATCGGATCGATGCGGCCCGTGGTCAACTCGATTCCATCACGCGTTCTCTGGCCTTGGCCGTGGATCGTGCGCACTCGGCGGGTGTCGGGCTGTCTGGCCCGTTCAAGCAGTTGACTGGCGTGCGGGGCGTGACCGCTGTCGATGCGCCGCTGAATCAAGTGACCGGAAAATGGCCGCTGTCAGCGGGACAGGTGACGGTCGCGGTGACCGAAGCGGCAACTGGAGAGCGACGGCTCTTCGCGATTGATGTCGATCCGACGCGAGACACTCTGGAAGACATGGCCACGAAGCTGTCAGGGATCGGCAACGTGTCGGCCACAGTCGATCCTCGCACACGGTTACTGTCCCTCGCGACAGCGCCCGGATTTGCGGTCGACTTCGCGGGAGGACTGCCCAGCGTCATGACGCCCTCGGCGGGCTGGACGGGGACCGCGTCCGGACATGTGAGTGGTCGCCCGAGCGGAACCAGCAACGGAGAGTGGACCCTGACCGTCACGCAAGGGGGACAAGTGGGGGTCGACGCCGATGTGCGGGCGGAAGTCCGCGATGCCTCGGGCACACTGCTCGGCACCGTACAACTCGGATCAAGTTATCTCCCGGGGAAGCCGATCGCCGTTGCCCAAGGAGTCGAGTTGCGATTCGATGCGGGCACATTGGTGACGGGCGAGTCGTCGACCTGGGATGTCGTTCCTCAACCGGACGAAGTCGGACTCTGGCCCGCGCTCGGCGTGCGCAGCTTCTTTCAAGGGGACTCCGCGGGGAACCTCGCGGTTCGCGACGACCTGTGGGACGACCCTCGGGAACTCGCGGCTGGTACGACCGCTCGGCCCGGGGACAACTCGATCGCCAAACGTCTGGCCGCCTTGCGGGATGCCGGGTTGCCGGAACTGCAAGGCCAATCCGCCACCGTCGCGCTCGATGGACTGACTGTGGAGATCGGCGCCGAGACCGCGGCGGCCAGTTGGTCGGTCGATCAGGCCACGGCGCTCTCGACCTCCTTGCGACAGCAGCGAGATTCGGTTTCGGGAGTCGACCTGAATGAAGAGCTGGCGAACATGCTGACGTACCAGCGGATGTTTCAAGCGGCCTCCCGATTCCTGCGGGCCGCCGATGAAAACCTGCAAGAACTCATGACTCTGGTGAGGTAATTGTGATTCGAGCCACTGATCTCTCGACCATCGGCGTCACTCTCGAACACTTGCGCCGACAGACCGTGCAATTCGCTCGGGCTCAGGAGCAAGTCTCCTCGGGACGGCGGGTCAATCGTCCTTCGGACGATCCCGCCGCGCTGCGCATTGGACTGCGTGAAACCCGACGGATCGAGTCACTCGACGCGCGCACCCAGGTTCTCGATCAGCTTCACAGCACCCTGTCCCACACGGAAACCGCGACTCGCGAAGCCCATTCCATTCTGGTTCGCGTGCGGGACATCGCGCTGAGCGGACGACAATCAATCGAACCGGCGGAGCGACAAGTCTTGGCGCAGGAGCTCGGCACGCTGCGCGAACGCTTGATCACGATCGCCAACAGCCGGAACGAGGGAATCTCCCTGTATGGTGGCACCGCTTCGGATCGTCTCCCGTTCGAGACGGCGCCGGACGGCACCGTGACGTATGTCGGTTCCGAGGAGCCGATGATCGCAGCGAGTGAACTCGGGGACGGGGCGGCGGTGTTGCCCGTTGGTCGGGATGTCTTCCAGACCACGGCCGGGACCGACGTGATCGACACCTTCGCCGTCATCGCCGATCTCCGGTCGACGTTGGAAGGAGCCTCAAGTCAGCCTGCGTCGGTCACCGATCAACAGTTCGCCCAATCACTCGGCGACCTCGAACAGCTCGGAGATCACCTGTTGCAGTCGATCGGCACGCAAGGGCTCGCCCTCGAACAGATCGAATCGGCGCACAGCCGCTTCAGTGACTTGAAGCTGGAGTCCGAGACACTCCGCTCGCAGGCTTTGAGCGCCGATCTGCCCCAGTCGATCGTCGCGCTGCAACAAGCGCAAACACAAACTCAATTCACCATGGCGGCGTTGTCGAAACTCTTCGACACGTCGTTGTTGAACTTCCTGGCGTGAAGGAGCTTCGATGTCCACTCCCCCCTCCGACGATGATCGCCTCCCGACGCACGATGGTCCGACGCGCGGGCTCCCCCGACGGTCGATCGCCCCCGCGCGGCTTCGTCGCATTGCGGCGATGCTGCAAGAACCGTTGCCGGAAGCCACAACGGCACCCCCTGGCCTGCGATTCGATCGGCCGCAGGCCGCGCCGCCTGGGCCGCATCTCGCACTCTCCGCCGATCGGGTCTGGACGGAAATCCTCAACTCGGCGATCGGCGACGATGCGGACACCCGTTTGATTCACGACCTGGCAAATCTGCATCCCCAGGTGACAGCGACGATCCTCCGGGCCGTCAATGCCGCTCAGGGCGGAGTGATTCGTCCGGTGCAAGAAGTCGGATTGGCGATCGAACTCCTCGGACTCCGCCGGCTTCGTCGCCTGGCCACGGAGCAACAGGGACGCACTGCGCCCCCAGCGGTCGCCCCTGTCTCCGTCGAGTTGTGAATATCGAATATCGACCTCCGACCTCCGAACTCCGAACTCCCGACTCCCGACTCCCGACTCCCGACTCTCGACTCCCGACTCCCGACTCCCGACTCCCGACTCCCGACTCCCGACTCCCGACATTTCCCAGAAGTATCCCATGATTGTCATTCTCGGTTTGATTATCGTCGTGGGTTCGGTGTTGACCGGCTTCTCAATGGCGGGTGGACACTTTCACGCGCTGGTCCACCCCTCGGAAATCGTCACCATCGGTGGCGCCGCACTCGGCGCGCTCATTGTCATGTCGCCGAGGAAGGTCCTCATGGACCTGATGCACGGGGTCATACACGCGATCAAAGGTTCGCCCTTTAACAAACGGGCGTACGTGGAAATATTCTCCTTACTCTACGACCTGTTTCGCATCGGCCGGCGGGACGGCATGCTGGCCTGGGACACGCACCTGTCCGCTCCGGAAGACAGTCCGCTGCTGCAAAAGTATCCACTCATTCATGGCAATCACCATATCCGGGAATTTCTCTGCGGGGCGCTGCAGATGGTCTCCGATGGTCGGGCCACACCTGCACAACTAGAGACTATACTCGAACGCGAAATCAAAGTGATGGAGGACGAGCACCACGCCGCCGTCGGAGCTCTCAGTTCGACGGCTGACGCGCTCCCGGGATTCGGAATCGTAGCGGCTGTACTCGGGATCGTGGTGACGATGGGTGCCATCAGCGGCCCCGTCGAAGAAATTGGACACAAAGTCGGTGCCGCACTCGTCGGGACCTTCCTGGGGATTCTTCTGTCCTACGGATTCTTCGGACCGCTCGCCGGTCGTATGGCGTATCTCGGGACGCAAGAGTCGGCGTTTTTTCGCGTGATTGTCGGACTGATCGTCGAGTTCCTGGCCGGAGGGGCTCCGAAGGGAGTGATCGAAATTGCGCGGCGCGGCGTGGGAACGGAACACCGCCCCACGGCCGACGAGTTGGCCGAACTGTTCAAGACTGTGGAGTCCGGCGGATAACCGTTCAAAAAGCCGTCAGCCGTCAGCCGTCAGCCGTCTGCCAGAAACCCGGACAACACCTTCTGGCTGACTGCTGAAAGCTGAAAGCTGACCGATTCAACCGAAGACAAATTCTGAAACTGTTCTCACAACATTCGAAACGAGGGATCGCATGGCTGGTAAAGGGGGAGGAGCATGGAAGGTCGCCTATGCCGACTTTGTGACGGCCATGATGGCCTTCTTTATGGTCATGTGGTTGATTGCCCAGGATCAAAAGACGAAGGAAGCGGTCGCCAAGTATTTCACCGATCCGTCCGGCTTTCGGCCAATCGGCCTCTCGCAGAGCCCTTCCGCCAGTGGCTCGGTCTTTCAAGAGACGAATCCCGGGAACACACCCGACGCCGAGCGGGCGCTGCATCAACGTGACGGAACGAGCGAGTTTGAAACCGGTGTCGCCCGCGATTGGGTCCACGCCAATCCGGAAAGGCACGCCCGATACCTGGCGCTGGCCAAAGACATCAAATCCCAGTCCCAGGACGCGGAGCCAGTCAGGCAGAAGATCCTCTCCAAGGAACAGCACGCCAGGGTCCAGTTGGCTCGGCGCATGCGACAGGAGTTGCACACCGAGATTTCGTCCGTCGAGCAACCGACCGCTCGGCAAATGCTGGAAGTGGCCGAGTCCTCCGTGAACTGGGATCAAGTCGCACACGAACTGCTTGAAGAATAGACACGCTCCTCGGCGGGGACTTCGGGGCGGACCGCGAGACGCCGTTGGGCATATGCTCCATGATCTCGGTCCCGGGCCTCCGCGAATCGCGAACGACACCGGAGCTGATCGCACTGTCGCTCTGCGAAGGCGACCCTCCCGGACGGGAAATGTCTAGCGACTCCCAGCTCGATTGGCGGACATCCACTATCCCGAAGGGATTACAGCCAATAGCCGGTGGTCGAGCGCAGCGAACACCACCGGTACGCTCGCTCTACGAACCAGCTTATCCCGAAGGGATTACAGCCCTGGGAACCGCACTGACGCTCCACATCGCTGGACTCCCTCCGGGAGACAAGGCGTTCATCGCGAGAGATCCGGTGGTATTCGCTGCACTCGACCACCGGCTATGGGCTGTGACCCCTGCGGGGTGAGGATTCGGCACTTTCCAATGATGAGGGCCGGGCTATCGCGGAGCGAAAGACGACTCTTGTTTCTCGATCCGCTCTTTAGCGTTTGGCCCGGTACGCAACGGCCAAAATGGCGGCGACGGCGGAGTAGAGTTGGGGCGGGACAGCACGCCCGACATCGATATGTTTATAAAGAGTGCGCGCGACCGGTTTGTTCTCCGTGACGTGAATCCCGTGTTGCCGCGCGACTTGCTTGATGCGCTCCGCTCGTCGTCCGGAGCCTTTCGCGACGACGAGGGGTGCCGCCATGTCCGGGGAGTAGCGGAGCGCGATGGCCAAGTGGGTCGGGTTGGTGATCACCACGGTGGCTTGGGGGACATTCTTAATCCCGCGTTCCTTGCGGGCTTCGCGCTGCAGTCTGCGCTGACGGCTCCGAACCTGGGGGTCACCTTGTTCCTCGCGGGCTTCTTGCTTGAGTTCCTCGCGGGTCATCATCAATTGGCGTTCGTGCTTCCAACGCTGGAGGGCATAGTCCGCTAAGCCGACAATCAGCATGGCGACTCCCAACCAGAGCGCGGTTCGCGAGACGATCAGGGACATGTTGACCAATCCCTGCCGCAGCGGGAGTCGGCCCAGGGACTGGATCACGGGCCAATCGAGCGCGACGCGCCAACCGATCAACCCCAGAACCAGAAGCAGTTTGCACGTCGTCACCGCGAGTTTCTGGATCGACGCTCCGGAGGCGATGCGACTCCACCCCTGCTCCGGAGAGAGCCGGTCCCACTTCAGTGCGAGCGCGTCCATTCGCCAGTGAAACCCGACCTGTGCGAAGCCCAACGCCCATTGCATCACCCACACGATCAGAAGTGGCGTCAGGCAGCAGGCGGCAACTCCTCCCAGAACCCATGTGGCACTGGCCTGAGTCTCCACAACGGTCCAGTCGGTCATGGGGAGTTTGCCCAGCACAGCCCGCATCCACTCGGCCGCTCGCGCGAGCCACGTGGGACCGTGCCACCGCATGAGGATCGCGACGACGAAACAGACGGCGCCGATCATCAGGTCGCCGCTGTACGCCACCTGCCCCTCGGAGCGCGCCTGCTCCCGCCGACGAGGTGTCGCGTCTTCGGTACGTCCTTCCAAATCCGGTTGGGCCATGGTGTCATACCTTAGAGATAGCTGTCAGCCATCAGCAGTCAGCTGTCTGCCAGAACGACTGGGGAACCTTCTGGCTGACTGCTGAAAGCTGATGGCTACTTAGAGGTGTTGAGTCCAGTCGGCGACTTCATACAACGAATGTTGCAGCAGGCTGATGAGTTCCGGCAGGCCGAAGAACATCGCCGTCAACCCGACCAGCACGCGCAGCTGAAAACCGATCGACTGGAGATTGAACTGCGGAGTCCAGCGCGAGGCCAGGAACAGTCCGAGCGACGTGAGAGCCATCACGCATGCGAGGGGAGCCACGATTCGCAATCCCCAGGCCGACAACAAGTCACCCAACTGGGCGATCGCTTCCGCGTTGGGTTGCCAGACCGGACCGCCGACGGGGCGACGCTCGAACGACAGTTGCAGGAAGCGATAGAGGTAGTGGTCGACGTTGAGCGCCATGAAGAGCAACACGGCGAGGGCCTCTAGGACCTGACTCAACACTCCTTGGGATTGCGGCTCCATCGCGGAGATGTTGGTGGCGAAGCTGAGGCCGAACTCTTGATTGAGATATTCGCCCGCGATCTTCGCGGGGTATAAAAACAGACCGAGGCAGAGGGCCAGCAGTCCCCCCGTGAGAGTTTCCCGCAATCCCAGCCAAATCAACATCGGTCCATCGGGAATGGGGGCGTTCAACGCGTGACGGGTTGTCATGCCCATCGCCAGTGCGAACGCCAACCCGACTTTCACCGTCTTCGGCAACCCGCGTCCCGCGAAGGGCGGCAAGAGCGAGACGAAGGTGGCGATGCGCAGGAAGGCCAACAGGGGAGTCGCGACCTCGGGCGAGATCATTGAGCCGCCTCCGAAATCCGCAGCAACATGCGGTTCGAGTAAGTCATCAGCAGTTGGAGCGACCAGGGGAGCGCGACGATGATCACCAGACCGACCGCCGCGAGCCTCGGGACGAACGACAGTGTCTGCTCCTGCACGCTCGTCACGGCCTGGAACACGCTGACGAGGACGCCGACCAGCAGGCTCGCCAGCAAGGGGGGCAGGCAGAGCAACGCGGTCGTCAGGAACAACTCGCGCGCGATTTGATGGACCTCGATGACTGTCATGTGAATCCTTTCCGGTGTCTCTCTTGAGCCGTCAGCCGTCAGCCGTCAGCTTTCAGCTTTCAGCCAGAGGGTTTTGTCTGGGTTTCTGGCTGACCGCTGACCGCTGATGGCTGATGGCTGATGGCTCTACTTCGCAGGTTTCTTCTTCTCGTCGCGTTTCAACTTCTTGAAGTTCTCGATCAGCTCGACCATCAGACCGGGGTCGTCGAGCTCGGCCAGGATTTTGGAAGCCTCGCGCTCCTCGAAGTGGGACAGCAACTGGACCGCCATGTCGGTCTTGCCGTCGTTCGAAAGCTCTTTCAAGAAGGTGGCGGCTTTGGCAGGTTCCATGTTCTGAAACCACGCGGACATCCGTTTGATATTGTCGCGCTGCAGGGAGTCGACATCCATTTGCTGATCTTTAAGCAGCTTGGTTTGTTCCTCCGCGCGTTTTTGTTCCTCGGATTGCTGCGACCGTTTCACATCGAGTTGTTCCAGGAGGGACTCCACAGTTCCGATTTGGTCGCGGACCTGAGTCCGCAGTCCGTCGATTTCCTTTTGTTCTCCCTGGACATCGGCCAGCACCAATCGGTGTTGGGACTCCTGCTCGGCGAGTTGGGCTTCGCGTTTGTCGAGATGTTCGGCGCGTTGCTTGATCCCCTTGCCGTAGCGAATAATCTCCTCGACGCTCATCGGTTTCGGACGAGCGGCGACGGGGAGGTCGGAGCTTTCGGCGGGAGCGGGCGTCGCCGGAGCGGGTTTCGCCGACTTGTCGGAGGAGTCGTGCCCCTTCTCGGCCTCATGCGGCGTCGCCGACGCCGGCTCCTCGTGGGCGGGAGCACGCCACTTCACGGAGACAAACGAGGAAACACCGGCCGAGACGGCGGTGATCACAATGAGGAGGAGGATTTGTTTCATGATGGGGGAGTGTCGCTGGCGTGGTCTTCGAAGCGGCGCATCAAGTGGCCGTCTTCCAGTTCGAGTTGACGGTGGTGATGGAGTTCAGCCTGGTATTCGCGTTTGTCCCGCGCCAAGACGTGGTCGAGGGCGGCTTGATGTTGTCGACGCTGCTGCCAGCGAGTGAGCGCTTCGGTCGTGAGGGCCGCCCGACGACATCGCTCTTGATCGATCCAGTCGAGCAGACCACGGATGTTCTCCCGGGCGGCGAGACCCGCGAGTCGAGTTTCCAGGGGGGCCAGCGTGGGGTCGGCCGTGGCGACTTCCTGATCCCAGGCGGTTTGTTCCTCAAGGAGGGTTTGACGGGCCAGTTCGGCTTCGGCTTCTGACTGTCGTGCAGCCAGCAACTCCAGCTCGGCCAGTCGCGATTGCTGCGTGGCGAGTCGGGCCAGTCGGAGGAAGGGGGAATGGAACTTGTGCATGGTGGTGAAGAACCGTTGCCGGTGACTTAGGACTAGCTGTCAGCCATCAGCCATCAGCTTTCAGCCAGAAACTGAGAGAAGTCTTCTGGCTGACTGCTGAAAGCTGAAAGCTGATAGCTGATGTGAGAACTACTCGCCCCAGGCTTGACCGAGTCGGATCAGTTCGGTGCGGGTCTGGTCCCAGGCCGACGGGGCATCGGACGCTTGCTTGAGGAATTTGATGATCTGGGGATGCAATTGAATCGCTCGATCGATCCGGGCTGTGGTCCCTCGCTTGTAGGCGCCGATCTGAATGAGGTCCTCCATCTCCTCGTAAGTGGCGAGACATTCGCGGACGCGGCGCGCCGCCTCCCGGTGTGGGGCATCGGCGATTTCCTGAAAGAGCCGGCTCACACTCCGCAACACATCGACTGCCGGAAAATGGCCGCGCGCCGCGAGCTTGCGGTTCAAGATGATGTGACCATCGAGGATGCCCCGCACCGCATCCGAGACGGGTTCATCCATGTCATCGCCATCGACGAGCACGGTGATCAAACCGGTGATCGAACCCGACGGGGACGTGCCGAGCTTTTCCATGGTGCTCGCCAGCAGATTGAAGACCGACGGCGTGTAGCCCCGCGTGCCGGGCGGTTCGCCCCGCAGCAGTCCGATCTCGCGCTGCGCCATCGCCATGCGGGTCACGCTGTCCAGCAGGAACATCACGTCGTGCCCTTGGTCGCGAAAACTGGCGGCGATCGCCACGGCTGTGAGGACAGCTCGGACGCGCATCAGCGGCGGCTCTTCGGAAGTCGCGAGGACGACCACCGAGCGACCGCGCCCTGTCGCGCCGAGGCAATCTTCCAGAAAGGGGCGGACCTCGCGACCACGTTCGCCCACGAGCGCGATGACGTTCATATCCGCCCGCGCGGTCTTCGCGATTTCTCCCAGCAACGTACTCTTGCCGACACCGCTCCCCGCAAAGAGGCCGATCCGCTGACCTCGTCCGCAGGTCAACAGTCCGTCAATGACTCGGACACCGGTTTCCAGCGGACGATCGATCCGGGGCCGATCCACCGCGCGGGGCGCGACGACGGCGCTCTCGCGCCAGCAGCGGGTGCTCAGCGGTGGCCCGCCGTCGACAGGCCGACCCAGACCATCCAACACCCGCCCCAGCAGCGAAGGCCCGACCGGCACACGCAGCGCTCGGCCACGCGCAGTGACCGGCAAACCGGGACGCAGACCGCTGGTTTCCACAAACGGGAGTAGTTGACTGATGCCGCCATCGAAGCCGACGACTTCGCAGGCCACCGTGCGACCGTCGTCGAGATGGACATCGCAGATCTCGCCGAGCGACGTGACGAGTTCCGCGGTCAGGATCTCGTGCGCGCTACGCAGTTCGCCGGCGGTCTGGATGCCGTCGCAATCGCGGACCCGGTCCCGAAGTCTCTCGACGTTCAATTTCAGCATCATCCAATCCTTCCAGGAGGTGGCGGCGCATCTCCGCCAAGTGGGCCGACACTTCGTAACGCACCGCGTGATCGGGAGACTCCACGCGACAACCGCCCCGCGCGAGGCTGGGATCGTCGAGAATCTCGATGCCCGCCCAACCCGTCGCGGGCTCAGCTGTGAGTCGTTGGTGGAGCACCGCGACATCAGCCGGGTGCAGCCAGACCCGTCCCGACGTGTGAACCACGCACACGTCGATCGCCTGCTGGACCAGTCCGTGAACATTGAACTGACCCGCTTCGATCGCCTCGTGCACGATCCTCGAA
This sequence comes from Planctomycetota bacterium, assembly GCA_043778825.1. Classification (GTDB taxonomy): domain Bacteria; phylum Planctomycetota; class Planctomycetia; order Planctomycetales; family Planctomycetaceae; genus TH-plancto1. The sequence continues at coordinate 15,678 of JAYWFM010000453.1, read as the reverse complement.
GCCACAGCCATTCCGATCTCCACCGCCAGATCCTGCAACTCTCGCAGATTCTGGACGCGGATCCCGGTGGCCTCGTCCAGTTGGAGCGAACATTCCGTGAGGGCATCGGTGAGAGCCTCTAGCGCAGCCCGGTCGGAGGGACCGGGACCACTGGACGACGTGTTGGGTTGCGGTGCATCGGGGAGTGCTTCGGTCGAAGTCCGTAACACGACACCCCGAGGCCGCGTGGGGACCGTGAGCGAGATTCGGTGGGTCGGGGACGGGACGTTCACGGGGACGGGTGCATTCGGAGAGGGGGACTACTCGGCTTCGGACTGCCGATCGATCTTGGCCAGGGCCTGGGTCATCGCTTGCCGAGCTTGCTCGACCTTCTTCGGGGAGACCTGTGTGAGGAACTCCATTTCCTCCTTGAGGGACTGGCGCATCCGGGTCGACAGGTTTTTACTGATCCGCTCCTGCAAGGCCTCGGACGAATCCTTGAGCGCGGTGGCCAGCGTGTTCGTGTCGACCTGCCCCAGCACTCCTTGGATGGTCCGGTCGGTGGCGGAGCCGAGGTCTTCGAAGTCGTAAATCTGTTCGAGCAGCTGCTCCGCCAACTCGGGTTCCTGTTGCTCGATCGCGGCGATCATGGCGCCGCGCTGGGACTTTTCGACCGCGCGGAGCACGCTCGCGAGTCGCTGCACGCGATCGGTTGATCCCGTGCTTTCGGATGGCAGCGAGAGCGCATGCTCGATCACCGCCTGGGCGAGCCGCCGAACCAGGAAGTCGGGAGAACGGGGATCGCGGGCCAGTTCCTGGATCACTTTGACACGTCGTTCTTCGGGCAAAGCGGCCAGGAGTTCGGCGGTCTTCTTGGGGGAGACTCGATTGACCAGGATCGCGATGGTCCGCGGCTGTTCGCGTTGCAAAGCTTGGGCCAGCGCGGGGATCGGCAGTCGTTCCAGGTCGGCGAGAGGATCCTCTGTGGGAGTGCCAAAATCAGCCACCGGATTCCCGGACTTCTGAGCGGCCGACTGTTGTTCCGTGGCGGTCGCCGAGGTGGCGACGCTCGTGGGCGGGATGTGGGCCGCGGCCAGCGACATCATCTGTTCGAATTCGATCAACAGTTCCAGGTCGGCGGTTTCGGTCACCGTCGATTCGAGGCGTTTGGCCTCGTCTTGCAGGCGCTCAATCGCTTCGGGGTCCAGTTCTTTGAGAACGGCCTCGGCGGCCTCGGGAAAGAGCCATTGAAACAATGCCGCAGCCTTTTCGGGACCGGAAAGGCGGCGAGGTGATCGCGGTGGGGCGGCGGTGGGCATGATGGGCAAGGTTTTCGGAAGGGCGTCTTTAGGCGGCGCGACGGCGAATGGGGAGGGCTTCGGTCCTGGCTCCGGCGGACTCGGACTTCAACCAGGATTGAAGCACAGCGGCGGCCGCCCGGGGGTTCCGCAACGCTTGCTCCGAGACTTGATGCACACGATGGGCCATCGCCACGGGGAGCGGTGCTGAGGATTCCGTGGGGACGGTCGCCGGAGTGGTCTGCCGTCTGCGGAGCGCGAGCCAACTGATCAGCAGCGCCACCAACGCCCCCACGCCGAGCGATCCCGTCCGGACCCAGCGTTCCCAATCGACCGGGGACGGCACGACGGCGGGGATGACCGGGAGAGACGCGATCTTCGAGACCAGCACTTCGACTTGGTCCTCGCGGCGAATGTCGAAGCCGACCGCTTGTTTTACAATCCGCTCGACATCGGCCTGAGTGACGGGGGTCGCTGGGGCGGCGGCGGGGTCTCCCTCGGGTGGCGTCAGGTCGACGACCGCCGCGACCGTGATGCGGCGAATTTTGCCCGGAGCTTCGCGGATGGTGTTCTTGGTCTCCGCGTTGGCGTATTGCGTTTCGTTCTCTTCGGTTTTGGAGAGCGTCGAAGAATCCGTCGTCCCGGAAGAGGCGGTTTGGGGCAGGTTGCCGCTGACTCCGGCCACCCCACCCGCGCGGGGTTTGCCCGTGTGGGACTCCGAGCGCGTGGTTTCGGAGACTTTGACCTTCCCTTCCGGATCGAAAGTGATTTGTTCGGTTTCGGTCGCGGTGAAATCGATGTCGGCCGTGACGCGGACGATCGATCGCCCCGCTCCCAGCATCTCGCCCAGCATGGTCTCGGCCTTGGTCGAGAGTTCGGTCTCGAACCGCCGACGGTATTCCAATTGACCCGCGACATCGCCGCCGCCCGAGTTTGTGGTGTCGGTCAACAGTCGACCTTCGGTATCCATCACACTGACATCCTCGGCACGAAGCCCTTCGACGCCGTGCGAGACCAGTGAGACAATCGCGTTGGCATCCCGCGAGGTGAGTTGGACCCCGGGCTTGAGTTCCACGATCACGCTGGCGGTCGCAGGAGTCGCATCGCGCAGAAACGTGGACGACGCCGGCTTACTGAGATGCACCACAGCCGACTTGATCGAACGGAATTGCGAGATCGAACGCGCGAGACGGCTTTCCTGTTGCCGCAACAGACGCTGGTGAATCTGGCTGGGGTCGGCGAAGAGATCAAATTCCTGTCCCGATTCGGCCTCGGCGGGTGAGAGTCCCAAATGATCCTTGATGGTCAGTCGGGCCTGGGCCAGCGACGCCTTGGGGACCGAAACCGCGGAGGCTGCGAAATTGAGTTGATAGGGGATCTGCTCGGCTTCGAGAGCGGCCACAACTTCCGCGGTCTCGGTCGGCGAGAGGCGATTGACCAGCGTGGCGTATTCGGGTCGTGAACTCCACCAGGCGACTCCGCCCAGCACGAAGAGCATCAGCCCGCAGCCCCCCAGGCAGGCGGCGCGCTGACTCGTCGTGAACGAGTTCCAACTCGCAACGAGCTGTTTCCAAGTGTGTTGCCAGGTATTCACGGGGTGTCCACTTCTGTCTGCGGCACGATGAGTGGGATTGCGATCAGCTGTCAGCGATCAGCCATCAGCGATCAGCCATCAGCATTCAGCCAGAAACCTGAACAAGACCTTCTGGCTGACTGCTGAAAGCTGACGGCTGACCGCTTCCATCAGATTTGCATCCGCATGATCTCTTGGTGGGCGTTGACCAATCGTTCACGGACACCCAGGAGGATCTGTAAGGAGACATCGGCCTTGGCGGCTCCCAGGACGACCGATTGGAGGTTGTCAGTCTCCCCAGTCAGGAGGGCCTGCACACCGGCCTGCGATGCGGCTTGCTGCGACTCCGCAGAGGCGATCGCTTCGTTGAACAGTTGTGCAAACGGAGCCGACCCGCCCGCGGCGAGTGGTGGGGGTCCGGGGAGGAATGTGGGATTGGCGGCGGAGACAGGCAACAGATTCATGATTATCAGCCCGTTGAAAGACGTGGCATGGGCATCCTGCCCATGCGTGAGACTCAAGGAATCACGGGCTGGAAGCCCGTGCCACAGACATTTCCAATGGGCTGTTAAGCCTCTCGCAGCAGGGACAGGGTCTGTTTGGTGATCTGCTTGAAGGTCTCCAGTGACTTCAGATTCGATTCGTAGGCCCGGCTGGCCACCAACAAATCGACCATCTCATGCGGGAGATCGACATTGGGGAGTTGAACTTGTCCTTGTTCGTTGGCGTGAGGGTGTCCGGGGTCATAGACGCTGCGGAAGGGCGTTGGATCGGGAGTGATGGCCTCGACGCGAACTCCCGAGAGCGTGCCCGATCGGCTGCCCTCCTCCGCCAGATTGGTGAGCAAAACCTGTTGTCGCCGGTAGGGTTCTCCGTTGGCTGTGCGCGTGGTCTGCTGATTCGCGATGTTGTTCGCGACGACCTCCATGTGCAGCCGTTCCGCTTGCAGCCCGGAGGCACTGATGTCGGCGGCGGCGAAGATTTGATTGAGGTTCATGGGGAACAGTCCTGACACGGTGGCCATCGCGAATCGGGGGATCAGCGAGCGGCTCGTCGGAGCATTCCCAGCCTCGACGCGAGCAATTCCGTCACCGTTTGATGCAGTAAGGCGTTTTGATCCAGGATCCCGATCTCGCGATCGACATCGACATTGTTGCCATCGAGTCGAGTGGTCGGTTCCCCGGTCGGAGCGACCTGCGGCTGAACGGTGTCGAGCGACCCTCCGGCGATGAGTTGTCGTCGGACTTCATCCGCGAAGTCGGCGTCGAGCCGTTGATACCCCTGCGTATTCACGTTGGCGAGGTTATGTGCCAGCACCTGATGGCGCTGCGTCGCCAACTCCGCAACACGGGCGAGGGCATCGGTCTGGGAGGAAAAGTTCACCATGTCTGGTTTATCGGTAGAGTCGTTAAAGTTCTCCCGCCTTACCCAGTCCTGCGGATCGGAATCGGTTCTTTCTCCGAAAGCCTCGCGATGATGAGTCGTCATGCACAGGGCCGAGTGCTTCTTCGTATCACACACCACGACGCTGTGGTGGTGAAACGGGCGAACACCGGGCCGTCTGGACACACGAGCCGAATGCGATTTGTTGACACACTGTGGGTCTCTTTACCCCGAAGGGGTTACCCATCACAGCCCAGGGTCGCAACGCAGGAGCGCACCCTGGGAAATGTGGCCCATCCAAGCCCAACCCTGAAGGGGTTGTACACCGCCATCGCCCGCTGGCGAGGCCTCAAATCGGGACTAACTCCCCAGCCCCAAGCGTCCCTCCCCATGATTTTGTGGTTCATGATTTTGTGAATCTGACTTCGGAAACCTGTTCTTTGCGGACGGTTTGCAAGGCTGGGATGAGCAGAGGATTACAAAATCATGAACTACAAAATCATGGGGGAGATGGCTCGTGCGGTGGCTCTGCGGCCTGTGTTTGAGGCCGTTTCCCGCTTGATAAACGCTCCTCCACGGCGAAGTAGAACCCCTTCAGGATTCGTTCTCTCGCGGGCCGCTCACCCAGGGTGCGCGACCTTCGGTCGCGACCCTGGGCTGTGATGGGTAACCCCTTTGGGGTACAGAGTGCGCTTCGACGGAGAGCGACCCGTTGGTCGGGTTCTGGTCGTGCGCGTTCGGTGGGACCGGACTCCGCCAGCCTCGCAGCGAGTCAACAGTCAGCAGCGCCCGTGAACCCGCGTTAAGGCGAACGGTCAGAGTTGTCTGACCCGTGGGATAGGCTTCCAGCCTGTCTTTTCACTGGAGTTGACAGGCTGGAAGCCTATCCCACGGTATGTTTTCTCTGACCGCTTGCCTAAGCGACTTTGTCCATATCGATCAATCCCACGCGCAACGCCCAACGGCAGAGCTCGACTCGGTTTTGCACGCCGAGTCGCTTGAACAGTCGATATTTGTGGCTTTCGACGGCTCGCACCGTGAGGCCGGTCACCGCCGCCGCTTGGCGCGTGGACTCGCCTTGAGCCAAGAGCCGCAGAAGTCGAAGTTGACTGTGTGACAAGCGGGTCAATTCCGTTTGAGTCTTCACTTGATGCTGACCGTTCTCATTCGAGATGCGATGCACGAGTTGATTCGACACGACCGCAGTCCCTTCGGCGACCTGCCGGATGGCGCTCGCCAGAGAGGACAACGGCTCAGCCTTGGAGAGAAAACCCTTCACGCCGAGTGACAGCGCCTGATCCATTTGAGTGTCGGTCAACTCGTCAGCGAACACCGCCAGGCGACACCGCTCCGTCTTGAACGCCAGCACCATGGCGATTTCGCTGGCCAAAGCTCGATAACTACCGCTACACATCACACACACATCCGGTTGCTCGTTCCGCAAGATGGTCGCAGTGGGAGAGTGTCCGGCGGATGGAAATCCCATATTCGGCCAGGTGCTGCAACGGCAGCAACTCGACGAGCAGTTGAGTGCGATCGATCCAGACCACATTCTTGAGCGTGTCGTACAGGGGCATCGACGTCATCCTGGATGTCTGAGGGTGTTGCACGTTCGAGGTTCGGCACCTCAATGGGGGCGAACTTTAGGAGGGGGGAGTGACAGCTTGTTGTCACACGTGTTCCCACACCCGCGTGATTTCAACAATTTTCGCGATGTTCCTCTTTGAACGGCGAATTCCATCGTCATTCCGCCGCACTGATCGTGGTCACGCTGACAGCGTCGCGTGAATGAGTCGGAAAACTACCCACCACGCATTTTCCCGTAGCTACGTTCGCCAGAACGTGGGCGAATTGAGAAACTCGCCCGCCCTCTGGCGAGGGGCAGCTACGTCTCGTATCCAGCCGCGCGAAGTCTAGCTGGCCAATTCTTGCTCGGCCGCTTCGGTGCGGATCGACTCGTAGGCTAGGCAGATCGTGCGGAAGGACTGGATGACCTGACGCCAGACTTGGGGGTCGGGGGTGGGCAATTGACTCAACGCCCAGCGGACGAGTTGTCCAATTCCCATCGGTAAGTCGCCCGCGGAGAGATCGAGTCCCGCGAGGATGCCCAGGAGTCGGCGTTGGATTTGCATCTGAGTGGCTGGCAGGGCGCGGCCTTCGGCCAGTTGTCTCTCCAGTTGTTCCATTGAATTGAGCGTCGCCTGGTACAGGGCGATGAGCATGTCGATCCGTGTCCAACCATGTCGACGGGAACTGGTATAAGCTTCATGCGCGCTCATGGGGCAAGTCCTGATGCAAGTGATGTCCCCCAGTCGCGTGACCGTCCGACGGTCGTCGTACATCAGGGACTGGGCGAACGTGCGAATTCGTCCGAGCGTTTCATCGAAGAGTTCTCTGTCGAGTTGCGGACCGGCTCGCGTTGTCGAGGGAAAAACAAGAAGTGCCCGACACTCGCCGGTTTGACCTCTCAAAACCAATCATCCGGCAAAATCGCGACGTTCGTTTAGCCACGTGAGTTGGTGGTGAGCTGCTGTCCGAGCAAGCCGCTCACCGATTGCAACTGGCCGAGCGCCGTTTCCATGGCTTGGAACTGGCGGAGGAGTCGGGTGCGTTGCGTTTCGACGATCGCATTTTGGCGGTCGAGTTGGCTTTGAATCCGCGTCAGCTCTTCGGTGAGCGAGTCGTCGGCTGATTGCAGAGCCCCCCCTTCGGGAGCGACAGCGTCCGCGAGGACTTGTTCCAGACGCGCGGCCACGCCGCGAGTCACCGTGACTTGCGATTCGCGGGCTGGTCCCAAGTCACCGGGCCCGAAAGCGACTCGCAATTGCAGGTCGGCGGTGTGGGCGTTGGCAGTCGAACCGGTCAGGATTTGCCCGCGTCCCACGGCGTTCTCCCGTTGGCCGGCGACCTGGAAGTAACCGGCCACATCAGTCCCTTGAGAGGACTCGGTCCCCGTCCATCCCAGATTGCTCCAAGCCGTGCCCGATCCCAGCACGATCCGCGAGTCTCGACCAAAGGTGCCGGTCGAGAGTTGCAGCTGGTCGCCGCTGAGCGTGACTCGCACATCGGTTCCGGCGGCTGGGGGGGCGGCTTGAATCGTCGATCGGAGTACGGCGGCCAGTTGCGACCGGGTGTATGTGCCGTGCGTCAATTGGAGATTTCCAGTGGACTGGCCGTTGATGGTGAGCGAGAGCGAGTCGTTGGTGCCGTCGATCACGCTGGAAGCGGCGAGCGATGTCCCGGTCAACTCGGCGCGGGTCGCCGCCTGTGTGATTTCGATGTCGTAGGGCGTCGTGCTCGCCTGAGTTTTTGTCGACCCGAGAATGAACGAGAGAGCGGGATTCGTCGATTGCCCGTCCAGGGCAAACAGTCGTCGAACATCGGCTTCCGTCACTCCCTGCACATCGCCCTCGAGGGCCGATGTCACTCGGGCCGTGTCGACCTGCAGGCGTCCTTGATCGTTGACGGTGATCCCGAGGGCCGACAAACGATTCATCTTCGAGCTGGCTCCCGGGATGACGCCGAGCACCGTCGACCGAATCTCTTGCTGGAGTTGCCGCGCGGTGCGATTTCCCTGCAACAAGCCGGAGGCGGCTCCATCGATTCCGACCTTGGATTGAGTGTCGATGAACTCCATGACGCCGTTGAAGGCTTCCACAAAGTCATTCACCGCCGCGACGGCGGCCGAGGGATCGCGGGCGACTTCGATCGTCAACGGGGTTCCGGGATCGGCCTTGAGCAGGTCGATGCGGACGCCTTCAATGAGGGAGTCGAAGCGGTTGGTCGAGCTGCTCACGGTGATCGCTCCCGCTCCGGAACCCACCGAGACCGAAGCGTCGACGGCGGCTTGAACCGGCGTCGCCAAGTTGAATTCTGGCTTATCACCGACCGCCAGATTGTTGGTGAGCGTGATCGCGTTGGTCGTGCCGGTGTCTCGGCTGGTGAGTAAGAGCCGGGTTCCGGTGGAGTCGGTGAGCAATGTCGCGGAAGCCCCCGGAGCGGCGCGATTGATCGACTCCACCAGGCCCGCGAGCGTGTCGTTCGTGCTGTCGACGGAGATTGTCACTGGAGGACGTTGGCCGACTCTCAGTTCGAGCGTCCCCTGAGTGATCGCCGCATCGGGTGAACTGAAGGCTTGAGTGGCCACCTGATGCGCTTGAGCGAGTTGATTGACACGAACTTGATAGACCCCTTCGGCGGCCCGATTGCTGGCGGTCGCCGCGACCAAAGTGTCATTGGAGAGCCGGACTTCCCGTCGACCGACGACGCCCCCCTGGGCACGCACGAGATCCCCGCTCGAGGACCGCAGGGTCGAGATCCGGCCTCGCAGGGCGGTCAGCGCCGCTTGTCGAGCCAGGACTCCCTGGCGTCGGTTCACGGCGAGCGTGACCTGATTCTTTTGCGCCTCCAACAGCCCCTGGATGACCTTGTCGGTGTCGATTCCCGAATTCAATCCGCTGAAATTGATAGAAACCATGGGAGAATCCTTTCGACAGAAGTGATCAGCCATCAGCCATCAGCCATCAGCCATCAGACATCAGACATCAGACATCAGCACAATGTAAAAAACCGCCCGGAGACGCGAAGTCGCTTTCGCACTTCGCGTCTGCCGGACGGTTGGGTCACTGGGCAAGGGACGACTCAAAACATTGATCCGGTGTCTTTGAGAGACCGGGAGGGCGGCTGGGTTGAAACAGCGTCCTCCCGGGGCGGGATCCGTCGACTATTGCAACAGCGACAGGACCAGTTGCGGCTGCTGGTTGGCTGTCTTCAGAACCGAAGCGCCCGCCTGAACCAGGACTTGGTTCTTGGTCAGGTTGGCGATTTCTTCGGCGAAGTCGGTGTCACGAATGACCGATTCCGCGTTGACGGTGTTCTCCAAGGTGACTTGGAGGTTCGAGGCCGTCGCTTGGAGGGTGTTCTGTTGGAACGCGCCGAGCGTACCGCGCAGGTTGGTCACGTTGTTGATGGCGGCGTCAATCACACCCAGAGCGTCCTGGGCCTTTGAGCCCGAGGTGACATCAATCTCGCTGAGGCTGTTGAATTGGTTGCCGCTCACACCGACACCCAGGGCATCGGCGTTCACTTTCCCGATCGCCACTTTGGCGGTTTGGTTGGCGTTCGCACCGATCTGGAAGACGAGGGAGTTGTCGACAACCGTCACGTTGCCTTGGGCTCCAGTGACCGTCGAGGCGGCATCGGTGCTGCTGGCGGCGAGTTGCACCGTCAAGCCCTTGGAGGTCCCCGAGGTCGCGGTCAAGACGTTGCCTTGGCCGGTGAAGCTGGTCCCGCCGATCGTGCCGGCGATATTCACACCGGTGTCATTCAGCGCGGTCGTACCAAAGCCCGAGCTGGTCGCGGCTGCGGTGACGTTCGAGACGATCGACGCCTGGGCAGCAGAACCAAAGGCGTTGGAGTAGATCCGAGTCGCCCCCCCCGACGAAATCTCAGCGGCGACACCCGTTTGAGCGGAGTAGTCGTTGACACGGGACACGACTTCGGACTGGGTCATGCCCGATTCCAACTGAATCGCGACGCCGTTGACCGTGAGTGTCTCATCAGACGCGAGTGCCGAAGTTTGCGTGGTGCCCGCGGAGATGTTGGCCCGTTCACCGACGGTCGTGACAGCCACGGCATAGGTTCCCGCGGCAGTGTCGGTCGTCGCCTTCAGGACCGAGACATCCGCATCGTTGGATGTGCCCGTGATTCCGCCGCTGCCATCGAGCAGCTTCTTCGTGCCGAACTGCGTGTTGTTCGCGATCCGGTTGATCGTGTCGAGGGCGTTGGCGATTTCCGCTTGGTTGGCGGCCAGAGCGTCGGCGTCATTGAACCCGGTGTTGGCCGAATCGATCGCCAGGCTGCGCACCTTGACGAGCAGGGAGTTGATTTCGTTCAAGGACCCTTCGGCGGTTTGGACCACCGACACCGCTTTGTCGGTGTTGTCGATCGCTTGTCGCAAGCCCGCAATTTGAGCGAGTTGCTTTTCGGAGATGACCAGGGCGGCGGGGCCGTCGGCACCGCGGTTGATTTTCAAGCCCGATGACAACCGTTCGGTCGTCTTGGCCAGCGCGCTGCTGGCGCGGTTGAGGTTGGCTTGGGCGTTCAGGGACGTCGTATTGTTCACTGCTGACAACATGGATGGGCTCCAGATGAGCTTCGTCACGGAATCCGGAGGGTCCCGGGTCGCGACTCAGCGTGGGGGGGGATTACTCCGTACGGACGATCGCCGCGGCAGTCTGTTCCGCGGCCCTCCTGGTGAGCAGTACACCGCTGGACAACCGCAGACGAGCTGCGGTTACCACATCGGGACGGACTTCAGGTTCCGCCGCCAGTCGCGAAGACCAGCGTTCAATCTCCGGCGACAGTTCACGCCAAGTCGTCGCGGACGCCGTCGTTTCGACGGCCTGGGACGAATCGGACGCGACACCATTGGAGGAGACCTGCGGACCCCGAGGTGCGGCGGGAGAACCATGCGACGCTGAGTGAAAACGTTCGATCTGCATTGTTCCACCTCGCACGAAGGACACAGAAGAGTGATCGAAGAACTCCGCTAAAACTTGTTCTCCATTTCGAATGATTATTGAGACGGTTCTGGTCGATGACTTTGAGGCTTGCGTCAAGTTTGCGGCCGATCCTGCGAGAAAACACGTGACCCCAGATGAAAACACACCGCCGCCGCGTCAACTCCTGCCACAGTCCGTGGCGCTCTGGGGCGCCCTCCTGTGTGGACCGTTGGGAGTCGCGCTCGGAATGTGGCCCACGCTTTGGTCACAGCCTCCAGTCACCACGTCGGCCACCCCTCTGCCCGCCGCCCCTCCCCAGGCCCTCCAGATCGCTCCCGCAGTTCAGTCGGAGTCCGCGACACCCGCCGACGAGATCCGGCGGTCACCGACTTCCCATCAAACCGGAGAACAGCTCCAACGGTTTTCCTCGTTGGTTCAATCCGCCGATGCCGACCTGAAAGACGGCCGGGTCATACAAGCGTTGAGTCGGTACCGTTCCGCGTCCGAAGTGATGCGCCCCACGCCGCAGGTGTTGTTGCGGCTGGCCCTGGCCGCCGAAGCCAGCGGCGATGACCCGTTGGCCTGGGACTCGTTCCTGCAAGCGGGCGAGCTGGATGCCCAGGGGATGATCGGTCGAGTCTCACAACTGGGGTTGGCGCGGATCGCCTCGCGACTCGGCAATCTCAACCACGCCATTCATTGCCTGAATCGATTGTTGCTTCAGCAGCCCGCCGCGGAAGACCCCGCCATCCTCGAGGAAGCGGTTCATCTCCTGGCCCATCTCCGCTGTGGTGGCGTTTCCAATGACCGAGCCGACTGGAAAGAACTGAATCGCCTGGCGCTGCCCGCCCTCAGACTCGCTCCCGACCGCTGGTCACAACTCGCGGACGTGGATCGCGCGGAGCCACCCCATCGCGATCAACTCCCTCGACCCGAGCGACCGCCGGGTGTCACCGTCCTCTCGGCGCCCGACGACAACCATCCCGATCAGACCTGGATCGCCGCGCGAATTCCGGATCAAGAAGTCCTCCTGTTGATCGAAGCCGTTTGTCTGCGCGCGGGATGGACGCTGCAACTGGAGTCCGCGTCCCGTCAGTCGCTGGAGGGGCGTGTCGCAGGGCTGGATTTTGAACGACTCACTGTCGGTTTTTTGTTGGATGCGCTCCTGCACGAAACACATCTCGACTGGTCATTCCAAGGCGACACCATCGAGATCCGGCCGGAAGCGGACAATGTCGATCACCGTGACCGCCAGACGCGAGCCAACCGGGTCGCCTTGAAGTTGGCTCCCCAACACCCCTGGTCCGGTTCCACCTTGCTCGCCTTGGCCAAAGTGGCCATGTCCTCGGGGGACACCGCCGGAGCGACGCGCTGGTTGGAACAAGCCCTGCGTGTTTACCCCCGTTCCGAATTGTCTGCGGTCACTTACTTCAACCTGGGCAAGGCGCGACTCGCCATGAACCAGATCAAAGCGGCGCAAGTCGCTTTCCAGCGTGCCGTCGACTCCGGTCATGGTCAGCCGTGTCAGGCGCCCGCTTACTTGTATCTGGGACGATTGCAGTTGGAGCAGGGAGAACTGAAGCCGGCGGCCACTTCCTTGTCCCGGTGTTTGGCGATCGGTCCCCACTGGCCGGAAGCAGCTCATCTGCTGGCGGTCGCCCAGTTGCGAGCGGAGCATCCCGTCAATGCGAATACCGTCTTGATGGACCATCGTGCGCTCTTCGTGGAGGCCCACGATCGCGATACGGCCGCGTTTCTCTCGGCCTGTGCCCGCTATCGACACGCGGCTTCGGGGCCATCCAAAGACCTTGAGGCCCGAGAACTCGTGCGGGCCTTGGGACCGGTGACTCAAGTCCCCAGCTTCAGCACCGCCTTGTCGCTGCTGGTCGCCGATGTCAGTCGTGAACTGGGATTGGAAACGGCGGCGATCGAAATTGCCCGGGAAATCCTGGCTGTGGACTATGACCACGTGTGCCGTGAGCAAGCGGGACTGATGGTTTGCGAGTTGGCCGAGGACGCCGAGGAAGTTCACACCGAAGTGGGCGCGGAGCTATGGCGACTCCGGGCCTGGCTCCGTCATGGTGTGCATGGGGCGGATCGGCGGAATCCTCAACTCGTCATGAGCCGCTGCCAACAGCTGCTCGCGAGCGAACTGCCTCCGTCAGAGCGGCAGGCGTGCCTGCGAACGCTGGGGTCGGCCTACGAATCCTTGGGCAGACACCTCGAAGCGGTCTATTGCTTCGCCGGCATCCCCCCCGAACTGGCCACGGAAACTGGGGAGGCCGTCCGATGAAACACGCCTGCCTCGCTCTGTTCTGCCTCACTTTCTTATGCGGATTCCTGCCAGTGATGGGACTGTCGGCCCCGCCGCAACGGTGTGACGATGTCCCCCCCGCGGTACCAATTTCACAGACTCCGTCCACATGGACCGGCGTCCCGTCGAAAGTACCGCACTCGCCAGCCGCTGAACTCACACGTCAACAACGCATTCAGAGCCTGGAAGATCGCATTCACAAACTGAAGTCGAAGCTCGAGAATCCGCCGCCACTGCCAGCCGCCGAAGCGGGCCCCTCACTGCGGATCGAACCTCAAGTCGTCGTGCAGGAGCCATCACCGTCCGACAAGCCCCACCCGTCGACCAGTCCATGGCCGGTGCAATCTCCAGTCCTCGTCGACCTCGAACCGGCTCCCTCACCGCAGCCAGTTCAGCCACCCGAGCCTGCGCCTCAACCGACAGTCGAACAACCAACACCACCACCCGACTCGCCACGTCCCCTGCCCCCAGTCCCTGCGCAGGAGACGCCGATTCCCACACCCGCGGCGTCGGACATCCCGCCCAGTCTCGAAGACTCCCCGCTGACCCTCCCGTCGGAACTGTTGGACCAGGCCATCGATCGTCAACGCATGGGAAACAATCTCTACGCCATCGGCGCCCATGAACTCGCGTTGATGAATTACGAAATGATGTTGCGGCAGCCTCTCGGCCCGGACGAAGCCCAGTGGGTCCAATTTCAAGTGGCCAACTGCCAGCGGCATCTCGGACAAATAGCACAGGCCCAGAAAGCGTATCGTCGAGTCGCTGGCGAGACCTCGGAGGAGTGGCTGGGACAGATGTCTCGCTGGTGGCTCAAAGAGCTCGACGATCGCGAACAGTTGCAGCGCCGTGTCGCCGAACTCGATCAAATCATCAAAACGCTCGGGCAGGAGGTCAACCGTGTCCCATGAGACCCCCACCGAGTTTCCGGAGCAACGCTTGACGAAGGAGCTGATGAGAATCAGCGCCGAGTGGCAGCGTGGCGATCCGGCGGATCACAGCCTGGTGGAACTGTACGAAGTGCTCATTCACTACGGCCGTGAGATGGATTGCGATCCGCGGTCGTGGAATGATCAAGTCCCGCGGTTCTCGGAACCGGCGGAGGACTCGCGAGACAACCACCGGTTGTCGGTTCTCATTGCGATGCTGCAAGACACCCAAACACGGTTACGGTGTCGGGTGTTGAATTTGGCGGAACGCTTAGAGGCACACGACGCCGCTCGACAGGCAACTGCCAGTTATGGGGGTGTCGCTCATTGGGAACACGCGTCCCAAACGCCCCTGGCGTTCCGCTGCCAATCGTGAAGGATGGTCCTTTCGATTCCGATTGTTCGGAACCCGCGGTGGGCAATCTGCCGCCCACGCCCTGCATCACGACTCGCCCGTTTATGTTCATCAATCTTCGATCTCCGCTGATGTTGGAACTGCTGCGCGAAGTGGAGCGATTCGCTCCCAGCGCGGCGAGCGTGCTCATTACCGGAGAGAGTGGGGTCGGGAAAGAATCGGTCGCCCGCTGGCTGCACGATTGCAGCGCGCGGACCAAACTCCCCTACGTCCGAGTCAACTGCGCCGCCTTGACGGAGACGTTGATCGAAAGCGAATTGTTTGGTCACGAGTCCGGGGCCTTCACCGGAGCCCACCATACTCGAGTGGGGCGGTTTGAACTCGCCGGGCAGGGCACCTTGTTTATGGATGAGGTCGGCGAACTCTCGTGGCGCTGCCAGGCCAAGCTGTTGCGGGCGCTGGAGGAACGGGAATACGAACGTGTTGGCGGCAATGCGACCTTGCGATTTCAAGCCCGTGTCGTGTCGGCCACCAATCGAAATCTGGAAGAGTCCATGCGGCTCAAGGAGTTCCGGCTGGACCTCTATCACCGACTGGGCGTATTCCTGATTCATGTGCCTCCGTTGCGGGACCGTCCCGATGACATCCCCGGCATCGCCCTGACGATTTTGCAGCGGCTTCGTGAACAGTCCGAAACCCAGGTCGAATCGATCTCTCCCGAGGCGCTGGAATGGCTGCAGGAACAGCCGTGGCCCGGCAACATTCGTCAGCTCCGCAATCTCCTGCATGCCGCGGCGGTCCTGACGATCGGTCCACGAATCGAAGTGGAGGCGTTACGGCGCCAGACCGAACGGGTCGCTGCGGGCCTCGATGCCTCGTCCGATGCCTCGTCCGACGCGATGTCCAGAACACTCGAAGAGATCGAACATGACGCCATTCTGGATCGTCTCAAGGTCTTCAATGGAAACAAGACCCTGACGGCGCGCGATCTCGGAGTGACTCCCCGCACCATTCGCAACAAGCTCCGCACGGACCGCTCGACCAAATCGGCATGACCCGCTCCCGGCCAGCTCCAGAGCTAGCCCGCCGGTGTGTGCGACGCACTTTGTGATTGTCCCCAGCCCCCCCCTCACGATCCGCTTCTTCCGGAAGAGACTCCGCGCGGGCCAGCCTGAGAGGTCCGACGAACTTCCGAGTCCGTCGCCCCCCGAGGTGTTCCCCACGGACGGACGAGGACATCCGTTCTACGAAATGCCTCAATCCTCTCCACGTGAAGCGTCGGTGTCCCCACGGGCCATCTTCTTCATCCGCAGTCCGGCCTTGCCATCCGTGGTCAGAAATCCA
>JAYWFM010000452.1:0-7428 GCA_043778825.1 Planctomycetota bacterium | reverse complement strand
GCGAGACGCACTTTGCAGACGTTGCGAATCGACTGGAAAACAATGCGTCCGACCATGCGGCGCAGCGAATGCGAGGAGCCACTTCATGATTTTGTTCCCCTCTAACTTTCCGAAGTCGACAGGCAGGAATTCACAAAATCATGAAGAACAAAATCATGGGGAGACTGTGAATGGTGGGCCAGCGACAATCACAAAGTGCGTCGCACACTCGGACGGCCTGGAAAGGCTGTCCTACGTCATTCTGGCGTTCCCACTTGTCCACAGAACGGACAGTCTGGCATGTCGGTGGCCGCAAAACCGCAGCGGGGCAGCAGATCGCAGGGATCCCTCTTGACAGGGGAGGGGGGAGGTTTAGACTGAAGGGAAGGAAAACTCAGCGGGATGGGGAGTGGCGTGCACGCCAATTGTGCCGACTGTAACAGCGGTGCATGCTTCGCGAG
The DNA here is from genome assembly GCA_043778825.1 of Planctomycetota bacterium. GTDB lineage: Bacteria > Planctomycetota > Planctomycetia > Planctomycetales > Planctomycetaceae > TH-plancto1. The sequence goes on along the minus strand of JAYWFM010000452.1, from coordinate 6,988 downwards.
TCGTAGGAACGACTCGATTTCTGCTGGAGACAGCCTCTCGAAGTCCCGAAAGAGAGGATGTGGTGTGGAGCGTATGGATTGCGCCAATGAGTCTCTCCTGACGTGGCGTTGTGAGAACTCTCGATCTTGAATCGCGAAGACGCCCGGTCTGGGTCTCTCTTCACCGAGTCTCTGTTCACTCCCAACTCGATCTCACAAGTTCACGCAAAGGCGGATTCGATGGCTGCTGCCCCTTCAAGTAAGCCCGGTGCCGTGCATTTCTGGCTGATCGCGTTCGTGATGTTGACGCTGATTCTGCTCGTCACGACGATCATGTTCTATCGCGATCTGACCGAGAAGACGGCGGTCGCCGATGCCGCGAAGAAATCGGAAGGTGTCGCGAGTGCGGCCTTGAACACGACCCTGGCCGATCTGGACGCTTTCAAGGCGGGGGTGGGGTATAACGAGGCCGATATCGGGGTGGGGAATCCCGCACCCGCGAACACGGCGCGAGACCACATGGCCCGCGACCTGACGACGTTTGGGGCGAATTTGTCTCAGCCGACCATGTCCGCCACCCTCGCCGCCTTGCGATCTGCGCTCGACGCCCTGATCGAAGAGAACAAGGGCTTGAAAGTCAGCTTGCAGTCGGAGAAGGATGCCCACTTGGCGGCCATCACCGGTGCGAACAACCGCGTGGGGGTCTACTCCTCGGACAAGGATAAGTCGGAAGCCGATCTGACGAAGCTCGTCAAGGAACGCGATGAACTCGTCCGCCAGAAGGACGCCGAAATCGCCAAATGGCAGCAGTCCTACCGCACGGAGCAGGTCGAAAAGGAGCAGATCCGCGACGAACTCGCCCGCCTGACCAAGGAGTTGAACGAGCGGATTTCCCGCCTGAACCAGATCGTCGACTTCCAGCGGCAGCAACTGGACGACCTGAAGAAAGATAGCTTCGACGTTCCCGATGGCCGGGTCACGACCGTGGACAATACCACGGGCACCGTGTGGTTGAATCTGGGACGCAAGGATGGACTCCGGACCCAGGTGACGTTTGCCGTTTACGGCAAGTCCAACAAGGGGATCGCCCGCGGCCCCGAAGATGTGAAGGCCAAGATTGAAGTCGTGGAAGTCCGAGACACCTCGTCCATCGCCCGCATCGTGGAAGAAGAACGCGATCGCCCGGTCGGCATCGGAGATGTCATCTTCTCGCCCGCCTGGTCGGCGGGATTGAAGGAATACTTTGCCTTCGTCGGAGAAGGCGACCTGAACAACGATGGCGTGATGGATAGCAAGGATCGCAAGATACTGAAGGATATGCTGAGCAATGCCGGAGCGGAGATGGATGTCGAGATCACCAACGCAGGTCTGCGGGAACCCGCCGATTCCAAGTTGACGGTCCATACCAAGTGGCTGGTAGTCGGCGATGTGGGTGATCCGGCCTCAGCGGTGAATGATCAGGCGAAGTTGCAGCGTATCCTGGCGGTGCAAAAACAGCATGAGATGCTGGTTCAAGAAGCGCGCGAGCACGGCATCAAGATTGTGTCGCTGAAGGATTTCCTGACCTACATGGGCTGGAAGCCAGAATCGCGGCTCTACATCCCGGGTTCCGATGCCCCCTTCAAGCTGAAGGCGGGGGCCCACAGCACGGGTGTCAACGATACGCTCGGCGATCGCACTTCGGGGGGAGCGACCTCCAAGGCGATCATGCTGAAGCCGAAGAAGTAAGCTCCGTGGGAGTCCAGCCTTGAGGCTGCTCCGGAGCAGCTTCAAGGCTGGACTCCCACCCGACCTCGAGGGGTCACGCAGTCGTCGTCGTTTTCGAAGTCCTTCTGCGGCACGGACAGCCTGACATGGACGAGCGAGCGTGGATCGGTCCGGCGGAGCGTGCCCCTGGGGGCTGGACGGTGTTCCCGTCGCTGCATGCGTTCCTCGGGTCGCGGTGGCATCCCCGCCACATTGTTCTGGACGACCCCGCCGCCCTGTTGCGCGAGGCCGACTTTCTCAAGGTCTATGCGCATTCCCCACTGGCCCGCCTGGAGAGGCGGGTCGGTCCGTGGCGAGCGGGGGTCGGACGCACCGATCCCACCTGGCCGCGAGTGACCACACAGGCCAGCCATCCATGCCCTCTGGAGTGTGTGTATCAGCATTGTATGCAGCCGGTTTCTTCTGCCCCCTCTCCCCACTGGCGACATGGCCATCGGGAAGGACGTGACTGTGGGGAGAGGGCCGGGGTGAGGGGTCCAGAGCGGGCGATGTGGCCCCCTCACCCCGACCCTCTCCCCCGCAATACACACAAGGTGAAAGACTCGTCAATCGCAGGGGAGAGGGAGCAGAAGCAACGGGCTGCCTACTTTTCTGAAGCACACACTCCCCTGGAACAGCCGGGCGACTGGTCGGAACGTCCCCTGCCGCTTCCGATGACGGCAGACTACGACGAAATCGCCGCGGCGCTGGTAGCCCAGCCGGTCAGCCTGGAAGGGATGAGCGTCTGCGTCCAGATCGCGGATGGGGAGTTGCGACAGATGTGGGAGGATCTCCTCCACAAGGCCGGGGCCGAGCTGGTGGCCCTGCCGGATGCCGCGTCGGTGTGGCTGGTGGATGAATTTCACGGGCGAGAACACGGGGCGGCTGAGGCGTTGTGCGTGCGTCTGACCACCGCTCCGTGGCTGGTCCCGGCTTCCGCGAGCGAGATGGCGTTCTCGACCTCCGACTCGCCGTGGAGCGTGATGCAGCACATGGGCCAATGGCTGAAGCGGGGCGACCGTGAAGTGGAGTAAGACCGAATGGTTTGCCATCGCCGTCATTGCCGTGTATCTCGGGTTCTTGTTGCGGCCCGCGCAGGTCTTTCGGCACCCCGCGAGAGAAGCCCGAGCCGCTTGGCAGAAGCAGCTCGGAGAGGTTCAAGAGGGACGCTCGACAGCCATCGTGATGCCCGACCATTCGCTGCATTCGGTGTATCTGCCGGACCTCGCGACGGTCGCCGACAAGGTGACGGAACTGAATCTTTCCGGGGATGAGTTCGGCCCACAGATCGCGGTGATCGCGGCGTGTTCGCACCTGCGAATCCTGCACCTGCGGACGGAAACCGGTGATGCGGAGATCGCGGCCCTCGCCCAACTCCGTGAGCTGGAAGTTCTCGACCTGCCACTCGCCACGGGCGTGACGGATGTGGGACTCCAGTCGCTGGAGGGCCACCCGACGCTGAAATTGGTGCGTCTCCGCTCCCCGCAAGTGACCGATGCCGGGCTGGCGTCGTTCGCCCGGATGCCCGCTCTGAAATGGCTGCACTTGATGGAGGTGCCGCTGACAGACGCCGGGCTGGCGGTATTTCGGTCGATGCCGAAGTTGGAATCCCTGTACCTGGATGGAGATCGGGCGACGGACGACGGGCTGTCGGCGTTGATTCTGGCCCGCCCGGACCTGCATTTTCACCGGGACCAATTGCATCTGTCGACCGACCCTCGGCGGGAGGACGGCCATCGGGACTGAGGCATCCCGGATGAGGTGTATGCATCACAAAAGTAAGCAGAGTTTCACCACAGATCCCGACACCGGAAGAACACGGGGTCTGGAAAAAAGCGGCACAGGAAATCATTCGATCCAGCGACTCGGAAAATGGAAACGCAGAGGGCGCTGAGGACGCAGAGAAAGCCATTCCTACGGAACTCTGCGTCCTCAGCGCCCTCTGCGTTTCAATTCCTCCTTTCTATGGCGTTCGAATGTTCACCTCCGGATGCCGCGAGCAAATGTGTCGGGAGAGGCCACTGGTTTTGGGGCTGCCCACATTTCTGACGCTCACACCGGGAAGAAGCGGTCCAACAAACTTTCTCGATAGCGTTAAGTTCTTTCCATTTCTGGACTTCGGGACTCTCCGGACACGGGACAAGCACCCCGATTTCTGCTAAACTGCCGCTCCCCCGGAGGCGGTTCCCCATCGCCTTCGTGACTGAATGGATTCCGTCCCCCTCGAAGACTGCAGGAGCAGCCGCTGGGAGACTCCGAATCGAGCTGGAAAGCTGACTTTCCCGCTCGATTGGCGTCTTCCCCGACTGCCCGCAGGCCGGAGCGCCTCGGTGAGTGACAAGATCAACCCAGAAACTTCCGCCCCCCCTGAAAAGAACGAGGGCGACAAGTCCGGCTACGGTGCCGACCAGATTCAGCACCTCGAAGGCATCGACGGGATTCGGCACCGTCCACAGATGTACATCGGGTCGACCGACAATGTCGGCCTGCACCACATCCTGTTCGAAGTCACCGACAACGTCCTCGACGAGTTCGTGAACGGCTACGCCAAGACCCTCTCGGTGACGATCAACGCCGACGGCTCCGCGACCGTGGCGGACGATGGACGCGGCATCCCCGTCGGCAAGATGAAGGACAAGGATCAGTCAGCTCTCGAAGTCGTCTTCACCGAAATCCACGCGGGCGGCAAGTTCGACCGCAAGGCATACACCACCGGCACCGGCGGTCTGCACGGTGTTGGCATCACCGCCACAAATGCCTGTAGCGAGTGGCTCGAAGCCGAGGTCCGCCGCGAGGGACACGTCTGGACGATGGGCTTCACGCAAGGGCGTCTTCACTCCCCTCTCTCGAAGTTGGGAGCCACAGAGCAGACGGGCACGAAGATCACCTTCAAGCCCGACTCAGCCATCTTCTCGACCACGACCTTCATCTATGACACGGTGCATAAGAAGCTGCAAGACTGTGCGTTCCTGAACCCCGGGATCCGGGTGTACCTCAAGGACGATCGCACGGGCCAGAACGATTCGTTCTACTACGAGGACGGCCTGCGGGAGTTCGTCCGCTGGCTGAACCGCACCGAGACCGCCCTCTTCCCCGATGTGATCCGCATCACGGGCCAACTCGACACGACCGTGGTCGATGTGGCCCTGCAATGGAACGATGGCTACTCGGAGAACATCCGCTCGTATGCCAACGGGATCTACAACCCCGAGGGCGGCACCCACATGTCGGGGTTCCGCACCGCCCTCACCCGCACGATGAACAACTACGGCAAGCAGGCTGGCATCTATAAGGACGCCACTCCCGCCGGTGAAGACTTCCGCGAAGGCCTGGCCGCTGTCATCACCGTCCGCATCCCGAACCCGCAATTCGAGTCGCAGACCAAGATCAAGCTCACCACGCCCGAAGTGGAAGGGGCGGTGAACTCGGTGATTGGCGACGGCCTCGCTAAGTTCTTCGAAGAGAACCCGTCCACTGCCAAGATGATTGCCCAGAAGGGCCAGCGGGCCGCCGAAGCCCGCGAGGCCGCCAAGCGTGCCCGCGACCTTGCCCGCGACAAGAGCAAGGTCTCCGGTGGCGGGCTGCCCGAGAAACTCCGCGACTGCCGCAACCATGACCTCCGCATCTCTGAACTGTACCTCGTGGAAGGTGACTCCGCCGGTGGCTCCGCCGACACGGGCCGCGACTCCGGGAACCAGGCCATCCTGCCTCTGCGCGGCAAGATCATCAACGTCGAGAAGGCCCAACTCGTCAAGGTGCTGGCCAATACCGAAGTCGCCTCTCTCTTCAAGGCGATCGGCATCGCCCCGATGGCCGAAGAGATCGACATTATGAAACGTCGCTACGGCAAGATCATTCTGATGACCGATGCCGATGTCGACGGCTCGCACATCCGCACGCTGCTGCTGACGTTTTTCTTCCGCCACATGCGGGAACTGGTCAAACAAGGCTGCGTCTACGTGGCCCAGCCGCCTCTGTACCGCGTGTTCCAGAAGAGCAAGCGGAACCAGAAGCCGCGCTATGTGCAGACGCAAGTCGAGATGATGTCCGAACTGCTCGGACTGGGGCTGGAGGGGACCAAGCTCGTCGTGAAGCCGCGCGCGAATCTCATAGCTGCTCGATACGGATCGAAGGTCGCTGCCACAGAACCGTTCACGATTGAGGGCGAACAACTGAAGAAGCTGGCCGATCTGATGGACCTCGTCGAAGTCCAGCTGGAGACCCTCGAACGCCGGGGGATCGAACTCCGCACACTGGCGACGCAGCAGGTGAACCCCGAAGGGTTGTTGCCGCGCTACCGCGTATTCCTGGGGGCCGCCCAGCACTGGTTCACCACGAAGCCGGAACTCGAAGCGTTCCTGGCCGAGGCCGAGAAGAAGGCCGGCGGCGAACTCAAGATGGCCGATGAGCCGCTCGCCAAAACTGCCGAGGAGGGAAGCGAGCCGAAGGCCCACCACAGCTCCCTGCAAGTCAACGACCTTCACGAAATCCGCACGATCAACGAGACGATCAAGCGTTTGCAGGCCGAGTTCGGCCTCACGCTCAACGACTTGCTCGTCTCACCCCCGGTGAACGGCGAACCGGTCCATCCGTACCAACTCGAACACGACGTGACCCCCCGCAAGCTGATGAGCATCCGCGAACTGGTCAGCTCGATCCGCACGATCGGCGAACGCGGCCTGATCTACACGCGGTTCAAAGGTCTGGGCGAAATGAACCCCGACGAGCTCTACGAAACCGCGATGGACCCGCACAACCGCATCCTCAAGCGCGTCGTCCTCGAAGACGCCGCCGCCGCCGAAGAAATCTTCCGCGTCCTGATGGGCGAGCAAGTGGAGCCGCGCCGGGAGTTCATTGAGAAGCACGCGCTCGAGGTTAAGGATCTCGATATCTGAGCGGGGGAAAGTTGTCAGTCATCAGTTCTCAGTGTTCAGTACCCGGCGACTCCCCTCGGTCCCAAGCTCCGGCTTGGGACCGCATCTCCCCGAAGCTCCGCTTCGCCGCATGCCGCTGGCGAGGGCTTTGACTCGCCAGTGCGATTTGCGGTGAAACGTCCACCCAACACTGGCGGCCCAAAGCGACCGCCAGTGGCACCCAACGCCGTTAACCCTTTTTCGCAGCGATGGCATTCTTCAGGGTTTTGGCTTGCTGGACTTGTTTCGGGGTGGCGTTCACGATGTTCGGGGGGCCGGTGCGGGTGTGTTGTTTCTTGCGGGGGTAGTCGCGGCTCTGTTTGTTTTTGCGGACGTATTCGTCGACCAGG
>JAYWFM010000451.1:0-7445 GCA_043778825.1 Planctomycetota bacterium | reverse complement strand
CGAGCCGCTCGCGCGAGAAAACGTCGTCCCTGGCTCGCGGCTCAGCAGGAGCTTCGCCCTCCCGAACTGGCTCGCCGCAACCCCAAGACTTAGCGTGGACGGGGCACTGGCTACGTTTCGCCAGAATGTGGGCGACTTGGCGTGCGTGCCCGCCCTCTGGCGAGGGGCAGCTACGAATCACTCAGGACCGCGCGAAGTATAACATACGACCACTCGTCCCTCCCGAATCCCCAGCCTCGTTGCCGTCGGATCAGGGGCGGGTTATAAGTGCCTCTCCGAGAACCGATGCAAACTTCCGAAGTCTCCGAAGACTTCAGAAGTTTTGGAGTGGCTCTCCGTCGATCTCCACTCCCCGATTCGGCGGCCCGTTCAAGCGACTGCTCCATGACTGACATGTCCGGCTTCGACCCCTACGCCCTCCCCGCGAGCGAGATTCAGGAGCCGCCGGTTTCGCTGTGGGCCGCCCTCCAGAAGATCGGGCCGGGGATTGTGCTGGCCGGGACGATCGTGGGGTCGGGAGAGTTGCTGCTGACGACTTCGCTCGGCGCGGATCACGGATTTCTGTTCCTGTGGCTGATTCTGTTTAGTTGTGTCATCAAGGTGTTCGTGCAGACCGAACTGGGGCGGTATGCGATCTCCTCGGGCAAGCCGACGCTGGGGGCCATCGACGAGCTGCCGGGGCTGCGCCTCGGGGCGCATTGGCTGGCCTGGTGGTGGCTGATCATGATGCTGGCCACGATCTTTCAGCTGGGGGCCATGACCGGCACGATTGGGCAGGCACTCAATTTAACCTTCCCCTCGGTCTCGGTGGCGGTCGCGAGCAGTCTGGAAGGAGTGATCCCGAGCTTGGCAGCAGCCGTTCGCGAGCGGCCCGAGTATCCCTGGGCCATATTCACCTGCCTGACCACGATTGCCCTGTTGTGGAAAGGGGACTATCGACGGATTGAGGTTGTGACCACGGCCCTCGTCGTCGGCGTGACGCTCCTCACGGTGACGGCGGCTCTCGCGTTGCCGTTTACGAAGTATCCCATCCCGTGGCTCGAAGTGGGGGGGGGATTGCGAATGGGGCAGGGACTGTTATACGACGTCCCCGTGAAAGGGATCATGGTCGCCATTGGCGTCTTCGGCATCACCGGAGTCGGTGCGTCGGAACTGTTCTATTACCCCTACTGGTGCCTGGAGAAAGGGTACGCCCGCTATGCCGGGAAGTGCGACAATAGCGAAGCCTGGACCCGGCGGGCCAAGGGCTGGATTCGCGTGATGCACCTGGATGCGTGGGTCAGCATGGTGGTGTTCACGGTCTCGACGGTGGCGTTCTACTTCATGGGAGCTGCGGTACTCCATCCGCAGGGACTCTCCCCCGAGAAGAAGGACATGATCGAAACGCTGTCGCGGATGTTCATCGACACGTTCGGCGGTTGGACCCAAGTGGTGTTCCTGATCGGGGCGGCAGCTGTGCTGTTCAAGACGCTCTATCTGTCGAGCGCGGGCAACGGTCGTCTGGCCACCGACTTCCTGGGGCTGGCGAAGTTCGCAACCTACCGCGTGCCGGAGGATCGGGGGCGGATGATCCACTGGTTGTCGATCCTGATCCCCGTTCTGGCCCTGAGTCTGTTTCTGGCCTTTAAGGAACCGAAGTGGATGGTCGTCGTCGGTGGCGTGGGTCAGGCCCTGACCCTGCCGATGATTACCGCCGCCACGATCTACTTCCGCTACCGCAAACTCGACCGGCGATTGACGCCGTCAATCGTGATGGACATCTGCTTGTGGATCGCTCTCGTCTCGATCACGCTCGTGGCGGGTTATGCACTGAGAGACCAGATCGGCAAGCTGCTGGCTCCCCCCAAGCCGAGCGTGGTGGTTCCGGTGGGGAAGTCACCGATCACGCGACCGCCAGTGCCTGGGGAGGCACAGCACGCACTCCAAGAACTCCGGGGGCTGACACCGGCTCGCCTGTTCATCAGTGAAGTCGCGCAGTGACGGCGAGGTTGTCGCGATGGATCACGGCTCGGTCGGCGTCGGCACCGAGCAGCGCGGTGACCTCCTCGGTTCGCTTGCCCGCGATTTGAGCGGCTTGCTGCGAGTTGAAGTTGATGAGGCCGCGGGCGATCTCCATTCCCTCGGGATCGAGGACTGAGACGATCTCCCCCTTCGAGAAGTGTCCCTCGACGCCGGTGACTCCGATCGCCAGCAGCGACCGTCCATTGTCGCGCACGGCATGCGTCGCACCGGCGTCCAGTCGCAGCTTCCCGACCGGATTCACAGTGTACCCGATCCAGCGCTTCCAGGCCGGGACCGGTTCTCCCGAACCGAGGAACAGCGTGCCGACCTCCTGGGCCTCGCGGACCTTGTCCAGGACGGTCCGATCGGTGCCGTTGGCGATGATGACGTTCCCGCCGCCCGAGGTCGCCATGCGGACCGCTTCGAGCTTACTCACCATCCCGCCCGTGCCGCGCGAACTTTTCGAATCGGCGGCAAGGCTGCGGAGTGTCTCGTTCCAACCTTCGATGAGCGGGATGACCTTCGCGGCGGGGTCTTTCGGATCGCGGTCATACAGGCCGTCGATCACCGAAAGGATGATCAGTAGCGGTCGCTCCAACAGGCTCGACACCATCGCGGCCAGCCGGTCGTTGTCGCCGAACTTGATCTCGTCAATACTCACCGTGTCGTTCTCGTTGACGACCGGGATCACGTCATACTCGAACAGCGTGTTGATCGTGTTGCGAATGTTGAGGTAACGCACCCGTCGCCGAAAATCATTCGCCGTCAGCAGGATCTGCGAGGCATGCAGGCCATGTCGTCTGAAAGCGGCATCGTACGTGCCGATCAGATGGGCCTGTCCCACGCTGGCGGTCGCCTGCAAGTGCGGCAACTCGGTCGGACGCTCCTTCAATCCCAGCAACCCAATCCCGGCTCCGATCGCCCCACTGGAGACGACGAGTACCTTCTTTCCGGTTTGCCTGAGCCGGACCAGTTGATCGGCGAGGCTGTTGATGCGGTCGAAATCGAGCGTATCGTCGGGGCGCGAGAGGGCATTGGTGCCGATCTTGACGACAATCGTGCGCGCGGCCGCGAAGGCAGCTCGACGAACGGCACTCTCCATGTCAGTGGGTCTCTGAGCGAAGGGGCAAAAGGCAAAGGGAAACACGAGACCGGGATTCTAGCAGCGCCCGTGGCGAGAGACGAAGTGTGCCTCGACATGGCAATCGCCGATTTCAATGTAGCGTGGGCATTAGTCCACGCGGTCAACGGACATCCTTCAGTTCTCGTGGGCTAAAGCCCACGCTACTCATTCCTCAACCGCGAGTGGCCAGCTCTGCGGGGACCGTCAAACAAACAACACGCCGGGCACCCCGGCGTGTTGTTTGACGATCTGTTTGGCAATTCACTCTGCGGTGCGTCGTGTTAAACAACACCCAGCAACTCGCGGGCTTGGGCGATGCCAGCGGCTTCTTTGCCGTACTCGCTGGCGGTGACGCGGGCCAGGGCGACGACGTGACGCCAACGGGCGGCGGCGTGCGTGCTGCGGAAGTCGCTGCTGGTCGTGTGAAAATACTTCTCAGCGTGCAGCGCCCCGTCCTGGCTAATAGCGTAGGTCTTGAGCAGATCGAACACGCTCCGCTCGGGGAGGTTCAACGCGCCGTACCGACCGACCACGGCGCAGGCCCGGCTCTGGTCTTGCCCCTCGACGGCACTCTGGAGGGCGGCGAGCAACTCGACTTCGGTGGACGCCTTGACCGGCTCCAGGTCTTCCGCCCACGGACGCGGCTTCCAGTTCGCGAAGTCGCCCCCGCGCTCGGTGCGGTCCTTGGCCACTTCGTACGCAGCCAGCACGACAGCTGTGTTGCGATGCAGGGCGTTTCCGGCATGGGCGATCCCGCGCCACGCATGGGCTGTATCGCTGGCATGCACACCGATTGAATCGCCGTGGACGCTTCCCTCGGGCTTCCCGGCCTGGATCTGGTTACCGATCCGGCCCTTGTCCCGCAGCAGCAGTTGATTCGAGGCCAGTGACACCGCTTCGAAGATGCGTGGAGGGCAAATCCCCTCGGCGAGTGCGGCTCCCGCCGCCTCTGCCGCTTGATCCGGTGTCGATGTGAACAGCATCTCGACGAAGGCATTCACCCACGCATCATCCACCGCCTTCGTCCCCCACGGACGGTCTTGCAGCTGGAACTGGTCGACCACCTGCGGAAGCTTCGCCCGCAATCCGGCTGAATACTTCGCAGCCCCTTCCTCGGCCTTCACACAGAACCGCAGCGACTGCCGCAGCATCGTCAGGGCGTGTTCCTCACCGACCAGATCGAGCATGTCCCACACGCGGTGGACCAGCACGACGCGATGCACATCGGTCGACTCTTCCGCCGTCGTGAGCAGATCGTTCCAGCCCTCAGCGGCCGACTTCTTTACGCAGGAGGCGAGGATCAATTCGGCCTTCGCCCGGTCGCGTTGGTGGACCGCTTCGCGCAGGGTCTCCGCATTCCCCACAATGGAACCATCGGCGATGACGGGAGCCAGAGCGTGCCGCTCGCCCCCGCCGATCTGCTGAATCCGCTGGCTGTTGCGGTACAGCACCTTGAGCACCGGCAGCGCGGCGGTTTCGGTCGGCAAGTCCTCGGCCATCGCCAGAGCCGGACGCAGGGCCATCAACGTGTGAAACCCGATGTAGTCCTCTCCGCCAAAGGCCCGACTATTCGCCAAGGCCGCAGCTGCGACGAGATCGCGAAGCGTGGTGCCCGACTTGAGGGCGGCGACAGCTGCGGGGAGTACCTTATCGAGGGCGGTCGACTGGAGCATGTCGACGAGCGGTTCGAGCCGCCCGAACGACAACTCGGTCTCCCCTTCGAGGGCACAGGCCGCCCGAATCCCCAGATCCCCGGCGAGTCCAGCCCCAATGCTGGCGGCGATCATGCCGCGACCAACCCGAGTGAGAAACTGACGACGATTGGCCGACACCATGAGGCACTCCTCTGTCAAGAACGACTGAACCCCGCACATCGACGATCACTGAAGATAGCGAATTCCGGTCGGGGAAGTCGGACAATTCCGGGAATCGGTTGGGAATGTGGGAGTGACCGGCAGGGCAGTAGGGCGGGCTTTCCAGCCCGTCCCCGAGAGCAGCGACGACACATGATTGGGAGTGACGCCTCGTTCGTGGAACGGGCGTGGCTCGAACCTTGTCGATCCTCGCTCGACGCGGGGCAGTCGTTCACGACCGCGACCTGTCGGAAGGACGGCCTGGAAAGGCCGTCCTACTGTTGCGCAATCTTCCGCAGCACCTCCGCCCCGCGCAGGAGCGTCTCGTCCTTGGCCGCGTAGCTGAGGCGGAAGTGGGTGTCTTGGGCGCTGAAGACGTTGCCGGGGATGATGAGGAGTTCGTTCTCGATCGCCTTCTTGACGAACTCGGTGGCGGTGCCCCAGGGGGCCTTGATGAACATGTAAAAGGCCCCGTCGGCTCCGATGATCTCGTAGTGGTCCTTCAGTTCTGCCGCCATCAGGTCGCGTTTGCGATTGTAGTCGGCCACGTACGGCGTGATGTCGAGATCCCACCCCTCGGCCCCCGCCCACTGGAACGGATGCGGGGCACACACGAACGTGAACTGCTGCAGCTTCGTCATCTGCTGGATCAGGAACTCCGGCCCGTGGGCCCAGCCGACACGCCAGCCGGTCATCGAGTGCGACTTGCTGAAGCCATCGATGACGAGCGTCTGGTCGTTGAATCTGGCCGGGCTAATGAACGGACGGTCGTAGCAGAAGGCGCGATAGATCTCATCGCTGATGAGGCAGATGTTCTTCTCTTTGGCGAGGGCTGCCAGCCCCCGCACCTCCTCTTCGGTCGCGACGCAGCCGGTGGGGTTGGAGGGGCTGTTGAACAGGATCACCTTCGTGCGGGGGGTGATGGCATTGCGGACCTTGTCGAGGTCGATGCGAAAATCGGGGTAGGTCGAGATCGGCACGATCGTCCCGCCCGCCAGCGTGGTCAGATGCTTGTACATCACGAACCACGGGTCAAAGGCGATCACCTCATCCCCCGGATTGACCAGGCACTCCAGCGCCAACATCAACGCCCCGCTGGTGCCGCTGGTGACGAACGCCTTGCGGTCGGCGTGGTGGTATTCGGCGTCGACCGACGACTGAATCTTGTCGATCAGCGGGCGAATCCCCTGCGTTTGGCTGTAGGCGTTCCGCCCCTGGTCAATGGCCCGCTTGGCCGCCTCCTTGATGACCTCGGGCGTGTCGAAGTGCGGCTGCCCGATGCTGAGGTTGATCGGGTTCTGCATGTTCGCCGCGAGGTCGAACACCTTCCGAATGCCGGAGGCGTCGATCTTGTGCAGGCGGTCAGCGATCCAAGGGTGGGGCATGATGAGAGGGGAGGAGGAGAGGGGAGGAGGAGAGAGTTACTTCGTTCTCGATTTGATCAATTCTCGGGTGATCAGACAGACCAAGGCGATCATCCAACTCGCGTGGAAGATTGCCAGATTGATGTCAGGATTGAGTGTGAATGCGATAGGTGTCGGCATGTCGTCTCCCATGCCAATTGCGAATACGCCAAATCCGAAGATGGCGAAGAGCAGAAGGAAGCGGCTGAGCCAGATCATTGAGGATTGGGACAAAGGAAATCTGTAGACGAGGGGCTTCTTCGACGATAAAGTAACTTAGCGACTGAGAGAGACGCTTGCGACTCGCGTGGGACCGTTTCGGACCCGTCTCAGACGCTTTTTTTGTCGTCGGGTTGTTTTCGAAGTCTTCGCTCAGGCGATGACATTGCTCTGCATCGCCTCCAGCACATCGCGAAAAGATTCTTGTGTCAATGGGATCGGATCGACATCGTGACGGCTTTGTCCCGATTGACTTCCCGAGAATGCGTAGCGAACCGACCAGCCATCATCGCTGAGATACAGACTCGCCAGATCGTCGTATGCGGGCATGATGTACAGATCCACAACTCCATTCGCTCCGGGGACGTATCGAGCGATCGGCTCCAGGAGGGCTTTCGTCGCCTCGTGCTGCAGGAGGAGTGCCGGTGCTTGGTACTTCCCGATTGCGGATTCGTGCAGATTCACCTCGATCCTGCGAGTCGACCAATCCAGGTCGCGTCCCCAGGTTTCCACCTCGTCGATGAGTTTCGACAGTTGCTGAAGCCAACCCTTCAGCTGCTGTTCCGGCTGCATGACAGTGGACATGGGGAACCCTTTCCGGAGAGGACGCGGCGAACCGAAGCCGCTTCGACCATGTTCCCAGTCGAGCTGTAAGGTATCAACTCGGAGTGCTCGGTGCCTGTCGCCGGTGTGTGTGTACATCAGAAAATCAGGCAGAGATTCACCACGGAGACACGGAGGCACGGAGTAATGCAGCACTCGGATGACTTTCCCCACTTGGCCGGAGGACGAGGAAGATTTGACAGGATGAACAGGATCCACAGGATGCCGACACGCTGTCCCAGA
>JAYWFM010000450.1:0-3127 GCA_043778825.1 Planctomycetota bacterium | reverse complement strand
GGCGGGAGGAATCTCAGTCGCGGAGCGACGTGAGCTACGGGCCACGGGATCGTCGGAAACGTGCCCCACGATGATTGCGATCGTGTTCACAGCACTGGCCTCTCCCTCCGATTAGCTGAGGTGGGACGGTCAGGCCGCTTTGCGTTGCCCGTCGGCTTGGACATGCGAGAGGCCGAGGGTCTCTTTCACGAGGAACATCGGTCGGGCGCGGACCTCGTCGCAGACACGGGCCAGGTATTGGGAGATCACCCCCAGTGCCAGCAATTGCAGGCCCTGGCAGATCAGCAGCGCGGCGAGCAGACTGGTCCCATCGATGCCATTCCAACCCTGCCCGTTGGCGACCTGGAGCAGTCGAATCAGGGCCAAACCCGTACCGCACAGCAGACTGGCGATTCCGCCGTAGGCCAGCAACCTCAGCGGCTTATAGGAGAAGCTGAAGATGCCATCGAGGGCGTAGCGGAGGAGGTTCTTGAAGCTCTGCTTGGGGGTTCCGGCGGCGCGTTCGTCACGATGGTAATGGACGATGCGACGCTCGAAGCCGACCCAGTCGCGGAGTCCGGGCAGGAAGCGGTTGTGTTCCGACAGACCCACGATGTGGCCGAGAGCGGGCTGGGCGATCAGGCCGAAGATGCCGGCCTGGGGAGTGATCTTAAAATCGTTGACCCAGTGAATCGTCTGGTGGTAGAGCCGGAACGCCAGTCCCCGCCAGCCGCGATCCTTGCGGGACAGGCGCTGGGCGATGACGATCTGCCCCCCGGCCAGCCACTCCCGGACGAGGTCTGGAATCACCTCGGGAGGATCCTGGAGGTCGGCATCCATGATGAGCGCGGCGTCGGCCTCGACGTGGTTCAACCCGGCGGTGATGGCCGCCTGGTGCCCGAAGTTGCGGGAGAGCCTGACGAGTGCGATCCGGGGATCTTCCACGGACCGTTTCTGGATCAGTTCTGCGGAGCGGTCGCGGCTGCCGTCATCCACGAAGATGACCTGCCAGTGGACGGCGGGGGTTTGGTCCCAGGCGGCTTGCAGGCGATCGATGAGTTCCGGGATGACCTCTTCTTCGTTATAGACGGGGATCACCACACTGCACCGACGCAGCGTCGGGAGAGTGGTCCGATTCGAGTGGAGAGGGATGGTGTCCATGGAGATTGCCAGTGTATTGTGGTCAGACGAGGAGAGGCTCGTGGTGGGACCGATGCGAGCCTACCGCACGGAGGACGGAACGCTCTCGTCGGGCCGTTCCGCCAGACGGGGGGGCGGGGAGGATTCGGGAGAGACGCCGGTCCCCTGAGGGGGCAGCCACGCCAGTCCGACGCGAATGTCGGGCGTCTCGTGATGTCCGGGGAGCGTGAGGGTTTCCTGCGGAATCAAGGGGCCGTAATACTCCCGGATGTGGTCCACCTCCTGCTGGTCGGCGGGGAGTGTGCGTCCCTTGCGGTCGGAGATGGACCACACGACGACTGCCCCGCGTCGGAGGATTTCGGCACGATCGATGTCCAGGCTTTGCGGACCATCTCGCCAGATGACGACCGAGGGGCGATCTGCGGAGTACCAGCCGACATTTCCCGCCAGCCACACCTCCCCAATCACATACGGGATCGGCTGGCCATAGCGGTCCTGCCACTGGGGAGTGATGGTGGAGGCCAATGCGGGTCCGTCAAAATCGCAGCGACGTGCGTGATGGGTCAGCGCGGGACTGGCGGACCATTCCGCCACATACCCGATTACGGGAGCAGTCAGGAGGAGAGCCCAGACTGCGAAGACGGTCCGCCAATGTTTGAGACCCGGAGGCAGGTTGCGAAACGAGGCGGCCAGTGGCAAGGTGAAAGCCACGAGCATCGGCATCCCCCACATGGACTTGAGTGCCAGACCTCGGGCGAATGACAACAGCAGCAGCGCGGTGACGGGCACGCACGCGACCAGCCAGGCATACCGGTCCCGATCCTCGGTCAGGCGAAGGGGCTGAAGATGTCGCCGCAGGGACCACAGCAGCGGCCAGATCAAGGACGCATTGAACAGCACGGCAGCCAGGAATGTGAGCGGGTTGAGCAGGTGGTCGGTCCAGAGACGCGCCCCGCCGCCACCCGCCCTTCGCATTCCATAGAGCACCGTCACCCAGTCGTGCTCAGCGGCCCACCACAAATGCGGCCCAAACAGACCGAGTGCCGTGACCACTGCGAGGTATGGCCCCGGTGTCTTCCAGGCGGCTCGTCCGGCGGGAGACACCAGCAGGTAAGCCAGTAGCGGCAACGCCAGAAACACAGCCAAGTATTTTCCCAGCAGAGCGACACCGGTGCAGACTCCCAGCAGAAACCACCAGCGGAGGCGTTTCGTGTGAACCCCCTGCCAGAAGGAGTCAAACGCCCAGGCCCAACACGGGAACTGCACGATGTTCACATTCAGCTCGGGGCTGGTGAAATTGTTGTACAGGATGCCTTCCATCGCCAGCACGGAGAGCAAACCCACCGAGGGGCCGTACAGACGTTTGCCCAGGCGATAGATGCCCCAGAAACCCAGGCCGATCCAGATCTGGCTCATGAAATACAGGGGGGCGTCGATGCCATTCCCGAGTCCCGTCGCCGCTTCCGCAGCCCACGCGCTCATGGGAGGATGCTTGTCGTAGCCCCATTCCCATTCATGCCCCCAAGCGAGGGCCTCCACGACATCCAGTGGCAAATTGCGATTGAGTACGGACGGCACCACCGTCCACACGAGCATGTGGATGGCAATGCAGAGCAAGGTGCAACGATCGAACCACCGACTGGTGGTCAGCGGGTCAACCTCATCTTTTCCATCCATGGGGACTGCTTTCGACCTGGGCAGATTCAGCAGGGTCTCCTCCTGAGACCAGTTCCGGGTAGTTTTAGAATGCAGCGGAGCGGGCGACAACACCAGTCTGGAGGAGGTTGACGTTCTCGATGAGAGTTCGCGGTGAGTCCTGGGATCGGGACGATTTTGGGGGCGATCTCCGGCACAAACTGCCGGTTCGTGTGGATGCGGCACGGGGGAGGTTTCGAGCCGATCGAGGCGAGCCGAAGTGCGTCAACACCCGGCTGGATTCCGTCCGTGCCTCGGCCCTGCCATCCGTGCGAAAATCCAAACCCGAATTCTTCGCACGGATGGCAGGGCC
>JAYWFM010000449.1:0-7492 GCA_043778825.1 Planctomycetota bacterium | reverse complement strand
ATCTCCAAAAGGAGACCGCATGATGACCGCCACTGATACCTCAGAATGTGACATTTCTACTGGTCGCAAAACATGACATTTCTATTGGTTGCCGACACTTGGATCTACCGGAATTAGAACGGTGAACTGGACAGTGTCTTCCTCGCCGCTTGATTTCCAAACTACCGCTGGGGTGCGTCTCCCTCGCGAAGCGACGCTTCATCTCGCATTGTCGACACCGCACGCACGCCGTACCATAGTGTGACTGGTCAATGGGATGAGGTGTGGTGATGGACGCTCAGGAAAAGTGTGATCGGCTGATCGAGGCAGCAGCAGCTGTCTTGAACGCTGCATCCCAGCGTCGACTCAATACGGTCGTGCTCAACAAGGCCCTCTTCTATCTCGACTTGGCCTCTCTTCGGGACCGGGCACAGACCATCACCGGCAACACATACATCGCCATCCAGCAGGGTCCGGTGGTTGCCAAGTATCCTCAGCGTCTGATCGAACAGCTGGAGTTGCGTGGAATCGGTCGGCAGATCAGCGAGTGGGACGGATCGAAGCCGGTGCTGCTCGAAGCTTGCCCCCCGCATTTCCAGTACGTCGATGCGGAGGCCCTGATTCTGGTGTCCGCGGTGACATCGTACTTTGCCGAAGGAACATCTCGTCAGGCATCGGAATACTCGCACGAGAATCCGGGCTGGCGGTTGGCTTGGAATCAATACCGTCGTACGGGGAAGCCCTGTGCGATCAACATGCGGGTCGCCCTGCAACAGATTGTCGAAGATGATCCGTGGCTCGACCTGCCGCTGCTGAGCGATGACGAGATAGTCGCCGCTGCGGATGCCGGACTCGGAGTCGACTGGTAATGGACTACTCGCCGTCTGACGGAACGTGGCCACTGGGTGAGCAGGCTTCGCTCCTGTCGGAGATGCGCCAGCGGATGACTCCGGAAGCATACGAACAGGAGAAGCAGGCGCTTCAGGAGTTCCTGTGCGGCTACTTCTCATCCGGAGACTGCCGCCACGCGCAAGGCAGTTCGATCTCGCCCCTGAAAGCCACACCGCAGGGCGGAAAGGGCAGGTCTTCCAAGGTGCGAAAGCCTGGGAAAAGCCAAACACCGGTGTCTCTTCAGGCCCGAAGGGTCGGTCGTTCTCATAGCCAGGGCTGAAGGCCCTGGCCCCCTCCGATGAGTCCCAAGGCCCAACGGGCTGGCCATTCGCTCGCTGTTCTGACGACGCCATGTTCACGAATGGCCGGGCCTTCAGCCCTCCCGTCACTGAGGACGCCGATGTCCAGGGCCTTCAGCCCTGGCTGGGAGAACGGATGGCCTTTCAGGCCGGAAGAGCCACTCCCCAGTTGTGCCGAATACCGATTCATCTGATCTATCGATTCTCAGGGAACAATAATAGTATTTCTGGATCGCCCCCCATGATGACAGGCAACCCAGACATGACGGTGGACCTGAAATTGACCGACATCCCCACCGGCACCCCGCTGTCCGGCGAGGCGTGGCTTTCCTCGACCCCTCTCAGCTCCCGACGACAATCGTTTCGCAGGTTCCTGAAGTATGTCGGTTGGTTCGTCGTCGGTTGTCTCGGCCTGGTGTTGCTTCCGATGGCCTGGATGTTCTGGGAGTGGGTCCGCCCGCTGAGTGCCCATGAACAGCTGCTGGTGGGGACATGGGCTGTGGGGAGCGTCGATGAGATCGATCGCTGGGACGAAGAACGACCTGGGATTCCCTGCGGAGTACCACGCCTCGAATATCATTTTCATTCCGATCGGACGTTTCATGCCCGAAAAATCTGCTACTTCCAGGGGTGCGGTCTTTTCCAATTTGAAGATCCCGGTCCATCGACTCACGATGTCGTAGGAAAATGGGAAGTCCGAGGCAACGACATCATCCTTCTCCCGATGCAGCCACTTCCTTCCTATTCGAGCCGGCTCAAGTCGGCAGTTCAAGAACTCAGTCAAGGTCAGAACCCGCTGACCTGTTTCAATGATGGTTATGGGCATGACATCCATGTCACCGAGTGGCGGAGCGATGGGCCGCTATTCACGGATGATCGTTTTCGGAGTCCCTCTGAGAAACCAATGACGGAGAAAATGCATCGATCAAACGGAGATCTCCTGCAACTTCATTCCCTGTTGTTTCATGAGACATGGCCTCTCATGCTGTCCAGCGAGTAAAGCAGCGACAACCATGCATACATTTCCAGTCGTAGTGATCCCCCGGCGTCAGCGATTGCCCCTCCTCCGGTTGCTGGCTACTCTGAGAACCTCATCCCGCCCGCCAGTCTCGAAATCTCCCACCCATGTCCCGCCTGGCCCTCCTCATCGCCCGCTTCGCTTCCTCCGCCTGGGTGGGGGCGGCGGTACTGTTCGTCATCAACGGGGTCCAGCAGGCCACCTCGGGCAAGATTGATTCGACGACCACCGATCAGTTGGTGGCGCTTCGGTTTCCGGCCTATTACGTCATGGGGTTCAGTCTGGTCGGTGCCGCGTGGGTCGGCTCGGCGATCTCGGGGGAGCAGCTCTCCTATCGGCGGCGCGGGGCCGTACTCGGGCTGTTCGGGCTGGCGCTGGGGATGATGTTGTTTGATTATCTGGTGGTCTACCTGCCCCTGGCGGAGATGATTACCCCGCCGGGCCAGGCCCGGCCGCAGGGGTTTCAGACGCTGCACCGCTGGTCGAAGGTCATCAACTCGGTCGACGTGGGACTGGTGCTGCTGGGGGCGTTGCTGGTCAGCTGGCCCCGCCGCACGGGGCACGTTCCCGAAGTACTGGCGAAGTAGGACGGACCCGGTTGCCCGACCTACAGGGGCGATAGCGAGCGTTGGACGTAAGTCCAACGTGCTGATCGACGTTCAACTGCCCTTCCATCCCGTATTGTTCGGTCGCGTCGCCCATACACGGGGGACTCACGTCCACCCGCTCGCTGGGATTCTGCTGGCGATGTCTTCTCCCGCAGATCAGAATTGGCCGCAAGAAACTCAAGAAACGCAAAAGGGAGACCTCTTCCTTTTGCGTTTCTTGAGTTTTTTGCGGCGCTCCACTTTTCATCAATACAGTCTGGGGCGGGTGAGACGCTTTGCTCGGGGCGGAACGCGAGTCGCGGAGCGACATCGCCTACGGCGTCTCAGCGGCAGGAATTGTGGCCGAATCGTCCGTTCCAGCAGTCTTCACTCGACAGCCCCGGAATGACGTGCCAGAATTCAGCACCCAGCCCTTTTCACCCTCCTTGCCGATGACCGCCCCATGGACATCCCCGCCGCTCCGCTCGCTTCCGATGACGTGTTCCAGGCTGCCGATGTTGCGCAGTTCACTGCCGACGACACCGAAGCCGGGCAGGCGATCTGCACCATGCTGTCGCTGATGTTCGCGTACACCGTCGCCGCGATGACCGTGACCACGCTGGTCACGCTCTACTGGACCCTCCACTGAATACTGGCGGGCCACTGAATACTGGCGGGACCGTTGCGGAATGCGCAGCGTTGCAATCCGCTGCTCTTGGGCGAACTCTTGTGGTTCGACCGTTGGAGTTCAGCCTTTAGCCTGTCTTGGGTCTGGTAGTGCCTGATCGCCGAACATGGTCGAAGCAGCCTAAAGGCTGAACTCCAACAGTCGAAGTAGCGATCACTGGAGTGAATTGCCCGCGTTCTGGCGAACGCAGTTACGGCATCGCTCGCAGCACTTGGATCGTCTCCACGAAGTCCGGCGGCAGGGAGCTGTGAAACTCCATCCACAGCCCGGTGATCGGATGGGCGAAGGCGAGGCGGCAGGCGTGGAGGGCGTGGCGGCGGATCGGGAGGCCGGTCTCGATCGAGCCGGGGTCGGGTTCCTCTTCGTCGGGGTCATCCGGGTTGGGGATGAACTTCGGTCGTAGCGGATGGAACTGGCCGTGGGCCTTGTAGAACTCGTCACCGATCAGCGGGTGGCCGATGTGGGCCAAGTGAACGCGGATCTGGTGGTTGCGACCGGTGAGCGGGGTGGCCTTCACCAGCGTGTGCTGCGGGAACCGCTCGATGACCTCGTAGTTGGTCTGTGAGGGGCGCGGCTCGCGTGCGTCACCTCGGCAGGACATGAGGACGTGCCGACCCGTCGCAGCTCGCCCGATGGCTAACTTGAGGCTCCCGGTGTCTTGGGCGAGTACCCCTTCGGTCAGGGCCAGGTAACTCTTCGAGACACGACCCGCCTCGAACCCCATCGACAGGTTGCGGTGCGAGAGATGTGTCAGCCCGATGACCATCAGCCCGCTCGTCTGCCGATCGAGACGATGCACGATGCCGGGTCGCAACAGGCCCTTGAGCGGAGTCAGTTGGTCGACATGCGTCTGCAACACGTTCGCCAAACTGTTGACCTGGTACTCGCCGGTGGGATGAGCGATCAATCCGGCGGGCTTGTCGACGACCAGCATCCACGGGTCGGCATAGACGATCGGCACCTCCGCCGGGTCGGACTCCAGCACGCGGTCGGGCGGCTCGATCAGATGGACTCGGACAGTTTGCCCGGAGTAGACCCGTTGAGCTTCGTCGGCCTGGATATGGTCGACATGGACCAAGCCTGCGCGGACGATTCGCATCAATCGCCAGGCGGAATGATTGCGCAGGTGCCGCGCGAGGAACGTGTCGATCCGCGTGCCGTGGAGCGTGTCGTCCACATGGAACTCGAAGACTTGCGAAAGCCCTGGGGTTGCAACCCCAGGGCTTTGAACGATCGCGTCATCGTGCTCGGTCACTTCGTCTTCTTCACGTGGACACACACGATTTCCTGGCCATCGCGGAGGTACAACCGCCCGTTGGCAATCGCCGGAGCTTGCCGCGTTTTGACAAGCTCCTTGGCCCGCGCGAGTTCCTCGAACTTCTCGGGACTCGCCTTCACGATCACCAGTTCCCCGGCCAGCGTGCTGCACCACAGCTTTCCATCGGCGGCGATCATGTTCCCCTTGCCGAACCGCACTTGCTGCCAGACCCGCTTCCCCGTCTTGGCTTCTATGCAGGTCAGATGCGTGACTGGTCCGGCAGGGCCGACGTTGTCGAACCCGTACAGGTAAGCCCCAAGGTGAATCGAAGTCTGCCACTCGTTCCGCATCACGCTCTTGGAATCGAGCGACGACCAGACCTCCGTGACCTCGCCCGACTTGGCGGGAACCTTGAGCAGCACGCAGCCGTGAGACTCTCCCGAGGAAAGGAACAAATTGCCATCCACGGCAATCGGGGTGGCGGTGTTACAGCTGAAGTCGGTGACGAACGGGTAACTCCACAACTGAGTACCGGTCTTGGGGTGGACGCCGATGGTCTGTTCACCCGCGAAGGCCACAACTTGGGGAACTCCCGAGAGAGTTCGCAACGCGGGCGAGGAGTAGCCCGCAGGGGTGCCCTGGCCAGCGGTCCACGCTTGCTTGCCGGTCTTGCAGTCGAAGGCGATCAGAGTCGCCCCCGGTGCTCCGACGGTGACGATGACATGCGTGTCGGTCACCAGCGGGGAGCAGGACATGCCGTACTCGGACGGCTTCACCTTCTGCTCGACCGGGACGTTGTGGCTCCAGCGGATGTCGCCCGACTTGAGGTCGACAGCGACGAGGATGCCCTCGCCGGTGTAGAGGTAGGCTGTGCCATCGATGAGAGTCGGCGTCGCGCGGGGGCCATCGCCCATCGCGTTCTCATAGGCCGGGGCGAGGTCGCTGGCCCACTTCTCTTTTCCGGTGGTGGCGTCCAAGGCGATGATCCACTGGCGGTCGGCCTTCTGGACCAGTGTGACCGCCAGACCATCGGCAATGGCGATGCCGGACATGCCGACTCCGCCGGGGACGCGCCACAGGATCTCGGGACCACCGGCCGGGAAGGCGTCGATGAGGCCGGTCTCGGTCGAGATACCGGTGCGGTCGGGGCCGAGGAATTGCGGCCAATCGGCGGCGGAGAGGGGGGCGGCGCAGAGGCCCATCGCCAGACAGAGTGCCAGAATGAGTGTCGCCTTTCGCTCCGCGAAAGGCCGTTCTTTCGCGGAGCGAAAGACGACACACCCGACCTCGGGTTCCGGCTCGCGGCTTAGCGGGAGCTTCGCCCTCCCGGCAACACCGTCTCGTTGGCCACTCCACTTTCGCATGACTCGTCCCATATTGCCCTCCATGATTCCTGGTCCATGCCCACGTTCTGGCGAACGTGGCTACTTCACATCCAGACACACCACATCGCCATCGGACGACCGGCAATAGATCCGCTTGTTCGCCAGAACCGGAGAGGTCCAGCACTCGCCGGTCAGGACTTCCTGTTGGGCGATCGTATCGAACTTCTCGGGCGTCGCCTTCACGATGGCCAGTTGCCCGCGATCACTCAGCACGATCAGCTTCCCATCGCTCAGAATCAACGACCCCGCCCCGCACCCGCGCTGCGACCACTTCTGCTCTCCGGTCTTCCACTCGACGCACCGCAGGGCACACTGGCTCGGGGTATGCGAGTTGCCGCTGACCCCGTACAGATGACCCTCCCACAGCACGCTGTTGTTCATGTGGTTGGCCATCGTCTTGGTCTCGTAGAGCTGTTTCAAGCTGTGGCCATCGAACTTCAGCAATTCGCAGCCTCGCTTGTAACCGGTGGAGATGAAGATCTCGTCGCCGCTGATGATCGGGGTCGTCGAGTTGGTGTCGTAGTCGGTCCGCCATTCACTGGAGGCGACTTCCTCGCCGGACACGAGGTTGACGACCTGGACCGTCTGGTTGTTGAGGCTCACCGCGTAGCGATAGCTCTCATGGGTGAACACCGCGGGCGAGCCGTAGCCGACCTTGTGCGGACCGGCGTGCCAGTTGAGTTTGCCGGTGGCCTTGTCGAAGCTGGCGATGCCGCCCGACTCGACCAACAGTTGATTCCCCTCGATTACGACCGAGGAGCTGAACCCCCACTCGGGCACCTTGGTCTTCGTCTGCTCCGTCAGGCTTTGTTCCCACAGCGGCTTGCCGGTCGCCGCTTCCAAGGCCATCAAGCGGCCATCGCGGCTGGTTGCATACACGGCGTCCCCGTCCACAGTCGGCGTCGCAGCCGGTCCGCCCTTGTGAAGGTTGGCCACGAGCTGAGCCTTATAGGGGTGCTTCCATTTCTCCTCGCCGGTTTCGGCATCGAAGCAGTAGAGGGTCTCCTCCCCGTTGCGATGCCCCATCGTGAACAGTCGACCGCTGGCGACGGAGACCGTGCAATACCCGGTGCCGACGTTGGTCTTCCACAACACCGGGGTGCCGCTCTTGCCCCCTTGTTTTAAGTTCCAACCGGTCTCCGTCGAGATGCCGTTGGAGTTCGGGCCTCGCCAGTGCGGCCAGTCCTCAGCGGGAAGTGGGGGTGACAGCAAGCAGAGTATTGCGAACACACAGAGACTGACGAGGACATCCGTCGTACGGGGTCTGATCCACATGAGTGAGAGTCCTTCCACAATCGCGGGCTTTCAGAGAGGTGAGTGCCTTGTCAGGACTCAGGATCGGGGTTGGAGTTCAGCCTTTAGGCTGCTCCGGAGCAGCCTAAAGGCT
>JAYWFM010000448.1:0-7543 GCA_043778825.1 Planctomycetota bacterium | reverse complement strand
TCAACGCCGGACAGCTCGACGTCTATGACGCAATCGACCCCGAGCTGCGCGAGGCGTGCGAGGACGTCATCCTCGACCGGCAGCCCAAGAACGGCGGCGATGCCACCGAGCGGCTGGTCACGCTCGCCGAGCGCTTTCGCGGGACCGACGCGGCGGAGGAGAAAAAGCTCGCCGAATGGCGCGGGCTGCCGGTCGGCGAGCGCTTGTCCTACGCTTTGGTCAAGGGCATCGACGCCGACATCGTCGCCGACACCGAGGAGGCGCGGCAGCTATTCCCCCGC
Organism: Planctomycetota bacterium; assembly: GCA_043778825.1. Taxonomy (GTDB): domain Bacteria; phylum Planctomycetota; class Planctomycetia; order Planctomycetales; family Planctomycetaceae; genus TH-plancto1. The sequence continues at coordinate 7,262 of JAYWFM010000448.1, read as the reverse complement.
CCGATCGAGGTCATCGAAGGCCCGCTGATGGACGGCATGAACGTCGTCGGCGACCTGTTCGGGTCGGGCAAGATGTTCCTCCCCCAGGTGGTCAAATCGGCGCGGGTGATGAAGAAGGCGGTCGCGCATTTGCTGCCGTTCATCGAGGCCGGCAAGGACGAGAATGCCAAGGGCAAGGGCCGGATCGTCATGGCCACGGTCAAAGGCGACGTCCACGACATCGGCAAGAACATCGTCGGCGTGGTCCTGCGTTGCAACAGCTTCGAGGTCATCGACCTGGGCGTGATGGTCTCGTGCGACAAGATTCTGGAGACCGCCATCGCCGAGAAGGTCGACATCATCGGCCTCTCCGGCCTCATCACGCCGTCGCTGGAAGAGATGCAAACCGTCGCTCGCGAAATGCAGCGGCGCGGGTTCACGATCCCGCTGCTGATCGGCGGGGCGACCACTTCGTCCAAACACACTGCGGTTAAGATTTCACCGCAATACTCACACCCGGTGGTGCATGTGGTTGATGCCTCGCTGTCCGTCCCCGCAGTGGAAAAGCTGCTCGATCCCGATTCGAAAGATGCCTACATGGTCCAGGTCCGAGCCGATCAAGAGCGCGACCGCGCGAGCTTCGCGAGGCGTTCCGAGCAGTCGCTGGTCCCGTACTCACAGGCTCTTGATCGCCGGTTCCAGTCCGACTGGGCCACCGTCGATATTCCGACGCCTGCCTTCACGGGGACGAAGGCGATCGAAGCTGACCTCAATGTCCTGCGGACGTATATCGACTGGTCGCCGTTCTTCCAGACCTGGGAACTGAAGGGGAAGTACCCGCAGATATTCTCCGACCCCGTTGTCGGCGAAGAGGCCAAGAAGCTCTTCGACGACGCGAACCAACTGCTCGACCGCATCATTGCCGAGAAGCTGTTCACCGCGAAGGGCGTGTACGGGTTCTGGCCCGCGAACTCGGTCGGGGATGACATTGTCGTGCAGGTGCCTCGCCCCCGAGGGGATCGGTTCACGCCGAAGTCGAAGGGGAAACGCAAGGGCAAAGGTCCGGTCGCTCAACCCTCAACCCTCCCCCTTCAACCGTCCCCGGCGGCGAGATTCCGCGCGTACCTCGCCACGATCAAGTTGGGTCTGACCCGCGACCCACTGCTGGTCCTCAACGCGGTCGAGGCTCAGAACGGTCCGTTCACAGCTGACACAATCGTGGAAGCGGTGAAGCCGAAGAATGTCTTCCCCTCCACGGTGGCCAAGTCGCTGGGATATCTCAAAGAGGCCAAGATCCTAGAGGAAGTGTCGGGCCGATACATGCTCGTGCCGGAGAGACGAGAGACGAGAGACGAGAGACAAGAGCCAGAGGCCTCTGGCCATGAGCCATCCGCCATCAGCCATCAGCCCCCCTCCTCTGGCTCTAGGCCCTCAGCCCTAGGCCCTAGGCATCCCCTCCCCTTCCCCCAACTCCGCCAGCAATGGGAACGCCCCGGCCAAAAGGACTTCCGGTCACTGGCCGATTACATCGCTCCGAAAGAGAGCGGTCGCCAGGACTACCTCGGAGCCTTCGCCGTCACGTCGGGGCACGGCTGTGATGAACTGGCCAAGGTCTTCGAGGCCGACCACGACGAGTACAACTCGATCCTGACCAAGGCTCTGGCCGATCGGCTGGCTGAGGCGTTCGCCGAATACATCCACGCTGAGGCCCGCAAAGCGTGGGGGTTCGGCCAGACCGAAGGGCTCTCTAGCGCCGACCTGATCGAGGAAAAGTACCGAGGCATCCGCCCCGCCTACGGCTACCCCGCCTGCCCCGACCACACCCGCAAACGCCAGCTGTTCGACCTGCTCGACGCCGAAACCCAAACCGGCATCACCCTCACCGAAAGCTACGCCATGTGGCCCGCCGCCAGCGTCAGCGGCCTGCTCTTCGCCCACCCCGCCGCCCGGTACTTCAGCGTCGACCGGATCACCAAAGACCAAGTCGAAAGCTACGCCACCCGCAGCGGCCAGAGTGTGGCTGAAGTCGAACGCTGGCTGATGCCGAACCTGGGGTATTGAGACCAGCCCAGCCATCATCCCAATCAGATTGCATTGGAGAGCGGATCACGCACAACCCAATTACTTATACATTGTTGTACTTATTCAAAGCTGGATATTGACTGCAACATTTGTCGTGCTACCATGACTGCATGAGAAATATCACCGGATCACCCACCGAGGGGGACGATTTTTTCAATCGCCCCCAGGAACTCAGCCGCTTGCTGCACGAGTTGGAGCAAGGGGCGAATCTTCGCATCAACGCTCCCCGGCGGGTTGGCAAGACTTCGCTGGTGCTGAGACTCTGCGAAGAGTGGCGGCTGAAGGGGCGTAAGTCGGTCTTCCTCAACGTCGAGGACAAAGCAGACGAGTTGTCGTTCGTGGAGAAGCTGCTCGAATCGCTGTTGGCCACCGGGCTGCAGCCGGACACCATCACCGGAATCAAGCTCTGGATGCGGAATGCCAGAAAGGCGATCGGTCTGGCCAAGGTCAGTGTCGGTCTCGACCTGGAACTCGGAGACTCTGCCGAAGGCCAGTCGACGCTGGCCCAAGCGGTGGAGAAGGTCTTCCAGCAGATCGAAGCCGACGGCAAAGAAGTCTTGATCGCGATCGATGAGATGCCCGAGATTCTGCTGGCACTCTCCAAGGCCGACCACGGGCCGCAGCGGGTGTCCCAGCTACTGCACTGGCTACGGGCTTTGCGGCAGACTTACCGGCGGCACATCCGCTGGGTCTTTCTAGGCTCGATCGGACTGGAGGGGTTCGTCGAGGAGCGGCTGCTGGGCAAGACGATCAATGACCTCACAGCGTTCTCGCTCGATGCCCTCTCACCGCAGGAGGCTCAGTCGTTTCTCGAACGGCTGGGGCGAGATAACGACTTGCCGCTGTCGCCAGAGATCCGAGAACAGATCATCGCCCGCGTCGGCTGGCCGTTGCCGCACCATCTCCAGATCGTGTTTCATGCAATGAGAGACCTCGGCGCGGTGCGGGCCGACCTGGCGATTCTCGATCAGGCGTTCGCCCGACTGCTGGGGCCGGAGCATCTCGCCGAGTTCGACACTTGGCGGCAGCGGCTCGACGAGCAGTTCACAGCCGATGTCGCCGCCGCCGCGAAAGCCATTCTCAATCACTTGTGCCAGCATGCCCAGGGGCGGACGCGGCAGCAATGCCTCAACGCCCTCATGAAGAAAAAGCCGACAGCTGACTCGCAAACCGTCGAGGAAGAACTCGCTCGGCTGTTGCAGTTGTTGCAGCGAGACGGGTATCTGCTCGAAAGCCAGGGCCGGTACGCCTTTCGTTCATTCCTGCTCCGCGACTACTGGCACAGACGCTACATAGCATGAAGGACGTAGCGTGGGCTTTAGCCCACGCATGTGCGTTACTTTCGAGGAAACGCGGGCTAAAGCCCACGCTACGTAGGACACGCCATGACGACCACCCCTCGCAAACTCAGCATCAGCCAGCTCTCCCTCTACAACCCGTCGCGGTTGTCGGACGAGGAGATCGTCGCCTCGTTCGCCGCACGCCAGGCCGTGTTCGATCGCATCATGGCTGACATCGCGTCCGAGAAACCCAAAAGCCGCGCTCAGCATCATCTGATCATCGGCCAGCGCGGCATGGGCAAGAGTACGCTGCTCGCCCGCATCGCAGCTGAACTTCGAACACAGGCCGAACTGTCGGCGGTCTACATCCCGCTCGTCTTTGCCGAGGAGCAATACGCCGTCGATCGCCTGTCGAAGTTCTGGCTGAACTGTCTCGACTCGCTGGCCGATGCTTGTGAGAAGGCTGGTGATACGGTCGCCCCAAAACGGATCGATGACCTCGTGCGAAAGCTGGAGTCACGGCCCGGTTCGACAGCTGCACTGGATGAGGGCCAGTCCGAGATTCTCGACGCCTTCCTCTCAGAGGCCAAGACTCTCAAACGCCGTCCAGTCCTGCTGGTCGACAACCTCCAACTCGTCTTCGAACGCATCTCTGCACAGCAACAGCACGTCCTCCGCGAGCTGCTGATGCGGCCTGGTGGTCCACTCCTGATCGGGGCCAGTCCCAGCCCGCCGCCCGAGAGCCAGGACTACGGAGCGGCATTCTACGACCACTTCAAGACCCACTATCTCCCATCGCTCAGCGTCGCAGAGATGCGACAGCTAATGCTCACGCTGGCCGAGAAATTCGGCAACACGACCATCCGCGACCGCATCACCCGTCACCCGCACCGGCTCAGCGTGCTGCGGCAGCTGACCGGCGGCAATCCCCGCACCACGGTCACGCTCTTCTTTCTGTATGCCGAGGACTTCGCCGATACGGTCTTCGGCGATCTGGAGAATCTGCTCGACCGCGTCACCCCGCTTTACAAGGCCCGCTTCGAGGAACTCTCGCCCCAGCAGCAGGTCGTGGGCAGCGCGGTCGCCAACCACTGGGACCCCGTCACCGCCCGCCAACTGGCCGACGCCACCAGCCTGCCGATCACCGGCATCAGCCCACAACTCGACCGTTTAGAACGGATCGGTTTCATCGAGCGCGTGGCTCTACACGGCGAGTCGTCGACTGGCTACCAAATCTCCGAGCGGTTCTTCAACGTCTGGTTCCTGATGCGGAGTTCCTCGCGCCGCAAGAAGCGCGAAGTGGAGTTCTTGACGCGGTTTATTGAATCGTTCTATGAGAAGGATGACCGGTCGCGGTTGGCTCAACGGATGCTCGCCGAACGGAACTTCAGCCCCGATCGTCATCTGTGGGCTCGCGCCTTGGTCGGGACGCTCAATGACGGCGAGGGGCGTGACCTCCAGCGGCATACCGAACTCGATGCCCTGCGCCAGACAGAGAAGGAAGCCCGCCGCAGGCTGGAGGAGGTGATCGACTTCTCCCAACTCCCCCCGGCGACCATCGCATTCGACGACCTGCGGAAGAAGCTGATGGCTTTGGTTCCCGGCAACGCGGGGATCGACCCCGAAGATTTCGCACGGAAAGTCCTCGGGGATCGCCAGCTGTTTCAATCCGGCGACCGAAACCGTCTGGCAGCGAGAGAGAAGCTCACGAAAAAGGAGGTTCGCAAAGTCCTGGAGAGCATCACAGCCTCTCGCCCGAGCGATGACAGGAGTGACGAGGCAGACGCCGCTGAATGGTTGGCGAATCGGCTGGCGTGGGGACAGCTGGCCGAGCCCGGTGAACTGGACGACTGGATCGCAGCCATCGGCCAGGCCCCGACGCCAGCCTGCGTGCAGCTCCTCATCGACACCATGCCCCCCTCGGTCGGGGCTGCTCTCCCCGATCACGCCATGTCCCGAATTCGTGAGATGTTGTGTCCGAGTGCTTCCGCCCCGGCACGGACTTGGCTCAATTGGGGCTATGACCTGCACGTCGTACTCGCCCGATTCCCGCAGGCAGAAGCGGCATACCGCGAAGCGATCGCACGGGATGGCAATGATGCTCGCCCGTGGAACAACATCGGGGTTTTGATCCATGACCATCTGGGCCACCGGTATGCAGAAGCGGAAGCGGCATACCACGAAGCGATCAATCTGGATGACAAAGATGCCATAGCGTGGAACAACCTCGGGAATTTGCTCCAAGACAATCTGGGGCGGTACGACGATGCGGAAGCAGCGTACCGCGAAGCAATCGCACGGGATGGCAATAATGCCATGCCATGGAACAACCTCGGGAATCTGCTCCGAGACCATCTGGGCCGGTATGACGATGCGGAAGCAGCGTACCGTGAAGCGATCGCACGGGATGGCAATGATGCCCTGCCGTGGAACAACCTCGGATCCCTTTATTGTGATCACCTGTGTCGGTTTATAGACGCGGCCACGGCCTTTGAGAAGGCTGGCTATCTCGAACCGAATCATGAAATCTCACTGAGTAATCTGCTGTTTCTGCACCGTGACTTTCTCGGCGAAGGTCCAGCAGCGCGACCGCGATTCGAACGCCTCCAGTCGCTCGCCACCCCCGAATGGAAAGACTCGGTCGAACTCCACCACGCGCTCTTCGCTACGTATGCTGAGAACTGGGGCCAGGCTCGCGAATCGCTCGCACGAGCTTTCAGTTTCACCGAGAACAGCTTCCCGGACTACAGCATCGACGACTGGCACCGTGCCATCGCCGTTCTGCTGCACCTGAACTACGGCGAACAACTCCTCGCCTTCCTTCGCGAGCAGGGGCACGATGCGCGGCTTCGCCCGTGGTATGAGGCGTTGGTCGCTCTCCACAAGGGGGACCGGCGGTTTCTTCAGAACCTGGCCCCCGAGGTCCGCACCACAGCCGAAGTCTACTTCGACCAGATCGAGAAACGCCTCAACGCCCTCCCCGAGAAGACCCGCCGCCGACCGCTCCCCCAGCCACAAAAGTCAAAGGCCACGCGGGGCCGCGGGGTGGCCCAGACGTTGCTTTGAACGTCTGGGTGACGCAGGAACAAGAGGGATTTCTAGGGCGGTCGGGTGGCACGCCCTGACGGCTTTGAGGAAGGGCGTGGCGAGCGGCGACAAGACCACGCCTGGCAGTTGCCGATCAAGTCGGTTTGGCGACGGTTTCTGTCGCCCCTGACGGGGCTGCGTTAGCCAGACCCGACCTGGCCCACCGATGAATCGGTGGGCTATTTTCGGCTGTCCCGGCGGGACAAGGAACAGCAGCCGTTTCGAGCAAGATGGGGTCAGGCATTTCGGAAATTCGGAAATGGCCGGATTGTGGTTTGTGGTCAGGGACAGCTACCCTTCGGCCAATTCCGAAATTCCGAAATGCCTGACCCCGGATCGGTGAGACGCCATGTCACGCCAGCCGCGTTTGAACATCGCCGATGGCGTCTACAACGTCACGCAGCACGGGGTGGCCTTGGTTGCCGCTTTGGGCTACCGAGGCGGCGTGAGCCGGAAGAGGTTCTGGCAGGATGACTCGCGTCTTGAGCTTCTGGCATACTGGGGGGCCAACCGGCGATTCCCCGTTGGGCTTGGGGGCAGCGAGCGGCGGATGTCAGTTCGCCGTGCCGGGGTGGTGGCGCTCACTGACCGCTGTGTGGTCGGAGCACGTCGATCGGACTCGGGGGGCTGACGCGGCCCCGCTCGCTGCTCCCCCCGTTTAGCGGCGACGCGAAGTCTTCGAAGCGGAGCGTCTCCCGCCTCACCGCCCCGACTCCCCTATCGACCGCGAGCGTTGGACGTAAGCATCGTTCGAGAAACAAGAGTCGTCTTTCGCTCCGCGAAAGACCGGCCTTTCGCGGAGCGAAAGGCGACAATCAGACAGTTATTCCTCGA
>JAYWFM010000447.1:0-18322 GCA_043778825.1 Planctomycetota bacterium | reverse complement strand
CGTGACGGCCCCAGCCGCCGTAGGTGTCGACGATGATCTTGCGTCCGGTCAGGCCGCAGTCCCCGTGCGGTCCGCCGACCACGAAGCGACCGGTCGGGTTGATGTGGTACTGCGTCTTGCTGGAGAGCAAGGCGGTCGGCACAGTCGCGGGGATCACGTGCTGCTTGATGTAGGCTTCGATCTCGGGCTGATCGACATTCGGGGCATGCTGGGTCGAAACGACGATGGCGGTGATCCCGACGGCCTGGCCATCGGCGTACTCGATCGAGACCTGGCTCTTGCTGTCGGGGCGCAGCCAATCGACGGCCTTCGTGTGCCGCAGTTCGGTCAGCTTGTTCAGGATGCGGTGCGAGAGGGCGATCGGCAGCGGCATCAGCTCCGCTGTCTGGTCACAGGCGTAACCGAACATCAACCCCTGGTCCCCGGCTCCGTCCCGGTCGACGCCCATCGCAATATCCGGGCTTTGCGAGTGCAGCTTGACCAGCACCTCGCAGGTGTCGGCGTTGAAGCCGATGTCGCTGCTGGTGTAGCCGATGTCGCGGATCACCTTACGGGCGACGGCTGCGTAGTCGACGCGGGCGGTCGAGGTGATTTCGCCGGCGAGGCACACGAAATCGGTGGTGCAGAGGGTCTCGCAGGCCACTCGGGCCATTGGATCGAGAGCCAGCAGCGCATCGAGCACACCGTCGGAGACTTGGTCAGACACCTTATCGGGATGCCCCTGGCTCACCGATTCGCTCGTGAAAATGAAACGTGACATCAGTCAAACACCTGTGGAGAAGGATCGGAACCCACCGCTTGCAGTTCGGTTTCGTGGGATTGGTCCAGCACCAAACCATCCCTCCTCGCACACTGGAACGAGGCACATACGAAACCGGCGGTCCGCATCGTCTCCGAACCGAGGGAATCGATCAACAGATCATGCGTTTTTTTCTTCCAAATCTCGAAGTCGCTTCGTGATCCGGCAATCGCTGCGCATCGAAAACTGTCGGGAGAAAGAGTGGGGAGTTGGTGGTTGTTGCGACCTGACCATCAGGCATCCACGGAAAAATCGGTATCACGGGAAGAATCGTTTCACGATGTAGAACCCCACAAGACGATACGACGAGAAGAGTTGAGTCTATACGTCTGGGGGGACGTGTCCATGCGCAACACATTGCGTGATCGAAATCGTTGGTTTACCGCTGTGGCGATGACGTGCCTGTCCGGGTTTGCGTTGTGCGGATGCACATCCAGATCTCGAGACTTGTCATCGAATTTGCCGGAATCTGCCGGTCGTGATGCCATCGAAGCCGAACGACACGTCGCCGAGCGGAAGCGGCAGGAGACCGGGGTTCTGAAACTGAAGGATCGTTCAGCGACGGCGAGTCACGAGCGTTCATTTTCTCCGCAGGCGACCGCGTCGCTGGATCAGGGGGACGAGTCGGAGGCTGTGGCCATTGCGAAGACTGGCCCGGGCCGGGCTCCACGGGATCTCCACAATCTGAAGACCGCAGGCTGGGCGGGTGATTCCCTGGACCGCCGAGTGCAGCCCGTTTCGGACGAACAAGAGGGCGTGGTCGACACGGCGAAGCCTCACTCGGAATCACTGAAGCGTGAACCGGTGGCCACCGGCCTGTTCGACGAAGCGGAGGACGAGGCGACTGTCAGAGTCCAGAAACCGGCTCGCCCAGGTGGTCCGGCAGCCACTCACACCCCTTCAGAGAATCCCAAGTCTCGCCCCGGCAGAGCGAGTTTCGACGATGTCAGCGAGCATCCTTGGGCCAAGCAGGCCCCGACGACCGCTCGTTCCACGGAGCCCCGTCGCTCCGCGGCGAAAGTGCGACTGGACGATCAGGAGACTTCTCCGGAGACCTCCGATTCGCCCACTCGTGTGACAACGGTTCCCAGGACCGCGAAGACCAAGACATCCGTGGCGTCACAACCGCAGCCAGAGGATGCCCGGCAAGTGGAAGCCAAGGCCCGGGTCCGGATGCTCCTCGCGCAGGCGAAATCGCTCGTCAACAAGGGAGAATTCCGATCGGCTTACCGCGTGTCTCTACTCGCCCAGCGGATCGCAGACAGCGAGGACTTGTTCTTTGTGGCGGGTGAGGAGCAGCCGACGGACATCGTGCGGTCGATCTTAATGAAGGTCCGCAGCGAGGAGATTCAACAGGCGAGTACGGCCCATTCGAGTACGGCCCATACGAGCGTCGACAAGTCGCACCCCGTGGCCCAGCCCGTGTCTCGCCAGACCGAGGGGCTCCCCCTGGAAGAACCCGCCTCGACAGTCACCATCGACAACCCGTGGGAGGAGTCCGCCACGGAGTCCTCTTCGAAGCCACCGATGCGCATCAAGCCGGGTCCATCGTCTCGCGGGTCACGTCTCAATCCGGAGTTTCCAGGCTCGCGACCGCAATGGCGGAATGCCCAGAATGAGCCGCTCGACCGAGGACATTCCGCGGGGGAGATGCCTCCCGGCATCGCCACGGCCAAAGACGGTCGTCGGACCGCCGAAGTCGTCCCGGACGACAAGGCCGCTGTTTCGTCGACAGGACTCCCGACAGCGAAGGCACCCGCAGCTCAGACTCCTGGCTTGGTGCCTGGTCAATTCCACTCGAAGTCTCAGACTCCCGCGGGGGCGTTGATGTCTGCGGACAGCCCACCGACTGTCCCGTCACCTCTGGCGATCGCCCAGAACTGGCGGGATCAAAACCTGAACGATGTCGCGACAGACCGCATGCCCTTGCTGGTGGCTCCCTTGCCTCCCCAGGAACCGTTGATTCCGGACGCCCTCGGAGTGGATGTGGACGACACCTTCGCCACCGACATTCAGGAACCCTCCCCCGTACAGCCAGAATCCAAACTGTGGATGATTCTGGCCGCAGCTGCGGGAGCCTTTGCGATGCTGTTTGTACGTCGCCGTCCGGCTGCGGTGGTTCGCTCGGTTGGAGACGGAAAGTAACCTCGGCAATATTGCTGGGTGACAAGCAGTCCAGACACGGGGACGCCGCTGTCGCTGCGTTGGCCGGAACGCGGGTGGCCCACACTCTGGCGAGTGCAGCGACCTCTCCCGTTGAAATTGGTGGGGCACGAGCGTCCCCTCATCGCTGCCGACTCCTGAAGTCTGTCCGTAGGGCGAACGCCGAGATCCGGAGCCCGCGTTCTGGCGAACGCAGCGACCCACACACTACCGGCGGATCAAGACTTCCGAACCCACCGTCAGCAGGTCGTACACATCCGCGATGTCGCGGTTCTTCATTCGGATGCAGCCTTGCGATTCGGCCTCGCCAATCGACGATTCGTCGATCGTGCCGTGGATGCCGTAGGTGTCGCCCAGGTCGAGCCAGTATTCGCCGAGCGGGTTCAGCGGGTCGTCGTGGTCGATGACGCCCTCGGGGCCGTAGTAGGTCGGGTCGCGGAGCTTCTCCAGAATCTTCAGGGTGCCGATCGGGGAGGAGCTGTCCTGGCCGATGCCGACCTCGAAGCGGGCGACGTAGTGGCCGTGCGAGTGGACCGTCATCTCGCGGTCGCTCAGGTCGACCACGGCGGCGAAGGGGCCTTTGATGACCTTGAGCTTCTGACCCGGGCGGATCTTCTTGGCGTCGGTGCGGTTCAACTTGGCGAGGTATTCCCAAGAGACATCGTAGTCCTTGGCAACGTTCTGCAGCACGTCGCCCGGCTGGATCACATGGCCGTCCATGTAGTGCGGCTGGGGAGCAAAATAGATGCGGTAGGCCACGACGCTCAGCCGCTTCATCAACTGGTCACGAATCTCGGGGCGCTTCCAGTACAGGTTCGACAATTGGAAGTTGGCTTCGACATCTTCGCCATCGGCGATGAGTTGATCGATCTCCGCAAAATCGAGGGGAGCCTCGGTGTCCGCCGGGGCGGTTTTCGACCGCAGCCCCATCGCATGACGAGGGGCCGGCTGTTCCAGGGCCTCGGCATCCAGAGCCGGGGTCGAATCGATGGATGCGGTCTGCGTGTGGGTGTCCGGATTTTTTTGGTTTGTTGTCGACTCGTCGGCCCCAGTGGCATTTTTCGCCGATTGACCGTTGGAATTGCGAGGACGAGTCCCTTGAAACTCGCTTTTCGGAGGACCAAAGGGGCTCTTCGCGGAAGCGGGCAGGGACGGCTGCGCGTCTTCCGCGAGGTTCTTGGAGGGGGTAAAGGCCGTCGAGGGCGGCTTCTCGCGCTGGGCCGACACCAGGCGGGCATCGGTCCTCGAAAACGGGTTGGCAATCGACGAGGACTTCGACTTCGGCGTCGCCTCGCGGGGTTCGGGAACGGAGGCGAGATCGGCGTCCGTCTCGTTCGGGAACGATCGCGGAGAGACTTCGCCGACCGTGGGTTCGGTCTGCCCATCCAGCGCCTCGGCGGTCGCCTCTTTCGGGGCCGCAGTGGCCCAATCGGGAGACTGCTCCACCTCCATCGAATCCGTGTCCGACGCGACCGGCGTCGCCCTCGAACTCAGCAAATCCAGCTTCCAGGCCACGGTGATCGCCAGGCCGGACAGGATCAGGAACCAGAACGGAAACGTCTGCCAGGGTTGTTTACGGGTATCGCGTCGCATGGGGTTGTCCTCCGTGACAGACCGCCGACAGAGTTGCCGTACGGTCGGGCGAGTCCCTATTCGGGGCGTTCGACTTCCGGTGCGGGTGAGGGGGTGACTGGGGCTGCGGGGGGGATGCTGAACTGCCCGTCATCGTTCATGTAGTTCTCTCCCCGATTCCACTTCCACAGCCGGGTCGGGTCGAAGCTCTGGCAGCCGGAAACCAGCAGCAAGAGACTGAACAGGAGTGAGAGCAGTGCGGCAGTGCGCATGGGCGGTCTCGACTCGGCAGGATGCGGGGGGAATGGGTGGAGGAGAACTCCTCCGAGCGACGGGGGCGGGAATGTATCCACGACCGGGAAAATCACCAACAGGGATTTTTCAGATTGGACCGGGGTCGCCACGATCACCCGCCCCCCGTAGCCACGTTCGCCAGAACGTGGGCGGCGCTGAACCCGCAGCCGAAGGAACGAGCAGTCCCCGGCGGCGATCCTGATCGATCATTTCGACACAGTTCGCCCACGTTCTGGCGAACGTGGCTACGGGCGGGTATCCGGTCACTCGACTTCGACGAGCGACTTGTATTTCCCGTCATGGACGCGGGCGATGACGGTCTCATTGTGGGTATGCAGGCCCAACGCCGACCGGGCGCTGTCGCCTTTTTCGAACTGATGAAACACCATCCAGAGATCATCCGCCACGCGCCACCGAGCCCCGCAGGCGAGATGCTTCGGCACGCGCTGGCCGTCCTCGGCGATCGAGAGCGGGCCCCACTGAACCGGAGAGTTCCGACGCCCGGCGTCCCAGTCGATGACGAAGGCGCTGTACACCGCGGTGCTGGCCGCTGTGCTGCGGGTCACGATGGAGTGTGCCTCGCAGCGGAGAACGCCGTCCGTGTTGTGGACTTTCTCCTGGGCACAGAAGATCGGAAACAGACGGACCACCGACTGCGACTGATGCAGTTGCCACTCGCGCGTCCGTCCATCGGCGAGGGCCTTCCAACCGCTTGTCAGCGGAAGCCTCGACTCGATGGAGAGATCGGTCTGCCCCGGAGCCCGCAGCTCATCGGCGACCACCAGGAACCGGTGGACTCGCGACCACAGCAACTGGCGATAGACGGTCACTCCCGGCGTCGGCTCCCACTTGAGTTCGCAGAAGTCCGATCCGGGATCGGAGTACCAGCAGCTGCAGCTCCACTCCCCGCCGCTCCAGGTCTGGCCGCCGACCGAGACGTTGGCCTGCCAGTCTCCGCGAGCCAGCATGCGTTCCCCCACGCTAATCTCCACTGAGGGCAGCGACTCCGCATACCGCACGACGCAGCGGTCGCGCGAGTCCCGCCAATCCCCATGCAGGAGGGCATAGCGCGACGCATCGGACTGGTGCGAGACGAGTTGCTTCTTCTTGAGCAGCGGACGAGAGCGCCGCTTGGACTTCGCGGGAGCCGCTTCGCCTGCGGGGACGGTGTCGAGGCTCGTCTTCGACCACACCTTCAGCAGCCGCTGGATGGACTCCGCTTCCGACAGGTGGAACGTCCCAGTCACACGCTGCAGCCAGTCGAGCGACTCATGCGGAGTCCGCGAGGGCACCCAGGAGCAGTCGACCGGGAACAGCACCACCGCCCGCGAGGCCAGCGACTCCAGTCGCAGCCGATCGCTCTTGTCCACCAGAGTCAGATCGAGCCGGTCGAACACCCCGTCCAGCCGCGCGAGGCAGGCCACCGCCGCGCCCAACGATGAGTGCATCGCCGCAGTCGGGTTCCCCGCCGCATCGGCGAACATCCCGAGGAACTGCCGAACCGCCGTCACGACCGGCTGGACATCCGACTTCTTGACCGGCAGCGCCGAGGTCGCCACCAGTCTCAACAGCTGCATCTCGGTCGTGAGCAGTTCGCGCACGGCGGAATGGTGCGATCCGGGAGTGTTCGAGACCTGCCCCGTGTGTTCCTCGACAAACCGCCACAGCCGCACCAGCACTCCATCGGACAGACGGGCGGCGCGTTCCAGCAGCACCACGCAAGCCAGCATCTGGTCGAGCAGGCTGGGGATGCCGGACCGGGGCTGACGGTCGAGCCAGGCCTCGATCGTTCCGGAGAATAACTCGGTGAGTTGCTTCCCCTTGCGTGTGGACAGATGACCCAGTTCGTCGATGGCTTCGATCGTCAGCGCATCGAGTGCCGAGTCCGCCGACCAGCGGAGGGCAGAGATCAGCTCCAGCTTCTTGAAAGCGGCAAACCGGGAACGCAGCTGTTTCGCCACGGAGGGAATGTCCCCGTTCCGCAGGGCCGCCTGCCAACCGGCGGGGGCGCGCATGGTCTCGGAGAGGGACTGGAGCCACTCGACATCGGTGAGTGTGGTCAGGGAGCGAGAGCTGGAACGCGAACGGGCCGTGGCGGGAGAAGTCATGGCAAGCAGCAAGCGGGGAGCGGGGCAGTGGGGTCGCCCAGCGTAATGAGTCGGGAGTCGGGGGTCGAGTGTCGGGAGCCAGAGTGTCGGGAGCCAGAGGAGCGGGTCGCCAGTCAATGGCGAAAGCCAGAGGCTCCCCTCCGGCTCCCGACTCCCGACCTCCGACTCCCGACTGTTCGGTTTAAGGACGGGGACCCCTCACACCCGAGTGGAACCACGAAAGGCACAAAACACACGAAAATAGAAGGATTCCTCGTCAAGCCTGATGAGCGTTCGGCGGTCGTCAGCAGTCGTTCAGGATGCAGTCTCGATGAATCAGCCACTGCCCTTCTGCTTTTTCGTGTCTTTCGTATCTTTCGTATCTTTCGTGTCTTTCGTGTCTTTCGTGGTGAAAATCAGAGTGCTGATCCAGAACTCAGGTTTCCAAGTCATTGGTTTTCAGGCAGAAAAGTGTTGCCCCAATTCACCCAGTGCGTTGCCGTGCCGTTCGCCAGAAACGACGAAAGCCAGAGGCTCCCCTCTGGCTCCCGACTCCCGACCTCCGACTCCCGACTTACCAAGTCACCTGCAGGCCCAGTGTGGCTCCGTGGATAATGATCTTGTCGCCGTTGCGAACATGATACTGGCGATCCCCGAAGGGGCTGTTGGACAGGCCCCCTAACTGGGTGGACGCGAGGGCGACATTGGCGACGTACAACGCCTCATACCCGGCGGTGAAAGAGATGTAATCGGTCACGGGCACGGCGGCCTTGAATCCCAGCGAACTGGCGAAGGCCACTCCGTTGCGGCTGGCCGAGAAATTCCGCTGATAGACGGAATTATCGTTCACACTGCCGATCAGGTATTCGCCCACATTCCCCTGAGCATAGTTGTGGTAGATCCCGGTTCGACTGAAGACTTCCAGGGTGAGGAGACTCTCGGAGGCAATCTGATAACCGCCGCAAACCTGCACCCCGTTGAGGATGTTGTTCGAGCCGGATGCGTAATAGAGTTGCAATGTGTCTGGAGAAACTCCCACCCCGCCGGGAAATACGGCGTTGTACCCATTTGCCGTGCCCGACCGCAGAGTGTACCCCGCCCCGGTGATGGCTCCGTTCGACAGGGCGTCGTTCACCTCGTTTCCCGGAGCCGGGGCCACGTCTCCACTATCCGTATCGAGGGCATCGAAGATCCCGGTAATCCCCACGGTACTGCCTTCGTTCAGCCGCATCTGCCGCCAGCCCAGACCGAACCGCCAGTTATTGCGAGTCGGGTTCGTCCCGATGTTGATCTGGTAGTCCTGGAACCGGGATGATCCTGTCACGAAGTACGTGGCCCCCGCCTGCAATCGCTCGCTCTCATTGTCTTCCACGCCAGCAGCGGTGGCAGCTGTGTACAGGGAGTTCGTAAACGCCAGTGTGTTCGCCAGTCCCCCGGGGAACACGACCGGATTCGCGGCGGTATCGTCGAAAGCCAACGCTCGGATCAGGGTGCCCGAGGATCTGGAGTTCCAGTTCTCAATCTGGGCACCGACGAACTCCACGTCGTAGTCGCCGTAGGATCCGCCGAAGATAAACCGATACCCGTGCTGAAAGTTAGTACTGCTTCCATTGGAGAAAGCGTCTGGGCCGTTGAGAATCTGCTGGCGACTGCCATCGTCCCGAGTCATGAACAGGGCCTCGGTCGAGAACCGAAACTGAGCCTCAGCCGGAATCGTCAGCCCCAAAGCTCCGCAGCACAGAACTACAATCTGCAAGGTTCGCCGCAGCATGTTCTCTCCCCACCCTTTGCTCCGCGTTTCGAGTGCGGAGACACGCATTTCCTGCCGATCTGAACCAACCGACTGTGCCGATTGAGAGACCTTGGCCTGCTCGCTCTCCGTTGAGATCGACATCTGTGCCGGAGATGTCGAGAGAATGCGATTTGAGGAAAGCACGGATCGCAACTTCTCCAACGGTTGGACCGGTCCCATAAACTGGGAAGACCTGGGAAGCGTGGGGGGATGTGTGGTGGGGTGCGGAAGGGTCGCGGGGTGACCTCTTACTGGCTGAACGCTGATGGCTGACAGCTTGCCCCGCGTGAAACAGTGCGTTGCCTGGTCAGCCACCCCACCACTCTCGTCCCTCACCTCTGGGATCGGTACACTACAGGATACACTCCCCCGCACCTCGGTTCGACCGGGGTCCGCCCTCTTCTCACTTCCGCTGACGGAAGGTCTCCCCATGAGCCGCCTCTCTCTCTGCCTGTTTGCACTCGTCCTCGGGACGCTGGCCGTCTCCGATCTCCGGGCCGCCGACGACAAGAAGCCCGACGCCAAGCCGCCGATCGCAGCGGTGTTCGGCATCAAGGGGGCGTTGCTCGAAACGCCGATTCCGGATGACCCGCTGTTTGGGGCGGTCGGGCTGGAATCGCTCAATTCAATGATTGCTCGCCTCGACAAGGCGGCGACCGATGAGAACGTCAAAGCGGTCGTCTTCATCCTCAGCTCCCCTCAGCTCAACTATGCCCAGGTCGAGGAGCTGCGAGAGGCGATGGACCGCGTGCAAGCGGGCGGCAAGAAGATCTACGCCTTCTCCGACAGCTTGGACACCAAGAGCTTTTCGCTGCTGGCCGGAGCCAATCGGATCAGCGTGGTCCCGACCGGCGATCTGTGGATCACCGGCATCTACGGAGAGCAGATGTACCTGCGCGGGATGTTCGATTTGCTCGGCGTCGAGCCGGACTTCCTGACGTGTGGGGCCTATAAGAGCGCCGCCGAGCAGTACACCCGCAGCGGTCCCAGCGACGCCGCCAAGGAGATGTACTCCTGGCTTTACGATGGCCTGTACGAGCGGGTCGTGGAACTGATCGCCACCGGTCGCCATGTGCCGACCGAGAAGGCCCAGGAGTGGATCAAGACCGGCCTGTACTCAGCGGAATCGGCGGTGAAGGCGGGCCTGATCGACGCCGCGGAGGAACGTCTGGCGCTCGAACAAGTCCTCCGAAAGGAGTACGGCGAGAACTTGGTGTTCGACAAGTCGTACAGCAAGCCGAAGGGGTTGCAGATCGATATGAACAACCCGTTCGCGATCCTGCAAATCTGGACCCAGATTCTCAACGGCCCGCAGGTTCGCAAGTCGACCAAGGACCAGATCGCCATCGTCTACATCGAGGGACCGATCTCGCTGGGCAATCCCGAATCGTCGCCGCTGTCGCTCGTGAGTTCATCTGCCGGAGCCTACAGCGAGCCACTGCGGAAGGCACTGCAAGCGGCTGCGGATGATCCCCTGGTGAAGGCCGTCGTGCTGCGCGTCGACTCTCCCGGCGGATCGGCGACTGCGAGTGATGTGATCCTGCGGTCTGTGAATCAGGTGAAGGCCAAGAAGCCGGTCATCGTTTCGATGGGCAGCGTGGCGGGGAGCGGCGGGTATTACGTGGCGTGCAGTGCGCAGAAGATTTACGCCGATGCGACGACGATCACTGGCTCGATCGGTGTGCTGGGCGGCAAGCTCGGCACGCAGAATCTGTGGAACCGTGTGGGCATCAACTTCAAGTCCAACGAGCGCGGCGAAAAGGCCGGGATGCTGTTCGCCGGTCGCAAGTTCACCGATGGCGAGCGGGTGCAGATGCAGTCGTGGATGGACGACATCTACGGCGTGTTCAAGGGCCACGTCGTCGCGGGCCGAGGTGATCGCCTGAAGAAGCCGATCGACGACATCGCCGGGGGCCGCGTCTACACCGGGAAGCAGGCGTTGGCCATCGGTCTCATCGACGAACTCGGCACCCTCCAGGACGCCATCGCCTTCGCAGCCACCGAAGCCAAGGTGGCCAAGGACTACGAGCTGCAAGTCCTGCCCCGCCCGACGAACCCACTGGAGACGCTGTTCGGCGACCTCTCGGCGGGGGCACCGAAGAAGGACGACAAGCACCTGGAACTGCCGGGTGGGACCACTGGTGCCGGGGTCTTCACCGGGACGGAGTCACTCCCCAGCGACACGCTGGTCAAGCAAGCCCTGCCCCTGCTGAAGGGCCTCGACCCGCACCGCACGAAGCTGGTGCTGCAGGCCCTGCTGCATCTCGATCAAATCCAGCAGGAACGCGCTGTCCTGGCGATGCCGGGGGTGCTGGTGGAGTAGGCGAGACTGAGTCAGAGGTTGATCGAGCCTTCGACCATCACACCTCTCAATAATCCCAGGCGAAAGAATACGACCTTGGATTTCGCGGCACGAACATGGAAGTCGAAATGACTCGTCAGAAGTACACCGTCGTTTCCCTGTTCTCCGGAGGAATGGGGCTCGATCTGGGGTTGGAGCAGTCGTGTCGCTTTCGTGTCGCGGCTTGCGTCGAGAAAGTGCCTGCCTTTTGCGACACGATTCGGGCCAACCACTGTGCCGGTCGCCTGGATCGTCACTTGCAGGTCTTCGAAGGGGACATTTCTAATCTCTCTCCAGCGCAGATTCTGAAGGCCACCGGACTCCAAGCCGGGGACATCGATTTACTGGCTGGTGGTCCACCCTGTCAGTCGTTCAGCACGGCTGGCAAGCGGGAGAGTGTCCAAGATCCCCGGGGTACGATGCTCTGGCAGTACCTCCGATTCGTGGAGGCACTTCAGCCCCGGTTCTTCCTCATGGAAAACGTCCGCGGGTTGCTCTCTGCAGCCTTGAGACACCGTCCGATTGCTCAACGACCCGAGAAGGGCGGTCCTCCCCTAGACCCCGACGAAGAGCCGGGGTCGGTCATCCGCCTGTTTGCCAACGATCTGCAAAACATCCAGGGGGGGGGCTACCACATGGATTGTTTCGAGGTGAATGCCGTCAATTACGGGGCACCACAACTCCGAGAACGGGCGATCTTTATTGGCAACCGTTACAACTCTGTCGTCGATTTTCCCGATCCGACGCATGGAGTTTCCAAGTCTCGCGGGCCACAACAGCCAACACTCTTTCCGGAAGATGAACTCCTCCCTTGGGCGACTCTGGGAGACGTGATCGGCGACCTCCAAGAGAACGATCCAGTCATCATGGATTTTAGTCCTCGAAAAAAAGGGTTCCTGTCACTCGTCCCTCCGGGGTCGAACTGGAGGAGTTTGCCATTGGAAACACAGAAAGCATCCATGGGCAAAGCCTGGATTGCCAAAGGGGGGCGGTCGGGGTGGTGGAGACGACTGAACTTTGAGTTGCCGTGTCCCACATTGGTCACAATGCCCAATCACGCGAGCACTTCTCTCTGTCATCCCACGGAAACCCGAGCATTGACGTTGAGAGAGTACGCTCGCATTCAAGAGTTCCCCGATGATTGGGAGTTCTGTGGCAAGACTCAAGAGAAATATACACAGGCAGGAAACGCGGTTCCTGTCAGACTCGGACGAGTCGCGGGCGATGTCATCGCCGGTGAGCTGGATCGACTTTCTCTGCGGAATTGGAAGCCATACCCCAAAAAGCCTGACTCTTTCCGCATCAAGTACATCCAATCGCATATTCGAACCAGACAGTGGTTCAAGAATGGCGAGACGGTCGTCTGGCAAAACGCAGAGGATGACAATGCGGCAGTCTACGCATCACCAAAGACGAAGCGCCGAACCAAGCAGATGTAGGGAAAACAATGGCTCATTCAGGCATTCCCCATCCCGACGCCCTCGAACTTTCAAAAGCCGAGTTGCTCAAATCGCTGATGCGGGTCGACAGCGATCCAGAATCATCCAACCGCGTCTTGGCGATGGAAACGGATTTCCGTGCTCGTATCACGAGCCATGTTCAAAGCCTACCGACCAAAGACTCTAAATTCTCCAAGTTCAACACCAGCCCGTTCGTGTTGATGTTCTATGCCCTGCAGCATGGGTTGTCGCGGATCAGTGAGATTGAAGACGCGATCCTTCCTGCGAAGGTCTTCTCTTCGATGGAAACGTCCGCAGGTCGCATGGTCGAGGCAATTGTCCTTCCCCAGTATGGCTGGGAGTTTTCTCCCAGCGGGATGCACTCGACAAATTCAGCGATTGACGGCAAGAAGCTTTGCGGCAAGACACTTTGCCTCGCCACTCTCAAGAGCGGACCGCGATGCTTGAACGACGAGATGAGTGAGAATTTCGCGGACACCATTCTTTCGAATTGTGATGCCTGGGCCAAAGACGCCAAGGTGAAGAAGATCGACTTCACGTATGGCGTTCTCTATGGAACCAGAAAGCAGTCCAACAAGAAGGACTGGCACATCCTTCGGAACATTGCCAAGAAGCTGCCATCAGGTCTCCAGGAAGGTCCTGAGAACCAATGGTCTTGCCGATTCGTGAAGAACGGCATTGATGTAACCGTGACCGTTCGCATTGGAATTGATCTGTGGAACTATGTGGCAGGGCACGATCTGGCATTCATGGAAATCTGCGCGTCGCTGCTGCGAGCCTGCGTCAAGCCCTCTGATCTGGAAACTGGTAAACAGGAATACGCGATTTCGGACTTGAAGGACATCATCTCTCTGGCGGGTGTTCCGGCAGGTTATAACACCAAGATCATCCAGCGATCACAACTGGAATGGCTGTTCTTCCTGGCCCGGCATTTCTGTGACGGATTGGTGCCGGGTGACTTGGTGTCATTGTCGCGAGAGCGGAGGCAATGAATTGCTGTGGGCTCCAGCGGCAAGAGCCGCCAGCCCACGGGATCGGTCACCAGTTCGTCCCGGCGGCGAGCGCCGCGCCCCTCACATCTCCTCCGGGTGCCAGACTTCAATTCGGTCCGGCTGGGTCGAGCGGTCGAAACCGGACCACTGCGGCAACTCGATGACGGCCACACCCGCTGTTGGCAAATGGGACCGGTGGCGTTGCAGGTGCGACACCAGCTCCTCCAGACCGTTGTTGTGACCCACACACAACACGCAGTTCCAGGCGTCCGGCAGTCGATGCACTAAGTCCTCCCAGACCGAGACCGGGCACAGATACAGTTCCGGCTTGTGCTGAACCCGGTCGGGGCACCGCAATTCCGAAGCCACCAGGTCGGCCGTCTGCATCGTCCGGCGGGCACTGGAGCAGAGGATCGCATCCGGCAGCAGATCCGCCCCGACCAGGCGACGCCCCATGCGGGGGGCGTCGGCCTCGCCGTGAGGATTCAGCGGACGATCGAAATCGGGCCACTGGTCGTGATCCCAGGTCGCCTTGGCATGCCGCATCAGAATCAGAGTCTTCATCGCCGATCGGTCCTTCCCACACATCTGAGACTCCTGAATATCACGACGCCAGGCTCAAGCTGCAAGCACAGCGGGGGGGCGTGAGTCATCTGGGGGTGCATCACAAAAGTAGGCAGCCCCAAATCCAGATGCCCCTCCCCACACAGATTCACGCGGCATCTGAAGATAAAAAACGAACGCCAAGGCAGGCGGAATTGAAACGCAGAGGGCGCTGAGGACGCAGAGAAAGGTATGCCTCCTGAACTCTGCGTCCTCTGCGCCCTCTGCGTTTCAATTCCGCTTTCCCTGGCATTTGGTTTGTTTCCTCCCGATCTATGGGGGGGGGCATCCGTTTTTGGGGCTGCCTACTTTTCTGATGCACACACCGGACTTCCCCCGTCACTCCGCCAGCGAGTGAATCGTGTTGTGCAGCACTCCCGAAGCGGAGGTTCCGTCGGAGAACCTGAGCGTGTACTTGATCTCCATACCCCAGGTTGGCTGAATGTCGGCCACCTGGAGCGTCACGGTCTGGCGGTCCTTGGAGAGGGTGGCTCCCTGAACCGGGAGTGACTTCTCGTCGAAGTGTTTCGACCCGTAGTTGGCGGTGCGTTTGAGTGACCAGGTCTTGATCTGCCACTGGCTCGGGGCCAATGCTTTGGCGTCGAGCGGATCGGTGAACGTGAGTTGCAGTCCGGTCTTCGTGGCATGCAGGCCGGTCGGGAGATGCGGCGGCTGGCCGGTGGCGCGCAGGCGGTACAGGCCGCCGGGCTGGGTGGCGCTCCCGGCCCAGGCGAACATGCCGCACAGGTAGAGTTGGCCATCGGTGGCGTTGAACCGGCCCCGCATGACGCCGGTGGGGAAGGCGGGAATCGGGAGTTCGATCATGCCGCCCTGCATGTTCGCCCCGACCTTCTCGTGCGGTACGACGAACACCTTGCCGGTGCCGTAGGACAGGTTCAGCAGCGACCCGTCGAGGGCTCCCCACTTCTCGCTGTCGACCCACAGCAGCTCGGCGGGGGAGCGGTCGAATTCGTTGGTGATCCAGCACAGTGGAGGCACCATCGCGGAGTCCGAAGAGTCGGTCACGTCGGTGTAGCCGAACATGTTGCCGTAGAAGTTCGGCTTACCCGACGGGTCGAGCGTGACCCAGTTGATGCGGTTCTTGGGGTTCCAGAACCCCTCCTGGTCGGTGACGACGAACGAGCCGTCCGGGTTCAGGCAGACGCCGTTGGCAGCCCGGAAACCGGTGGCGAGGATCTCAGTCTGCGTGCCGTCTTTGCTGACTCGCAGCAGCGTGCCGTGATGGGGCACAATCGCCTTGAGTGCGTGCCGACCCGACTTGGCGTAGTAGAAGTTGTCATCGGCATCGGTCTGCAAGCCCATCGCGAATTCGTGGAAGTGCTCGGTGACTTGGTGGTCGTTGTTGAGGCACTCGTAGTAGTCGATCTCGCGGTCGCCGTTGAGGTCGTGCAGGACCACCAACTGATCGCGGCAGGTGAGGTGGATTTTCCCATTGACCACTTTCAGCCCCAGCGGCTGAAACAGTCCCGTGGCAATGCGTTGCCAGCGCAGCTTCTTCGTCTCCAGCACGCTCTCCACCAGCCACACATCCCCGTCCCACGTACTGACCGCCATCTTCCCATCGGGCAGGAAATCCAGGCCCGTGAACCGCAACTGGGCCAGCCACGGATTGGAGTCGGGCGGGGTCAGGACATCGACCGCAAACGGGCCATCGTCGGGGCCGGTGGTGGGTTCGGTTTCGAGAACCAGCGGCCAGCGCGCGGGGCCGCCGTGGGTCAGGCTCGCCAAGTCCAACGCGGGTTCGGAGATCGCGGGGTTCGGGTCAGTGGGGAGAGCCTCTGAGGTCCAGAGGGTGAATCGCAACGTCTCCGGCCCGGCGGCAATTCGCAGGCGAAGCGGCCCCTCCTCCGTGGTCAATCGAGCGCTGGCCAGGGATGGCACCACACCGACCGCGATCGGTTGTTCGGCGACCTGCAAAACGAGGTCGCGATCGCGTGGACCGATCTGGAACGTCCGCAAGAAGAGCGGCTGACTCCCCGGCTCCTCAGCAGCTTGCACCCGAGGCATCTCCAGTACGTCCGTCTTCCCGACCGAGTACGACACGATCACGTTCTGTCCGTGGTAATACATCCCGCGATACTTCGCCCAGTCGCGGGGCAGCGGGCCATAACGGCGGCCATCGCGCCCCTTCACACGGCGGTCATCGGTGAATGATCCACTCTGCGGGTCCGCCCAGCCAGGGCCGGTCGAGTTCGAGGCGGTCACCGGGCCGACGATGTGTGGGTGGATCTGGTGTTCGCCGTTGAGTTGGATGCCGCGCCAGTCGATGAACTGTTCGCCCGACTTCCCGGCACTCCATTGAGCGGCCATGCGGAGGGTGTCGGTGTCAAAGATCATCCAGTGCCGCCCGCGCGAGACACCGCCCGCACCGGGGTCGAGACGGATAGCGATCCCCTTATACGCGATGTTCTTCGCCGCTCCGGGGACTTCATAGGTGTGCGTCAGTTGCGGTCCGTAATCCATCGCCGACCACGGCTCGATGAGGCTCGGCTCGGGCCCGCGCGTGTCGCCTTTCGGAAGTCGCGACAGGTAGTTCGCATCGACCGCGACAAACTGCGACGGGTTGTGCGGCTGGAGGTAGGTCTCGCGGATGTAGTGAATGACATCGTACTTCTGCGATGGCACCATCCACGTCTGGGGAGCCATCAACCCGAACCCGCGAGTGAGCGTGTGGTACATGGCCAGCGGTTCGCTGCCGTTTTTGAACTTCCCCTCGGCGAAGCGGAGCGAGTTCGGCAACGAGCCCGGACGGTCCTTGGTGCCGTGGCAGTTGGCACAGACGCGCTGGTAGATCGCCTCACCTCTCTTGAGCGAGTCGCCGTTCCAATCCCGGATCAACCCGGCGTGGTCGAGGTGCTGCTCGTACTCCGGGATCGTAAACGTCAACAGCGAGGGAGACGGTTGCAGCTCCTTCGCCCGCGCTGGTCCCTGTTCGCGAATCTCGATGAGGTAACGGATCAAGTCGAGGAACTGCTGACGGCTGGCGAGTTGGTTGACCTGTCCGGCGGGCATCAGCGACAGGGGATTCTCTTTCACTTCATCGATGTCGGCTTTGGTCAGCGTCACGACTTCGCCGAGACGCGACGCATCGCGCAACACCAACTTCTCCGGTGTCCGTTCGACGACGATCCCCGCGAGCGTCTTCCCCTCGGTGGTGACGACCGTGACCGACTCGAATCCTTTGCGGATCGCCTTCGAGGGAGTCAGGACCGACTCGACGAGTGTCACATCGGTCACGTCTTTATCCGGCCGGGCCAGATCGGGGCCGAGCCACGAAGTGGCCGCACCACCGACCGAGTGGCACTTCGAGCAGGCCATCTGCTGCTGATGGAAGACGATCGCCCCCCGGATGGCGTCGCCATCCTGCTTCGCCTGGGCCGCAAGTTGTGAGGCGGGCACGCCTCGCAACTGGTCTTCCAGCGTCTGAGCGACCAACAGAGGGGCCAGCACGAATCCCCACACGAACACCACCCCGGCCACGTATTGGCCCACGAGAAATGAACTCATCATGCGTCCCGGATTTCGATTGTCGAACGAACGTCACTGCCAGAGAAGTCATCTTCTGGAGTCGGCTCCCGAGACGCAACTCGACGGGAATGCCGGCGTACTGGGCCTCGGGGACCGGAGTGGCCAGCGGAGCTTAGGAACGAGTGAAACACAAAAAGCCCACCGGTGGCCACCGGTGGGCTTTCTTCGGGCATTCAGGGTTTCACTGACAAACTACTTTGCAGCCGCCTTCAGATCGCTGACCTTGTCGGCCTGCTCCCAAGTGAACCCTTCGCCCGAGCGACCGAAGTGGCCACCGGAAGCGGTCTGGAGGAACACCGGGCGGCGCAGCTTGAGGTGGTTGATGATCCCACGGGGGGTCAGCGGGAACACCGCGCGGACGGCCTTTTCGAGGGACTCCTCGCTGACGGTCGAGCTGCCACGGGTGTCGACCCGGATGCTGACGGGGTCGGCGACGCCGATGGCGTAGGCGAGTTGGACTTCGCATTCCTTGGCCAGACCGGCGGCGACGATGTTCTTGGCCACGTAACGGGCCATGTAGGCGGCGGAGCGGTCGACCTTGGTCGGGTCTTTGCCGCTGAAGGCTCCGCCCCCGTGACGGCCCCAGCCGCCGTAGGTGTCGACGATGATCTTGCGTCCGGTCAGGCCGCAGTCCCCGTGCGGTCCGCCGACCACGAAGCGACCGGTCGGG
>JAYWFM010000446.1:0-7546 GCA_043778825.1 Planctomycetota bacterium | reverse complement strand
CCCCCGAAACCAACAAATACCAAGCCCTCCTCGAAACCCTGCTCACCCTCTGCACCTGAAGAGCACGGGGCGACGACGAGATCAGCTAAAGTGCAGTTTCAATGACAAGCAGCGTATTCTCAACGCTTCCACCCAGCATTCCATTCTCGTGGAGTCTGCCTCATGTCCTACCTTTCCCCGACCCGTCGTGACTGGTTGCGGCTGGCCTCCCTCGGGTGTGCCTCGATTGGGGTGTCGGGGCTGTCGTTGAGCCACTGGCTCCCGGCACTGGCGGCGGAGACTGCTGCCGACCCGACTCGCAAGCGGTCGTGCATCTTACTCTGGATGCCGGGCGGGCCGTCGCAGATCGACACGTTTGATCCCAAGCCGGGTCACAAGAACGGCGGCGAGTTCAAGCCGATCGATACGAGCGTGCCGGGGATTCAGATCTCGGAGCATCTGCCCCAGCTGGCGAAGCAGATGGAGCATCTGGCGATCATTCGGTCGATGCAGACCAAGGAAGGGGACCACGGGCGGGCGACGTACCACCTCCGCACCGGCTACCTGCCGCAGGGGCCGGTGCGTTACCCGTCGCTCGGGTCGCTCCTTAGCCACGAACTCGGCAGTGAGACGAGCGAACTGCCGAACTTCGTCAGCGTGATGCCGAATCGCTTACTCAGTCCGGGGGCCTACGGAGCTGGATTCCTGGGGCCGAGGTTCGCGCCGCTCGTGGTCGGCTCCGAGCCAGTCCGCCGAGCACGGCCCATGGGCGATCAACCCGCCGTCGAGCCACCCTATGGCCAGCCGCTCGAAGTCCGCAACATCCGCTCGACCACCGAAGTCAGCCTCCCGCAGACCGACTCACGGCTCGATCTGCTGGCGTCCATGGAGAACGACTTCCGCTCGCA
Source organism: Planctomycetota bacterium (assembly GCA_043778825.1). Classification (GTDB taxonomy): domain Bacteria; phylum Planctomycetota; class Planctomycetia; order Planctomycetales; family Planctomycetaceae; genus TH-plancto1. The sequence goes on along the minus strand of JAYWFM010000446.1, from coordinate 6,659 downwards.
ACGTCCGGGTCTGTCCGCGGAGAGTCACAACTCCGCCTACACGCAGGCGGTCCGTATGATGCGGTCCGAGGCGGTCGGGGCCTTCAACCTCGATGAGGAACCCGCCGAGCTGCGCGCGGCGTACGGCAAGAACCGGTTCGGGCAGGGGTGCCTCCTCGCTCGTCGACTGGTCGAGCGCGGCGTCCCGTTCGTCGAGGTGGCCCTCAGCGACGCGATGGGCGGCATGGGCATCGGCTGGGACACCCACGCCCAGAACTTCGAGGGGGTCAAGGCCCTCTCCGGCGTCCTCGATCCGGCCTGGGGCACGCTGATGCGAGACTTAAAAGATCGCGGGCTGCTCGACTCGACCCTCGTCGTCTGGATGGGCGAGTTCGGGCGCACAGCTGTCATCAATGGCAACGGCGGTCGGGACCACTACCCGAACGCCTGGACCACCGTCCTGGGCGGCGGCGGCATCCAGGGCGGGCAGGTCTACGGCCAGACCGATGACGGCGGCGAAAAGGTTAGCGACAAGCCCGTCACCGTCCCCGACCTGCTGGCCACAATCTGCTCGGCTCTGGGTGTCGACCCGACCAAGGAGAACATGTCCAACGTCGGCCGCCCAATCCCGCTGACCGATCGCGGGGCCAAGCCGATCACCGACATCCTGGCGAGCCCGTTGGAGTCCAGCCTTTAGGCTGCTCCCCGACGCACGCAGAGCAGCCTAAAGGCTGGACTCCAACGACCGATTGCGAGCGCCGGACATCAGATCACTGATGATCGTCAAACAAGTTCCCGGAACTCATCATTCGTGAGTCCCGCGTCTCGAACGATATGCCCCATCGTGATCGCATTCACCGGATTGTGTCGGGGAATCGTCAGTAATCGCATTCCGTCGGTCATCAAAAGATGTTTGCCCTGACGAAGTATCCAGAACCCCGCCTTCTGGAACGCCCGTACTGCGTCGAGATGGTTGACACCTGCCAGTTTGGGCATGGCTAAACCTCGACCGCCACTTGCTTCGTTCCCGCCGATGTCGCCAGTTCTTTGACCCCGTCCAAATACTCGCGAATGGCGTGCGTGATGTTGTCGAGTGCCTCAGCCTCAGTCTCACCTTGCGAGTGACACCCCGGAAGCCCTGGCACAGAAACCGCAAACCCCTCATCCGATTCTTCGACCACTACGGTGTATTTCACGGCGAACTCCTGAAGGAACACGCCTGTTGCCATCGCGATGGCAACATACATGTCTTTGAGCGCCAGTGTAACTCGCCGGGACTGGAACTCACAGGCAGGGGCGAAAGTCCGAATGCGGGGTGACCCAGGCATCCAATCCCGCTGACCGATCGCGGGGCCAAGCCGATCACCGACATCCTGGCGAGCGGGGCGGCGTAAGCCCCCGAGTCCCTTGCGTGGGGCACGTTTCTGACGTGCCCGTGAGCGGCACGGCTCCCGATCCCGTTCCGGACCGCCATTCACCAGATGTAGGCCATCCCCACGGCACCACCCGTGCTGCCGCTGCCGGAGCCGCTCCCGAAGGTCGCGCCACCGTTGAGGAACAGGTTCTCTCTCAGTCGGGTCGTGCCCCCCACGGCCATGCCGTTTTGGCCGCGGAAGGTGCCCACGCCGACGGCCATGCCGTACTGGGCATCTTCCGGCAGCGTGACGGGAATGCGTGTCAGGGCCATACTCATGGCGACCCCGGCGGTGGTGTCGTCCAAATCGCTGGAGCTGGCCAGACCCAGGGCGGACGGGGTGGCTGACGCCAGGTTCCCATTGCCATCGGTAGTGACCAACTGTCTCGGCCCCGTTTGGGCCGCCTTGCTGGCCGCCGAGGTGATGCCCGATGCACGGTAGGTGTTGGTCGCGGTGCCGAGTACCATCTGGTTGGCAGCAGTCGTCGTCGCTCCGAAGCCGATGGCAGTCGAGTTGGCGAACGCAGCCGTCGTATTCGGGCCCAGTGCCGTCGAGTTGGCACCGGTCGCGCTACTGTTATGGCCGACGGCCGTGGCGGAGCCATTCAGGAGTGTGCCGGCCACACTGTTCTGGCCGATCGCGGTGGAATTGTTCCCGATGGCCTGACTGTTGAAGCCGTAGGCCGAAGAGGAGGTTCCACTGGCCACGCTGCCCACGCCGGTGGCAGTTGATTCGGCTCCGCTGGCCGTGCTGTTCTGTCCGAGTGCGGTCGAGTCGTTACCGCCCGCGTCCGCCTGCTCGCCCAGGGCGGTCGAGCGGTCGCCCGACGCGACTGCCTGCTCGCCGATGGCGGTCGCAGCCAGTCCGGTGGCCTGACTGTCCTGTCCGACCGCCGTGGTGGCTTCATCGTCGGCCAAGCTGTTCTGGCCAATCGCCGTGGCATTCAGTCCGCTGGCGGTACTCTCAAAACCGACCGCCGTGGTTCCGATATTGCTGGCCACGCTGTCTCCGCCGATCGCGATGGCTCCTTCACCGACGCTGGCCGAACTGCCCTCGCCGATCGCGATGGCATCTTCCGAGCTGGCTGAGCTGTTGGCACCGACCGCGATGGCATCTTCCGCATCGGCCAGGGCACTCTGACCGACCGCCACGGAAGCGGTTCCGATGGCGGTACTGTTCTGTCCGAGTGCGGTGGAGTCGTTCCCGCCGGCGTCCGCCTGCTCGCCGAGGGCGGTCGAGCGGTCGCCCGACGCGACTGCCTGCTCGCCGATGGCGGTCGCAGCCAGTCCGGTGGCCTGGCTGTCCTGGCCGACCGCCGTGGTGGCTTCATCGTCGGCCAAGCTGTTCTGGCCAATCGCCGTGGAGCCGTTGATCCCGATGGCCTGGGCGTTCTGGCCGACCGCTGTGGCTTGGTCCTGGGTGGCCGTGCTGTTCTGCCCGAGTGCGGTGGAGTCGGTTCCGCCCGCGTCCGCCTGCTCGCCGAGGACGGTCGAGCGGTCGCCCGACGCGACTGCCTGCTCGCCGATGGCGGTCGCAGCCAGTCCGGTGGCCTGACTGTCCTGGCCGACCGCCGTGGTGGCTTCATCGTCGGCCAAGCTGTTCTGGCCGATCGCCGTGGAGCCGTTGATCCCGATGGCCTGGGCGTTCTGGCCGACCGCTGTGGCTTGGTCCTGAGTGGCCGTGCTGAACGCGCCGATCGCCGTGGAGTTGTTGCCGATGGCTTGGGCATTGTCTCCGACTGCCGTGATGTCGGAGACACCATCGACAACGCCGTTGCCAGCCACCGCACCACGACCGATTGCGGTCGAGAAGTTCCCGTTGGCATCGGCATTGGTGCCGACCGCCATCGCGTTCGTTCCCGTGGCCGTGGCCCCGGCGGCACCGCCCGGGGTGACGCTATCGCCGACGAACTGTTGGGCGTGGGCCTCATTCGACTCCAGTCCCGCACCAAGTGCCAAAGCCCCCCCCAGCAGCAGCACCCCATTCATCCGACGGATACTCTGACGCCAACGGACAGGCAGCAGATCCATGTCACTCTCCCCCGAGACACCCTTGAGACGGTTGCGGTTCAGAACGTCATCGACAGTACACCCCCGCGTTTCACAGTCATCGAATCGAGATCAGTCGGCAGTTGAACCGCAACGGAGTCGGCTGCGGGAATCCTCCCCGGAACACACGATCCAGTGGGGTGAATCCGAGGATATCGGAATTCGGGCCGGAATCTCCGGATTGCTCTGCCTGTGCTCACGCTACCCAAGGTGCTGGATTTCTCGGGCGGGTCGAGAATCCGGGACGCTCGTGACCGCGCAGTGTGTCACGGCGGGGTGGTCCAGACATCGCTGGGGATGTCTGGATGATGCAGGTACAAGAGGGACTGGAAGGCGAACGTGTCCTCCGTCACCACTTGCTTCTCTGCCACACAGACACTCAAAGCTGGGGGCAACCCCGCATTCCGATCCAGCGGCATCACTGGCCAGTCTCCGGATGGAAACCAATGCGGCGTTTCAGTTTTGTCGATTCCGGCGGTGGTTGCAGTAGCGGTTGCAGCTTGTTCCAGATGATCTTGAGCGACTGATCGTGTTGCAGCAGCGTTTGGTCGATTTCGGCCAGCCGCTTCAGGATCGCGGCATTGGCCGCCAGGTGTTCTCGCAACTGAACGAATGCCCGGACCACGTAGACGCCCATCGCGACCGCTTCCGGGCTGTTGAGTACGTTGGCGGCCATGATCGCGCCGTGTTCGGTGAACGCCAGCGGTGGATACTTGACGTGCTGGCCTCGCTTTAAGGTCGCAATTTGCGATCTTAAAGCAAGGCGGCCATCGGCTAAGATCACATTTTGTGATCTTAGTTCTGCAAACTCGTCAGACGTGAGTCGGAAGACAAAATCGATTGGAAAGCGATCCGGATTGCGTTTGACCTGCTCATTCAGACGACGTGTTTCCACCTTGTAAATCGCTGCGAGATCGGCGGCGAGAATGACTCGCTGGCCTCGGAGAGTCAGGATTAGAGTCTCAATGGGCGCGGTGGATGGCATGAAGTTTCGTCGCTCAAACCGATATAGTCAGGCAATTGAGACCACTCGGTGTGGGGAGTCATGATCGTTTGTCCAACACGTTGGATCGTCAACTCATCCTGATCTCGTAGGGCCTTTGGCGGATCGTGGCGGGATTGCAATTCAAGCGTACTTGGTCGAGCAGACCGCAAACCGCAGAAGCGGCAGCCTAAAGGCTGGACTCCAACGGGGAGTACTCCTCACCGCCGATGAACGTCTTCTGCACCTCCAGCGTCGGACTCAAGACGACGACATCGGCGTGCTTGCCGACGGTCAGGCTGCCGACGGTTTTGGCGATGCCGGTGCGTTCGGCGGGGGTCAGGCTGGCCATGCGGATCAGATGGGGCAGCGGAGCGTTCGTGGCGGCGTACATCGTGCGGAGCATGTGGTCCATCCCAACGACGGAACTGGCGAGGTTGCCTCCATCGGGTGTGCGACCCACTTGGCCATCACTAACGATCAGCGTGCCATCTTCCAGAGGGCCGAACCGGTACTCACCCGGCGGGCAGTCGACGGCCCGGCTCGCATCGGTGACCAGGCACAACCGATCCGGACCCTTCATCTGATAGGCGAACCGCAACAGTTCCGGCGACAGGTGATACCCGTCGGCAATCACCTCGGTACTCATCTCCGCATTGGCCAGGACGAACTGCTCCATGCTGGCCTGCATCGGCGTGCCGAAGCGCGGACGCAACGAGGCCACCGAACTCATCACGCACCAGAAATGGTCGACGTGCCGCATCCCGAGCTTGAACGCCGCCTCCATCTCGCCCCAACTGGAGTTCGAGTGGCCGCAGGTGATGAGGCAGCCATGCTTGCGGGCCATCTTGTAGAACTCGTCGGCCCCCGGCAGTTCGGCGGCACAGGTGGCGATGCGGATCAGCCCGCTGTCGAAGTGCGGACGATACTCGGTCATGTCGGGATCGCGGCGGCCCTCCTTCGCGTGGCAACCGACCTTGTCCTCGGCGAAGTAGGGCCCGTAGAAGTGGACCCCGCCGACCCGTGCCCCATCGAGCGGCAGCCAGGCATGCTGGACCTCGCCACACGCGACGATCATGCGGGTGATCTGCTGTTTCGAGCCGGTTGTCGTCGTCGGGAAGATCGTGGTCGTGCCATGCCGCGCATGGCAGCGATTGGCGACCCGCACCGCGTGCGAGTTGCCGTCCATATAGTCGGCCCCGCCGCCGCCGTGGACATGGATGTCGATGAAGCCGGGGGAGATATAGGCCCCCTGCACATCGACGACCCGGCCTGCAAACCGCTCGCGGTTCTGTCGCGGGCCCACCGCACGGATGATCCCGTTCTCGATGAGGACTTCTCCGTCCGCGATCAACTCATCGGGGAGTACCAGCGTCCCCCCGGTGATCAGGAGTGGTGGACTCTGTGATTGGGTGGATGGCATGCTGTCGCTCCTGGGTGTGTCGCCTTTCGCTCCGCGAAAGAGCGTTCTTTCGCGGAGCGACAAACGACCATCATCCTACTCGAAACCGATCCACTACTTCACCGGCTTCTCGATTTCTTTCTCGAATCCCCCCTGGATAAGCTCCTCATACCCCGGTTTCAGCGGCCGGACATCGTATCCCAACTTCTCCAGCAACTCCCCCGCTGCCACCGAACGCCGACCGGCCCGGCAATACGTGTAGACGATCTTGCCCTTCGGCAGCTTCTTGGCGACTGCCTCGGCACTCGCCTCCTTCAGAACCGACAGCGGCAGGAACGTCGCCCCGGCCACGTGCCCCTCTTTCCACTCGGACTCCTCCCGCACATCGACCAGCACGGCAGTCTTGTCGGCTGTGGACTTCTTAATGGTTTCGAGGGAGTCTTTGGTATGCTCGGCGGCGAGCAGCGCGAGGGGGGCTGCGAGCAGGGCCAGCAGTAGAGCGATGCGGTTGAGCATGATTCCTCCAGTGGGGCAGGGGGCTTCGGCGATGCTTCCGTTATACTGGCGAGGACCAGTCCGTGTCGACGACTGGCCCCGGGAGCGACGTGTGTGCATCAAAAAAGTCGGCAGCCGTGAAATTCTGCCCCCTCTCCCCCGCGATCGATGTGGCTTTCGCCGTGTGCGTATTGCGGGGGAGAGGGCTGGGGTGAGGGGGCCACACGGCTCGCTCTGAGCCCCTCACCCCGGCCCTGGCCTGGTGAAACGGGGTTTTGGCGGCTGTCGAGTTTGTGAATGCGAGGGCTCAATCTGGCGTGGTCTGCCAGCCTCCTACG
>JAYWFM010000445.1:0-7560 GCA_043778825.1 Planctomycetota bacterium | reverse complement strand
CACTCGAGGCCCAGGCGACTGGCTAGGTCTTACCCGGTACGACTCTCTCATTCGCAACCTCTCCCCGGCTTTCGCCGACGCACCCTGACCCCTTTGTTTGCCTCCCTTCACCTTTGTTTGCCTCCGATTCGTCAAGTTCTACGAAGACGGCCTCAACGGCTACACGTACCTCGAAGAACCCGACGGGGTGTAGGTGCAGCAGCGAGCGGGCGGACGTAAGTCCCCCGTGTTCCCCCGACGTGATTCGTCGAATTGAGAGCCTCATCTGTTTACCGTCGCTGTCACTCCGGAGATGTCAACCCGGATAAAGACAAGACCTTGGCGTTGTAGGACTCTACGAGCGCCTCTGCAACCCGCTTGGCGGAGTCCAGCTTGGCCCGACTGCTGTCTTGAACATCAGTGGCAGCGCCATTCTGCACAAGATCATTATGATGCTTAGTCAAGTCCTTGATTCGAAAATCTTGTGATCTCCGCAACTGCGCGACTCCCCCTAGAGAGTCAACGAACGGCTGGATCTGTAGCTTCATTGTATTGCCATCAGTATTCCCCCTAACGGTGAGATTATTCAAGAGGTTGTATTGGTCTAACAGATCGTCTCCAGTCTCGTTTCCGGGTAGCGTAACAAGACTGGTTGATTCCAGCTGCTTCGAGTAGACCAACGGATTCTTCGGGTTGGCATTGGAATCATAAGTGATTTCTTTGGGTTCCCCCTTGACACGTATCCAAACCGGCTTATCGGATTTATTGGTCAACGAAAAGATAGTGAACTCCGTGTAGTCGATCTGTGGCCAGTTGTCCGTGCCGCTGATCGCATTCTTCACGACGGACTTCAGGTCGACCGGCCCAAACTGGGATAGCATGTCGACGGGCAATGTGGCACCCGCAAAGCTGATTGACTCCTCGCCGATGTGTTTCTTATATGCCGATAACTGCTCAGCCTTGGATAACGTCGTTGCAAAATGAAAATCCGGGAGATCCCAGGATTCATACCTGTAATGAATCCATCCGGGCAACTTCAGTGATTTAGGCCAGTTCCCTTTCATGGGAAACTGCAGTACGGCTTTTGCCTTATTATCGTCGAAGTCTGTGTCATCGGCCCAGTAAGCGAGTGGCAGTATTTTTTCGTGTAGATCATCCACAGGCGTGGAGCTTTCTTTCACAACAAACTTTGCGGGGAAAGGGATTTGACCGTCGGGCTGGAGAACGACAGAGACCTCTGGCCGCACGATCCCTCCCCCGAGAAAACTGAACTTGGTATTCGTCAGTGAATAGGGAGACTTGTTCGTCAGCAGGAGGTCACAGGTGATTTTTGTCGCGGCTTTCGTGGCCACGACATTGTATTGTGGATGAGCCGAAAACGAGATGTCGCTGATTATGATGTCAGTCGTTTTGGGCAACGTGAATTCGATCACATGCGGTCTGACTGAGTCGGGCTTATCAGATGCTCCTGGCACGATCTTGATCTGAGTGAATCCAATCCGCTCCTTTTGACTGAGCAATTGCGACACAATTCCATCCAGATCAATGGGAATCGTGGAATTGAACTCCAATAACGTGGGCAGTTGAGCGTCTTTGACATCCAAGTGATAAGTCACACTCGTTGCGGTGGGGGTCATCTCAATCCTGCTGATTGCGACTGCATTTGGATTGGTGGTGACCGGAGTGGGGTCGGCGGCGGTACTGAGACCACTCACGCACAGGAAGCACAGTGAGCAGGCAATCGAAGCAAGTGTGGGATGCCAGGAGCGGTTCATTGAGGGCCCTCGAACATGGGGGACAAGCGATCGCCAGCCGATGTGGCGGGTCACTGTGCTGGCTCCATTCTGCCGTGGTCCTCTGTCCGAATACAAGAGGGCGGTGGAATCTGCCGGGAGATTGGCTCATCTCGATGGGTGGTGGGGGATGTAGAGGTTATGGCGGGGGGATTGCGGGATAGTCGTGCCGCCTCTCGGGGATAATCATTCAATGATGCCGGTACGGGGCCGATACGAATGACGTTCGCAGAGGCGTGTCTTCGAGCGGCTAGTGCTGACTGCCCCGTAGTACGGACCCCCAGGTCCGTACGGCCCGGACCTAGGGGTCCAGGCTACGACGGGGCGTGTCCACGGGCCAACCGTCAAAGCTCACAAATCTGCGAATGGCAGCTTGGAAGCTGTCAGATTCACCGTGTTGTCCGGACAAGGAGGTCGAAGGGCCATGCTGCAATACCGTCGTTTGATATGTGGTGTGCTGGTTGCCGTGCTGGTGGCTGGGGATGTGGGTCGGGTGGCGGTGGCCGGAGGGTTGCCGTTCTTCAAGCGGTCGAAGCCGAAGTCATGCCTGGAGCAAGCGGCGAATGAGGTCGACCGACTAGAGCGCGAGCTGAACCAGACCGGCACCGTGGTCATCAAGGCCCCCGACATCTGGGGCGAATCCCGGCTGACGAAGCATCGTCAGGAATTCGAACGGGTCATGGAGAAGGAGGTCAACGGATTTGAACTTCTCTTGAACGCCAGTATCCGACGGAGCGATCAGGCTTACTTGGCCAATGCACTTGCGATTCAAGCAGTCGCGACTGGTGGGTCAATGGAAGCAAACACGAAAGGGCAGACATTTGTCAACAGCCTGACTTCCGGAACGATTGCGGGGACTCCCGGTAGCACTGACCCCGAGACGATTGCCAATCCAGGCAATACTCCACTCGCTCGAACCACAATCTACACCGGAACAACGGGAACCTTGGCTCAATTCGGTGGATTCGGAGACGGCAAGATCGGACTCGAGCCCACAATCAAGCTCGACCAGATGAAGCGATATCTGGATCACCTCAACGAGATTCGTCGAGTGAACGAAGGAGACGATACCTCGGATTCGCCAGGGTACTCGCTGAATCTAGTCCGGATTCCGGTCTCGCTGCTGCCGGGCGAAATGACCCGTGCCGGTCACGGAGCCGAGGTGACGATCACCGCCAAGCCCCACATCTCCCCTGAACTGCTGCCCAAGGTCTACCGCGATCTGGTCATCAACGACCTCGTGGATTCGCTGGGATTGTCGATGGTGAAGATCGCAGAGTACATCGACTTCCTAGCGTTCGAGACAGATGGTTGCCGTCGGGTAAATGGCAAGTGGAATGAGAAGTGGGATAAACTTAAAGAGTCAGGACGAATTCAATACATACTCGTACATGAAGGGCAGCCGATAGATAAAGTCAATGTCGAGGAGGCCAGGAAGGAGAAGTACGGCGACGCAGGTACTCCAGAGATGCGTTTGCAATCGCAAGCAAACGATTTGGCTGACGTGATTAGTTCTGGAACGACATTGCCATTCGGTGGCCTCGCCAGAAACGCAAGGCAACCAATCTCATCCTCTCAAGCAGACCCGGTCTTTGGAAAAGAGCAACTGCTCATACTCGGATATGAATTCTGGAAGGTCAGTGATACCAATCATCGCAGTCTCTTGGATGCTCGATCCTTCCTCAAAGATCAGCTCGACGCTGGCTACGACTACTTGCAGCTGCCCACCAACAGTTGCCATTGGGACAACTGTGCTGCGATCCATCAAGCGGTTCGTTCCGACGACCGGGACAGCCTCAACACTCTACGTAGCACTGTTGAACAGCCCTTCAAAGTGCGGGACAAGAAGGTTTGGGTGCATGTTTCGGATGCCCCCTCGCCAATCAGTTCCGCCGCGTGGCTCGTCCTCGTCGAAGCCTCCCTCCTCAACGCCCAGCTCAACGACGACTTGCAGCGGGTCAGCCAAGACCCGGATTGCGGGTGTCAGTGCCAGGGGATGGTGTACGAGTTCTTCCGGCCCGTGCCGGACGACGGTGCCAAGCAAGCCTTTGTGAGCTATGTCAACTGCCGCTGGCCGGTGCATGTCTTTGCTCTCGACCCTGTGGTCCAGCAACAGAACATCGCCGATCAGTACAGCATGCGCCGCGAAATGCAGCTGGCGTTGGCACTGTCGTTCGCGAGCGGCAAGATCGGGGCTCAATCGATGTCCCGGTATGCCCGGCGACTCGAAATCGATATGGAAACGATCGCTCTCAACCAGACCGATATTGCGTTCGGGCATGGCAGCGACACGTTTGGCTGGCGGTTTACCCCGCGTGTGCAGACGCCCCCTTTCGACAGTAATCTGACCGTCATTTGCCGGGACATGCTGCGCGGTGGGCCGAACCGCGATGACCTGCGCAAGACGTGGGAGTTGGAAGCTGGTCAGCGGGAATGCGTGGCGATCGTGCTGATGCCGTCGTTCATCGATCACATGACGTTCGAGTCGCGGGGCAACTACTTCAAGATGACCGACTGCCATTTCGACCTCGGCAACTGTCGCGATCTCACGGCCAAGGTGGCCCAGGATGTCCGTTGGAGCGAGCAGATGCAGGGGCTGAATTGCCTGCTGGATCAGATCACCTGCGAGCAGGCCAACTTCCTGCCCGGCGAGGCCGAACGTGTCCGCAACCGCATCGAGCAGCTGTCACGTCGGCTGCCGATGCAGACGGTGCATGCTCGGGTGCCGAACGAGAACACGATGGGCGGATTCGAGATGTTCTCGTCGGGTGTGACCGACATGGCTCCAGAGTTGATTGGGTTCTATGGAGAGCCGGGAGTCAATCCGAAGGAAGACACGATCGTGTATCTGGTGGGCAAGAACTTCAGCGTGCATGACACGCACGTGCTGGCCGGAAACCACGATTGCGACTTCTCGCTGATCAGTCGCGAAGTGATGCAGGTCCGGATTCCCAGCGGCGTGCGCACGGCAGCCGCGATGCGAGTGGGGACCAAGTGTACGGACCCCGTCGTCGATTGCCATATCGCGACGCCGTACGGTGTGTCGTCGCATCTGGAGATTCCGGTGCTGACGGCGGAAGAGCAGGTGGTGGCGGCACAGTCGTGGGGACGGACGGAGATTCCACTGCGGCTGCTGTATACGAAGTCTGGTGACGGCACAGCCGCAGCACCATTCGCATACACGATTTCGACTGCGAACACATTTTCCAGGAAGCCACATGAACTCCCGATTACAGTTCCTCCATACGGTGTGGTTGGGGCGACTATCGAAGTGAAATGCGAAGTCATCTGGGACGATGGTGGCCGCCTGCTCCAATTGGGGACGACCACAGTCGATACGGCTGGAATCGCTTTTGACCCATCGCGAGAGGAGTATGTCGTTTCTGGACAGAAGTATCGTACGTTGATTCAGGGGGTGGTTACTAAAGTTCAAGAAAACGTCTTGAACGCTTTTCACAAACAATCAAAACCTCCTGGACATGTGGACCTGCTGATCAGCGGAGAGATCGGCGGGACACCGATCGCGGGTGACCTGCACATCATGGTGCAATTGGAAGAAGCGCCGTAGTAGGCCATGGAACAGCCGCAGACTCTCGACAGGGCTGCTCGCCACTTGGCGAGCAGCCCTGTTTTCATTTGGGTGTGGGCGGGGTGTCCCAGACGCTTGCCGGATAATCTCGGTCGCGAGCGGCTGGACGTGAGTCCGCCGTGTGGGGCGACGCTGTTTAGTTTGAGAACGTCGCTCGGGCACGGGGGACTTACGTCCGCCCGCTCGCTGCTGTTTGGTGGGTCGGCGACTGGAGGGAAGCCTGCGCCGGAATCTCTCGTTGGAGTCCGCGTGCTGACGCGCTCCGGCTCGCCGGGAGTCACGGGCGGTGTGCTGTTGTCCTGCGTCAGCGTCAGGCGGTGTCTTCGCGGCACCCTGGTGGAGAAGTCCACTGGCCATCAGAATTCTCAAAATCCCGGCTAACATATTCCGGCTGTCCAGCGTCATAATCGCTGAACAGATTCCAGCACTCCTGCCAGGACAGCTTCGATGAACCATTCGCCGTGTGGTGTTTCGTTGTTTTGGAAGGGGTGTCTCGGCGGGGCGCTGGCTCTGCTGATTGGGTTGTGTGTGCCTGCGGAGGCGTTTGCCTTGATTACGGGTGGAGAGGGAAACGAACCGCTGCACGACTACGGCTGGCAGAAGGGGGCCGCAGCTGTCTTCAATGTGAAGGCTCGTGTTGCCTACTGGGAAGGTCCGCCGTTTGGGGGCGGACAGTATGTGGGCGAGTATCGCGGCGATGCGACCGTGTTCAATGCGGTGCTGGTCGATTTCGCCAAGATCGAAGCGAAGAAACACAAATTGTTCGTTCACGATGGCATCGGTAACAGCTTCTGGCTCAATATCAACAATGAAGAGGGGAAGCGGAAGCAGGCCGAGATCGACTGGACGTTTACCGCCTGGATTCCGGAGAACTGGAAACGCTTCCGACGAGGGGCCGATGCGCGACCCGATGAGGAGGGGCCGTACCCCGAGATCCACCTCTATCCGGCAGGACGAGTGAAATGGGAGGATGTCAAAGTCCCCGAGGGAGTCGAGGTCATCGACGAACGCCTGGCAGCCCACGGGTACGCGGCCACGGATGGGACCGTCCTGGAGGGGCAGGTCAACGACATCGAGACCAAAATGGGGATGGTCGCGCACATCGAGTTGCAGCTCATCAAGACTCCCAAAACGGGCGGCTACGAGTACGAGACCATTCTCAAAACCGATTCGGATGCTCAAGGGAAGTGGGTTCTCAAATCGATCCCCCTCGGGTGGTATCAGGTGGTCGCATCTGCGGAAGGGTATATCTCTCGGACGGTGACGCACGAACGTGTGGAAGACGGCCCGCGCTGGGTCGGAGTGAAGACCGTCCTCGCCAAGCCGGGGCCGGTGTCGGGGGTCGTTGTCGACGTGGACGGGAAGCCGCTCGCCGGTGTCAGTGTGCGTTTTGATGACCCAGTGGCCGACCCGGACGAGGACTACTCGGCCACCCAGAGTCAGGCTGTCGAGACCGACGCCGACGGGAAGTTCTCCAGTGATCAGATTCCGCGCGGCCGGACCACGATCTGGGTCTACAAGGAGGGCTACTGCCGTCCCGGTCTGGGCCTCCCCGTGAAGACCCCGGCCAGCGATGTGAAGCTGTCGATGGTGAAGTCCTCGCGAATTGAAGTCGTCGTCGACTTCAGCAAGTCGAAGCGTCCCGAGGGATACATGGTGCAAATCGAACCGGAGGGCGGCAGCGTCGTCGGCTCGTGGGGCGGCAGCGGGAACATCGACGCTGCGAACACGATCACCTTCCAGAACGTCCCGCCGGGCCGCTACGTCTTGAAGGGCCGCCCCAACCCCGGCAACGCCAAAGAGGAAACCGAATCGGTGACAATCGACCTCGTCGGCGGGGAGACCGAGCCGGTGGTGCTGGAGGCGAAATGAGCGAGATTCCAGCCATAGCCTGGCCTGATGAAACACTGGGCCGACTGAACCTCTGGGCGAATGCAATTTTGTGACGCACTGTGGGCCTCTATACCCCGTCAGGCAACGCCGTGAAGGATTTCTCGCGGATCACGTCGACAAGGCAGCCAGCACGTTTCCAGCCCCCTCTCCCCCGCGATTGATGTGTCTTTTGCCCTGTGCGTGTTGCGGGGGAGAGGGCTGGGGTGAGGGGGCCACACGGCACGCTCTAGGCCCCTCACCCCGGCCCTCTCCCCACAGCCACGCCTACTCCTCAAGCCATGCCGCCAGTGGGGAGAGGGGGCAGAG
>JAYWFM010000444.1:0-3188 GCA_043778825.1 Planctomycetota bacterium | reverse complement strand
AAATCGACCCCGTAGGCGATGTCGCTCCGCGACTCGCATTCCGCCTGCGGGCAGACCGACGCACGCGGGGTGTCCCGAGGTCCGGACGGTGTCTGGCGGGAGGAATCTCAGTCGCGGAGCGACATGAGCTACGGGCACATCGGAAGCGTGCCCCACGATGACCTCCATCGTGTTCACAGCAGGAGCCTCGCCCTTCCCTCGGGCAGGCCACAACCCCAAACTCAAGCCATGCCAAGGTACTTAGGGCTTCTCGGGGGCTGGTTCCGCGGGCTTGTCCGTCGGTGTTTTCGCAGCAGGATCGGCTGGCTTGTCGGGTGCTGGCTCGACGGGCTTGTCGGTCGGTATAGCGGGGGCGTCAGCGGGCTTTTCACCCACAGGCTGGGCGTCCTCCGCAGGGGTGTCCGTCTTCGCCGGAGTCGAACCCTCCACGGGCTTCGGGGCCGGAGCGGACGGGGCCGGAGCTGCCGCACCAGTCCCCGGCGAAAACAGATCGGACTCACCGTCCAAACGAATATTCGGCTCTTCGCCCGGCTTCACGTCACGTGGTTTCGGACGCTCCGGAGGTGCGGGCTTCGCCTTGCGGAACCAGGCATAGAACTCGCCGGCTTCCGGCTTCTTGAGTTCCTCCAGGCGATGCTTGGCCCAGATCGCGTAGTACCCATGTTTGCCCGTGGGGTCTTCCGGAAACTCCTTCAGCAATCGCTCAAACGCCTCGATCGCCGGCTTCACATCCCCATCGCACAGCGCCTCCAGACAGACCGCCTTCTGCGACAGGGCCTGCTCGCGGACTTCCGCCGAAGTGCTCTTCGAGGTCAGCAGCTTCTCCAGCTGAGCCATGCCATTTTCCAGACTCTCATCGCTGGCCTTGCGGTTGGTCATCGAGAGCAAGACGCCCAGATGAATGTAGTTACGGGCCGCTTCCAGTCGGGACCAGGCCTCGACCGGGCTGCCCGGATGATCGTCGGCGACCTCCTTGAAGTCGTCGCCGGAGGTGCAGGCCGCGTACTTGCTCCACGCTTCGGAAGTCTTGGCCGCAGCGGACCGGGCGAAGACCTGATAGGCGACGAGGGCCATGGTGCCCAGGATGATCGCCAGGATGATTTTATTGGTGTGCGGTTCAATCTTCCGTTGGAAGTTGAAGTACCACTGGGCGAGTTCATTCTGTTGCGGGTCCGCATGGTGCGGGATTTGAGTGCTCATGGTCGGAACAGAATCTCTCCGGGTTCAATCAGTGCCGCGATCCATCGCCCTCTGGCCGACGCACGTGCCTACGTCAGCGAGAGCTTCAGGCGATCCACAAGGGTCCGAGTATAGGAGTCCCCCGCCAGAGGGTCAACGTCTTGCGGAGAACGATACACGGCTGGCCCATGTGTCACTCTGCGGCGAATCGAAATTCAACACAGAGACTTGCCGACGCACTGGCCCACCGTTTCAACGGGGGGCTCATTTCAACCGTCCCGAATGGGGACGAAGAGAGCCGGTCCGTGGGTCTGCATGCGTTCGGGAGTGGCCGCGCCCCCCTCCCAGTGGTGATGACAGAGCCACTCGACAACTCTCATTCAAAGAGTTCGTATGAACCGTTTTCTATGGCCATCACAGAAGCTACGAAAACAATTCCGTAATCGCTGTCCCGCTGGGCAGGATCGGGACTGGCCGGCCCGCGTTGTTGATGTAATTCTGGTCGGTGTCGATCCCCAGGTGGCGGTAGATCGTGGCCAGCACATCTTGCGGCGACTTGGGATCGGACTTGGGAAAGGCCCCGTGCGAGTCGGACTCCCCGACGACGCGGCCCCCGCGAATGCCTCCGCCAGCCAGAGCGGCGCTGAACACGTTCGGGTAGTGGTCGCGTCCGGCGTCGTTGTTCACTCGCGGCGTGCGACCGAACTCGCCCCACGCCACGACCATGACATCGTTGAGCAATCCCCGCTCTCGCAAATCGGTGATCAAAGCGGTGTAAGCCCGGTCCCAGCGCGGCAGGAATCCCAACCGCAACGACTCAAACCCCTTCACATGCGTGTCCCACCAGCGGAGGTCAACCGTCACCAGCCGCACCCCGGCCTCGACCAGTCGGCGGGCCAGCAGGATCCGCTGGCTCCACGCCGGAGCCCCACAGCGATTCGACGCTCCGGGGTCGAAGGCGGGCATGAGCCCATACCGCTCGCGGGTCGCGGGAGACTCGGCGTCCAGATCGAACGCCAGCCGAGCCTCGGGCGAAGTAATCATGTTCCACGCCTGACTCTGGAACCGGTCCAAAGCCTGCACCTGCCCCTTCGCGTCGGCCTCGCGCCGCAAGCGGTCGAAGCTCGCCAGCATCGACCGACGATCCCCCAGGCGATCGACGCTCAGTCCCTCCGGCATCGAGAAATTCGGCACGCTGAACGGGCCGGGGCTGGCCGGGTCGCTCTGCGTCTCGAACGGTTGATTGGCCGCTCCCAAATACGCCGCCCCCGTCCCGGGCACCTGGCGCGGCACCATCACATAGGCTGGCAGCCGCGGGTTCTGCTTCCCCAACTTCTCCGCCACAATCGAGCCACAGCTGGGATGGATGTTTTCATCGGGCGAGGGACCCGACTTGTGCCCGGTGAAACACATCTGATCCCCGGACGAGTGCCCGGCGTCTTCGTGAGTCAAGCTGCGGACGATCGACCACTGATCCATGATGCCGGCGGTCAGCGGCAGCATGTCTGTCAGTTGGATGCCGGGCACTTTCGTGGACATTGTGCCGAACTCGCCCCGGTATTCCGGCGGGGCGTCGGGCTTGGGATCCCACATATCAATATGGCTGGGTCCGCCCCGCATCCAGAGGATGATGACGGACTTGGCCCGGTGGGTGGATTGGGTGTCGGCTTGAAGTTGAGCCTGTAGCAGTTGCGAAAGCCCCAAGCCCGTCGCCCCGAGCGCCCCCAGTTTGAGAAACCCACGCCGCCCCAGTGCCTGAAGCTGACGAGCTTCGACGCACCCACTCAGGCTCGAAGGGGATGGGGACACGAGTACGCCTCTGGAAGCGGAGGTTCGAACGGATCGGGAACCTCCACTGTATCGGTCCCATCAACACGGGTCAATGAGTCTGCTTGTGGCTGACGGAAAAGGTGTGTGCGTCCCAATCGTCGGTACTCTGGGTCAGAGCTTCCAAACCCTCGGAGTGGAACCACGAAAGTCACGAAACACACGAAAAGGAAGACCGAGGA
>JAYWFM010000443.1:0-7593 GCA_043778825.1 Planctomycetota bacterium | reverse complement strand
CCCCGGAGCGCGCCGAGGTCGCCAACAACCTCCCGCCAAGCCCCGCTACACCCCGCTAACGAGGGTCACAGTGCAATTCTTGGACAAACTCCTAGCCGGCTCAGGGCCACCCCGTCAACGCGGTTCGAATTCACCGACCCACCCTAATCGTTGGCCCGGCCCATGTAGCTCTTGGTTTCGACATCGATCTTGACCTTGTCGCCGATGTTGATGAACGAGGGCACCTGCACCTCGGCCCCGGTTTCGGTGGTGGCGGGTTTGGTGACGTTGGTGGCGGTGTTGCCGCGCACGGCGGTGTCGGTCTGGGTGATCGTCAGGATCACCTGCTTGGGCGGCGTGACGCCGATCAGCTTGTCGTTCCAGAACACCAGGGCGCAGGGGGTGTTTTCCTTGATGTAGGCCATCTGGTCTTCACAGACATCTTTCGCGAGTTCGACCTGCTCGAAGCTCTCGTTGTCCATGAAGATGTAGTTCGTGCCGTCGCAGTAGGAGAAGCTGCCCTCGCCCGAACGGATGTCGGCGGCTTCCAGGCTTTCGCCGCTGCGGTAGGTGACTTCGAGGTAGCGTCCCGAGAGCAGGTTCCGCAGGCGGGTCTTGTACAGGGCCTGGCCCTTGCCGGGTTTGACGAACTCGCAGGCCGTCATTTCGAAGGGTTGATTCTCGATGACAACTTTGACGCCTTTGCGGAAATCGCCAGCATTGACCTGAGCCATGGGATCTTCTCTGCATGTGGGGAACTGGCCGCTCCAGCGGCTCCGAATCGGGCAGGATAATGCAGGCTGGCGGATTTGTCACCTCGACCGAGAGGCGTTTGAGGCGAAAGGGTGCATTCGCCATTTGGCGGTATCACACGGAATGCGAGTCGCGGAGCGACATCGCCTACGTAGCTCAGTCGCTCCGCGACTGAGATTCCTGGGGGTACCGCCAAGGAGCGAATGCACCCGAAGCAAAAGCCCACCGGTTGCAACCGGTGGGCTTTATCATCAGAGAGATCCGATATCCAACGGCACTCTGTTCTTTCCGTCCGCGTCCGCGTCCTCTACCATCCGTCCGTCTGGCGTTCGGGCCAGTTTCCGCAGCTGGTGGTTGGGTCGGCGTCCTGCGAGGACAGCGGGCGGCGGATCGGTGTTGTTTTTGTGGATGCAGGACAGACATGGCCAGTCAGGAACGAACCGCTCGGATGGAGAAGATCGTCGCCTTGTGCAAGCGGCGGGGGTTCATCTTTCAGAGTTCCGAAATCTACGGCGGTCAGAACGGGTTCTGGGACTACGGCCCGCTGGGGGTGGAACTCAAGCGGAACGTGCGGCAGGCGTGGTGGCAGGACATGGTGGTCGCCAACGACCCGATGCTGCCGGACCCGGTGGCTCCGTGCGGGTTCAACATCGTGGGGATCGAGACCTCGATCATCATGCACCCGCAGGTGTGGAAGGTGTCGGGGCATTACGATTTGTTCGCCGACAAGATGGTCGACTGCCGGGAAGTCAAAGGACGGTATCGGCTGGATCATATGAAGGGGCGCTGGATCACTGGGGCCTTATCACAGAAGGCCGCGCCGGAAGGTTCCGCACCAGCTCCAGCGGCAGCAGCGGAAGACTGGTACGTCACGACGATGGCGGACGGCCCGGAAGCCGGTGACGCTCTCGTGAAGCGGGCCTGCAAGCTGTTCGGCGTGAAGAGTAACGAGACGCATAAGCTCGCTTGGAAGTCCGAGATGAGCACGCTGACATCGGTTCCGATCGACAAGTACGATCGCGTGATCGGTCCTCCTGAAGCGACCGGCCCGGGGACGCTGACCGAGCCTCGCGATTTCAACCTGATGATGGAGACCAACACCGGCGCACTTCAGACGGCAGAGAACAAAGCGTTCCTCCGCCCCGAGACCGCCCAGGGGATGTTCGTGAACTTCAAGAACGTCCTCGACTCGTCGCGCGTTCGCATCCCGTTCGGCATCGCGCAGATCGGCAAGAGCTTCCGCAACGAGATCACCCCGCGCAACTTCACGTTCCGCTCACGCGAGTTCGAGCAGATGGAGATGGAGTTCTTTTGCCACCCCGCCGAGTCGCCCAAGTGGTACAGCTACTGGCGCGATCGCCGCATGAAGTGGTACGCCGCCCTCGGGATCAAGAGCGAGAACCTGCTGCTCCGCGAGCACGAGAAGTCCGAGCTGGCCCACTACTCGGTCGGGACAGCCGACATCGAGTATGCCTTCCCGTTCCTGGATGAGGGCGAATACGGTGAACTGGAAGGGGTCGCGCATCGCGGCGACTTCGACCTTCGTTCGCACTCCGAAGGGAAGCTCGACAAGAACCTCCACGTCGAACTCGGCCCCGACGGACAGCCGAAGTACCGGGGCTCCGGCAAGGATCTTTCCTATTTCGACGACCAGACACGCGAGCGATACGTCCCGCATGTCATCGAGCCAGCAGCGGGGTGCGACCGCACGACATTGGCGTTCCTGTGCGAGGCGTACTACGAAGACCAGGCCCCCGATGACAAGGGTGAGATGCAGACCCGCGTCGTACTCAAGCTGCACCCGCGTCTGGCCCCAGTGAAGGTGGCGATCTTCCCGCTGATCAAGAAGGACGGGCACCCCGAGAAGGCGTTGGAGATCTACAAAGCCTTCAAAGACGCCGGGATTAACGCCCAGTACGACGCCCAGGCCGCCATCGGCAAACGCTACCGCCGCATGGACGAAATCGGCACCCCGTGGTGCATCACCGTCGATGGCCAGACGATGACAGACGGGACCGTGACGCTGCGGGATCGCGATACGCTGGAGCAGGTCCGCGTGCTGGCCAGTGATGTGGTCGACATCATCGCGAAGCGGCTGCGGGTGTAGGGGCGGGAAAGTGGGCCGGGCACATTTGCCCGGCCTCGCTGAGACACTCTCCTTGTCGTCCGGACGGGCAAATGTGCCCGTCCCACACCCACTCATCCCGGCCTACTCGACGACATCCCAGAACTCCTCCTCGCCCGATTTGCTGGGCGGCTTGGTTGGCTTCTTGGCACCGGGCTTGGTCGGAGCCGGGGTTTTCTTGGCGGCTGCGGTCGGCTTGCCGCAGGCGGGGCACTGGCCGCGCACCAACAACTCGCCGCATTTGTTGCACAGCGGCATGGGGCGTTCGGCCTGTTCCAGCACCCGGCCCGAGGGCGTACTCGGCTTCTTCGGGGCCGCGGCGGGAGGTGCCGCGGCCGGGCGACTCTGAGATACCGGGGGCGGCTTCGTGGGGGCCGGGGCCTTCACCGGGGCCAGCGGCTTCGACACCGCAGCCGCCGGGGGAGCCGTCGGGCGACCCGACTTCACCGGCGGGGCGGGCGGACTGGCTCCCTTCGGCATCGCTGTCGGGATTCGGAAAACCTCGGAGTTCGCTGGCGAGGCGTCCGCAGCGGGGGTCGCCGGCTTGACCACGACGGGGCGGGCTCCGGGCTTGGGCGGGACCGGCATCCGCTGTGACTTCGAACTCGTGTTCTCGTCGACGGAGTTCCCGGCGGGCGTGGTGTTGCTCGAGGGCTGGAAGACCGACGCCACCGGTTTCGGCTTCTCCTTGTCCTTCGAACTGCGGACCTTGAGGGGCTGTCCGGGGGCGACTGGTTCGGGGGTATTCTTCGCATCCGGGATGTCGGGCAGGGTCTGGCTGATCACGTTTTCGAGGCGCACGATCGAGACGCGGGCCTCCTTGCCGCTGGCCATTTCCCTGGCCGAGACATGCACGCGGGCCTGCTCGTCGTAGCGGATCGTGACTTCGATCGGCGTGTTCACCGGCAGGTTCGGCGGCAGATCCTCAACGGTACAAGCCCCCAGCTCTACGAACGGATGATCGCCGGACGTTCCGCTCTCCACGATATGCAGATGCACGCGGCGCTGGTTGGTGCTGACCGTGCCGAACGACTGCTTAAAGGCACACGGCAGCGGCGTGTTGGCTGGGATCAGGTAGTGCGGAATCTTGTGCCCGGTCTTCGTGTCGCGGACCAGGATCCCCAACTCGCGGGCGTTGACGCTCTGCTGCTTGAAGCGGGCCAGCCGCGCGGTGGCCTGGCGATTGAGGAACGAGCTGGCGAACTTCTCGCCGCTGAGCAGCATCCCCGCGTAGTACGCCGCGCCGTTCGAGATCGACTGATCCGGCGAGAGCGTCGAGTTCAGCGTGGTGCCGCTGATCCGCTTGAGCATCGAGCGGACCATCGGCATCCGCGTCGCCCCTCCGGTAATCAGCACGCCATCGATCTTGGCCCAGCCGATCTTCTGGGATTTGATCAGCCCCAGCGTGATCTCCTCGCAGCGCTTGACGAGCGGCGCAGTCATCTTTTCGAACTCGTCCCGATCAACGGCGAACACCTTGCGCCGACCGGCGTGGGTCATCGAGATCGTGGCCTTGGGGCGCACGCTCAGGCTGCGTTTGGCCTGCTCGATTTCGAGGGACACCGCCTGCATCGTCTGCTTGTCATAGCGCGGGTCGTTGGGGCTTTCCTTGACAAAGGCGTCGCAGGCAAAGTCCTCCAGCGCCTTGTTCCAGTCCAGCCCGCCGAGGTTCAAGTCCCCACCGCTGGCGACCACCGTCACCTTGTCCTTGTTGTACTTCACCAGTGACAAATCAAACGTCCCGCCGCCCAGGTCGAACACCATCACCGTCTGGTCGTTCGCAATCTCCGCGAACCAGTTCCCCTCGCCCAGCACATGACACAGCGCAGCTGCCACCGGCTCGTTGATGATGTCGACCCGTTCGAGCCCCGCCAGCCGACCGGCCTCCGAGGTCCACTGCCGCTGGATGTCGCTGAACTGAGCCGGGACCGTGATCACCGCCTGCTTGATCGGGCCGAGCCGAGCCTCCGCCCCGTCCAACAGCTTGCGAATCACAAACGCCGACACATCGACCGGGGTGTACCGCTGGCCGTCGATGGTCCACGACTTGCGAGTATCGCCCATGAACCGCTTGGCATGCTGAATCACGCGATCCGGGTTGGCCACGGCATTACGCAGCGCCTCGGTCCCCACGACCACATCCTCGCCATCGATCAGCACGACCGACGGCGTGGTGAGTTCCCCCTCTTCATTGGGGAGCGTGATCGGCTGCCCCTGGGGGCTGAGGTAGGAGATGCACGAATAGGTCGTCCCGAGGTCGATCCCGACCGAGTGAATCGTAGGAGGCATGTCAGCAGGACTCGCAAGGGACGCAGCGGATGCCGCAGAGGGGCAGCGTTGATCCTACCAACCGGGATGGACCGCGACCAAGGGTGAGCCTTGGGAAATCCCTCCCCTCAGCAGACGGGCTTGCCCGATGTGCCAGCCTGCGTGTGATGACCGACTGCACCCGACCGAAACGGCGCAGCCGGAAGAGGTGATTGTGGTCAGCCCTGCCCACATGATAGCCTCCTGATGATAGCCTCCTGTGCCAAGGCACACCGGTAGGCTCCTCAGCGAGCCAACCGGTGCCACTCCGTCACACTGCGACCGGAGGACAAGTGACCATGAAGAAGCCCACGCTCAACCTCGACACGAATATCGTTTCGACGCTGCATTACGACGGTACGGACATCAATGGGCTGGCGCGTCGGATGGCGACTCGTGATTGGTGGGACTCGGAACGGCGGGGGTTCGAACTCTTCGCTTCGGTCGTCACGGAGCAGGAGTTGGGGGCGGGTGTCTACGACAGTCAGTCAGCATGCCTGCGTCTGGTGCGACGCTTGAAGTACGTTCCAATCACCGGGGAAATACGCCGACTGGCCGCTGTATTCCTGGACCAACGGCTGGTTCCGCCGAACAAACCGGGTGATGCGGCACAGCTGGCGGTCGCCATCGCTCATCAGATGGACTATCTGCTAACATGGAATTACGCCCATCTCGCCAACCCGGCGACGCAGGCCCGGGGTGAAGCCATCGTCGCGAAACTGGGATTGCGCATGCCATGGCTGGTGTCGCCCGATTCGATTCCTCGTGCGAACCTGGGACAAACCATCCGGAGACCCCCATCATGACCGATCCCATCACCGAAGCATGCCGCCGAGTCCGCGACGAAATCGTCGAGAACTCCGGCGGGTTCGATGGATACTTCAATCAACTGGAAGAATTGGACCGGCAACGACTGGCGGCAAAAGTGACCAAGACGAAGAACGTCCAGAAGTCGTCCGGGGAGATTCAAAAACGGGACCGAAAGCGTCTGGCGTAGGCTCAGGACCGCGGGCCCACATGCGTGGCGGGGTGGCCCAGACATCGCTATGGATGTCTGGGTGACGAAGGAACAAAAGGGATGGAAAGTCCCGAGTGCCCTCCGTAACCTCTTGTTGTTACACAACCCAGACACTCAAAGCAGTGTCTGGGCCACCCCGCCGCATCCAATACTCCTGACAACCATTCCGGTGCCATCTATGCTCCGTGAGGCAAGCGATGAACACATATCGACAAGTGGCTGGCATTGCTGCCATACTGGTGTGCGGTGTGATGGTCGCGATTTATGCACTTTGCTGCTATTCATTACCCACTCCATTGCCAACCCCATTCACATCACCTTCACCAGATGCGTATGAGCGACTCTTGGCACTGGGTGTGCATATCGGCAAAGGTGATATTGCCTTCAGTGTTACCGTGTCTCGAGATCCGCTTCCGAAGGAAGCCATTGCTATTCTTGCATCCATGAAGAATCTGACCGGACTTAGGGCAAAACCTCAAGTCTTTTCAGACCATCTCGCAGCCGAAATGGCCAGCCTGACAGAGCTGAAGGGAATTTCGTTTGAAGAGGTGGCCATCACTCCCGAGGAGATGGCGTCGACATACAGTCGGCTTTCCAAATTGAGAGATCTCTATTTCATGCGAATGAAACTCGACAATGAACATCTCAAGCAGGTTGGCACACTCCGATTGCTTCAACGCCTCAGCATACTCGAATCAAACCTCGACGGTTGCGACCTCGCGCCTCTGCGAGGAATGAGTTCACTGGAGGACTTGTCTTTTCATCACTCACGCATTACCGGGCGGCAACTCCAGTTTCTGAGCGAGAATGGATCAGTGACTCAGTTAGATCTGAGTCGCACATTGTGCGACGACCAAGGCCTGGAGATTCTGGCAACCATGAAGAACCTGCGATCGGTGGATCTGAGCCAAACCTTCATCAGTGATTCCGGACTGTGTCACCTGCGAGGACATCAGACGTTAGAGAGTCTGGAATTGGGTTTAACAGACATCACTGACAAGGGAATTCAGGAACTCGCTGACCTGCCGTCACTGCGATCTCTGTCGTTGAATGGTCCAGGCATCACAAATGCGAGCTTGAAGATTCTGGAAAAAGTGCCCTCCCTCATCGAATTGCAGATACTTCGCACCAGCGTCACTGATGAAGGGTGTCGCGCCCTTCAAATGGCACGCCCACAACTGAAGATTATTCGCGCGCTTCGAATATAGGCGTCTGGGCCAGCCTGCCAACCGTGCGGGCGGGGGCTTTGATTCGCCGGTGTCTTGTTCACGGCACTGAGATGGAAGACACTGGCGGTCCAATGCGACCGCCCGTGCCACTCAACGCCGTTAACCCTTTTGAGGTTGGAAAAGAAGTCTTGATGCGACAGAGGTTTGTGGCGACGCTTCGGTTCTCACACTGAAGTGAGTCA
>JAYWFM010000442.1:0-3191 GCA_043778825.1 Planctomycetota bacterium | reverse complement strand
ACCATTCGACCGCCTTCCCGTCGCTGCCACTTGGCCGAATGGCCGGGCTTTCAGCCCTCAAATTCCCGATGTGGTCGCTGTCCAGGGCCTTCAGCCCTGGCTGGAAGAACGGATGGCCTTTCAGGCCGAAAGAGCTGAGAGTCCCTGGGTTTCACGCCTCGGAAGCCCTGGTCCGTGGGGGTTCCATCTGGACGTTCGAAGTCTTCCGAGACTTCGGATGGAGGGCCGTCGCCATTGCTCGCAGGTCTCCAGTCCTCAGCCCCACACGAGAGACTCAAGCCTGCGTGGACTGGCACCCGTCGCTCCTTCGCCAGCCCGATTTATCCCGAAGGGATTCCAGCCCATAGCCGGTGGTGAGCGCAGCGTCACCACCGGTTCGCCACGCCCGAGCCAGCCTATCCCGAAGGGATTGCAGCCCTGCGTGTCGTTGACTCCCTCGCGTCGGCTGGAATCCCTTCGGGATACGGGAGCCTGGTGGAACATGAACCGGTGGTGTTCGCTGCGCTCGACCACCGGCTATGGGCTGCGACCCCTGCGGGGTGGAAGAGTGGCCCGAATCCCGAGGATTCGGCGTAGGATGGCGACCACACTCCTTCGGAAGTTTGGCAGATCAGAATCCACTGGCTGCTCGCCGAAGCAGATCGTGCGACAGCATGTGTGTATGTGTTCATCAACCACAACATCCGGTGTTGTAAACCCGAACTTGAGCCGATTTATCCACTAAATCAAGCGATTTCTTTACACCGGCAACATCTGCCATTAACCTGTGCCCATCGAGAACTTGGCCCGCCACGTTGGACGCGGTGGACTGAGTGACAACGAGGCCGTGGGCTTTCCACGGCGATTTGAGACACACGACCCCGAAGGATCGGGATCGGGAGAACTCATGGATTGGTTTCCCTCTCCGGCTGTACATGCCACCTCTACACGAGTCCCGCTCTCGGACTCCGTGGCTCCCCCCCTGCCCTCAACGGCGGTTACGCATTTGGCGTGGTTCGCTGTTTGAGTGTGCATCGACGGCTCGAAAGTCGAGCTGTCCCCCAGCCTGTCCTCAACCCCGTTGCCTCGATCTGACCGGCCAGTCGCCCGGAGTTCAATCCTCCCCACAAGGATGTGTTCATGAAGTCACAGAAGCCCCTCATCGGTATCAACACCGACTTCCGCCCAGCGACCAAGAAGGACGCTTACCCGTTCTCCTGGGTGCATGCCGGTTACTTCGACTGCGTCACCGCGTCGGGAGGCATTCCCGTGCTGCTGCCGCCGATCACCGATGAAGATGACCTGCGGCAGGCTCTCTCTCACCTGGATGGAGTGGTGCTGGGCAGCTGCAAGCTCGACCTGG
The DNA here is from genome assembly GCA_043778825.1 of Planctomycetota bacterium. GTDB lineage: Bacteria > Planctomycetota > Planctomycetia > Planctomycetales > Planctomycetaceae > TH-plancto1. The sequence continues at coordinate 1,849 of JAYWFM010000442.1, read as the reverse complement.
ACCCCGTGCGGCTGGGCTTCGACAGGCACCCCTCGACCCGCCCGATGCCAGTCCGCCGCGAGGACTTCGACCGCCGGCTGGCCAAGCTGTGCTATGAGATGAAGATCCCCACTCTGGCGATCGGCACCGGGATGCTGACGCTGAATGCGATCTGCGGCGGGACGCTGTTCCAACACGTTCCCGAAGATGTGCTGAAGCCGCTGAGTCACCGCGATGTGGTGGAGCCGTGCCTGCGGCATGTGATCGAGATCGTCCCCGGTACCAAGATGGACCAGATCTACGGCCCCGGCGAAATCCGCGTCAACAGCGACCACCACATGGCCGTCGATCAGGTCGCTCCGAACATGCGTGTTTCGGCGACCGCGATGGACGGCGTCGTCGAGGCGTACGAGTCGATCGAGGACAACTGGTGGTGCCTGGGCGTCCAGTTCCACCCGCATGACGAGCACGCCTCGGCCCTCGACCTGCAAGTCTTCGAAGCCCTGATCGAAGGCATCCGCCACCAGGAAGCCCCCGAGATTTTGTCGTTCGAACGCCGCCGCCAGACGGCGTAGTTTCGCACTCGAATTTCACGTTTCGCCAAAGCCCTGGGGTTGCAACCCCAGGGCTTTTCGCATGGAATGGCGTCTATGACTACTCCGACTCTCCTCCGCCAAGGCAACCCCCTCGCGAATCCGGCTCACCAGCTGCGCATCCTGGAAGCGGGGGAAGCGACGGACATCCCACCCTTTGAGCGGACGCTGGCCGAGCGGGAGCTGTCGCCGTTGCGAGCCGACGGCCTGCGGGTGTTGCAGATCAACGTCGGGAAGCTGTGCAATCAGACGTGCAGCCATTGCCATGTCGACGCGGGGCCGGAGCGGCGGGAGATCATGACCCGCGAGACGTTGGGGGCGTGCCTGCGCGTGATCGCCTCGACCGGCATCGAGACGGTCGATCTGACTGGCGGGGCTCCGGAGATGAACCCGCACTTCGAGTGGTTCGTGACCGAGGTGCGTCGTCTCGGTCGGCAGGTCATCGACCGCTGCAATCTGACGATCCTCACCGCGCCGGGGTTCACGCATCTGCCGGAGTTTCTGGCGAACCAGGGGGTGGAGATCGTGGCCTCGCTCCCCTGCTACCTGGAGGCGAACTGCGACCGTCAGCGTGGGGAGGGGGTCTTCGCCAAATCGATCGAGGCCCTGCAGATTCTCAACCGGCTGGGGTACGGCCTCCCGGACATGTCCGGTAGCGTGGGCTTTAGCCCACGTGTCTTGCCAGACAAGACTCCCGAGTGGGCTAAAGCCCACACTACCGGGACTTTTTCCGAACTCACCCTCCCGAGATCCGGCCTGATGCTCTCGCTCGTGTACAACCCGGTCGGCCCCTCTCTCCCCCCGGCCCAAGCCCAACTCGAAGCGGCCTACCGCGACCAATTACGCACCCGCTTCGGCATCGAGTTCAACCGCCTGTACACGATCACGAACATGCCGATCAGCCGGTTCCTGGATGAATTACTCCACACGGGCCGGTACGAGGAGTACATGCAGAAACTCCTCGCCGCATTCAACCCGCAGGCTGTGGAGGCCGTGATGTGCCGCACCACGCTCTCGGTCGATTGGCAGGGGAATCTCTACGACTGCGACTTCAATCAGATGCTCGCTCTGCCGGTCGTACCGTCGGTGCCGCGCACGATTTACGAGTTCGACCTCGCCGCCTTGGAGAACCGCCCGATCATCACCGGCAGGCACTGCTACGGCTGTACCGCCGGAGCGGGGTCGAGTTGCCAGGGGGAGTTGGTGAAGGGGGAGTAGGGAGTAGGGAGTAGGGAGTAGGGAGTAGGGAGTAGGGAGTAGGGAGTAGGGAGTAGGGA
>JAYWFM010000441.1:0-3193 GCA_043778825.1 Planctomycetota bacterium | reverse complement strand
GCGCGACACGACCTCCAAGCTCGGAGCGAAAAACAAACGCTTCCAAGCCGCCCTCAACCCCAACTACATTCTGGAAGTGCTGAATAGACTCATTGTTTGATGCGTACCGCCTGCATTCCGGTCCACGGCATCCGTTCGTGAGCAGCCCGTTGAAAAATGTCCTGTGGGATGGGCGTCCCGCCTGTGATTCCTTGGGAAAACGCCTGGGCGAGACGCCCACGCCACGTTCATTTGCACACTCGTTAAGCACCCCGTTCGAGCGGGAGGGGAAACCGTTCCTCCACAATGCCCGGCACGGTAATGTCCTCGTCCAACTCTTCCCAACGCAGTGCATGACCGTCCAACTCCAGCGTAACGTTCCGGAGCTGATCAGCCGACGCCTGCCTGAGCCGCTGGAAGCGACTGGCCGGGAATCCGACGATCCGTCCGTCGGTCAGCTCCAGAAACACCATGCGCTCATCCACCCAGACGCGAACAGCGGCTGGCTCGGCAGCCACAGCAGACTCAGCGATTGTGGTATTCATGAAATCGTTGGACCAACAGGGGACGATGCCCAAAGACCAAACGCTCAATCTCTCGCAAGTCGTGAACCGCAATGCCACGGTTCTGAGCCAACCGGACAGGCTCCAGCCAGAACTTGCATTCGCCGTCCGATGATCGGACATGGATGTGGGCAGGCTCTTGGGATTCAGGCGGGTAGAAACAAAACAGCGTAGAAGTGAAACCGGAAGGGACCGATCCGTAACACGGTAGGCATGATCCATCCAACGGTCAACACTTCAGTCAGTGGAACTCCTGCCTGACGCACCACATCAGCGAATCGCTTGGCGGCAGTCTCCCCTACGTCACTGCCACCCCCATGCATCTCCCGAGGATTCGAGACATTCATGTCTTGAGATCATTCTGCCAGCGTGGGGGCGGATGTCAACAGGGATCCTGGGGGGATTTATCCAGTGATGGGTGCCCATCAGAAAAGTCACAGGGTGGCACCTCCCTGAAAGAACCGTTCATGTCAGGGGGGGCTGTGGTTCATGGCTGGGCGTCGGCTTGAACGAGACTGGATCGGGTGTGAGATAGGGATTCTGTGTGTTTTTTTCCCAGGATGTTGTCAATCTTCTGTCCCCCCTGTCCCGACAGGGTATTCGTCAATATTCTGTATTTCCCTCCGAATGGGCATGGATTTTGGATTTGAGTTCCCGTACAATTCCGCAACTTGATCCTTTTGGCTTGCAACCATTGGACATGCCAGTACCAATGGCTTTTGCGGGGACATTTCGCGCCCCTCTCATTCGGTCCTGGAACTATCACTTGGGACCGAGATGACTTTTGTTGAGATGGGGCTCTCTGAGCCCATTCTGCGCGCTGTGACAGCTGAAGGCTACGTTAATCCCACCCCGATTCAGGCTGCTGCGATTCCCGCGGCGATGTCTGGTCGTGACCTGCTGGGCTGTGCCCAGACAGGGACGGGGAAGACTGCGGCCTTTGCTTTGCCCGTCCTGCACCGGCTGGTGGAAACACCGCCCATGGCACCGGCCATGAACAAGAATGGTCGGGGGGCCTTCAAGCGGATTCGCTGCTTGATTCTCTCGCCAACTCGCGAACTCGCGATTCAGATTGGCGACAGCCTGCGGGCCTACGGCTGCCACACCGGGCTGCGGCACACTGTTGTGGTGGGTGGCGTGGGCCAGTCGCCGCAGGTGCATGCCTTGCAGCGTGGGGTCGACATCCTTGTGGCCACGCCGGGACGGCTGGAAGACCTGCGTCAGCAGGGGTACATTGACCTGCGAGCGGTTGAGATTTTCGTCCTGGACGAAGCCGACCGGATGCTCGACATGGGCTTCATGCCCTCGATTCGGCAGATCGTCAAGATGTTGCCCGAGGGCAAGCAGACGCTGTTCTTCTCAGCCACGATGCCGGCGGAGATCGCCGAACTCGCCGAGGGAATCCTCAAGAATCCCGAGCGGATTCGCATCGCCCCGGTCAAGCAGACCACCGAACTCGTCAGCCACTCGGTGTACCACGTGCTGAAGGCCCAGAAGGCCCGGCTCCTGGCGACCCTGCTGACCAATCAGCCGATCTCGCGGGCCATCGTCTTCTGCCGCACCAAGCACGGCTGCGATCGCCTCGCGACCCAGCTGGAAAAGGTCGGGATCGCGACCTTGGCGTTGCACGGGGACAAGAGCCAGTCCGCACGCCAGCGGGCCTTGGCGCACTTCAAGTCGAACCATCCTCCGGTGCTGGTCGCGACCGATGTCGCGGCTCGCGGGATCGATGTCGATGCCGTGTCGCACGTGTTCAACTTCGACCTGCCGAACGAGTCGGAGACCTATGTCCACCGCATCGGCCGTACCGGTCGAGCCGGGGCTTCGGGCTTGGCGATCTCGTTCTGCGATGACAGCGAGCGGGGCTATCTGAAGTCGATCGAACGCCTGATCCGGCTGCCGATTCCGGTCGTGCCGGTCGGAGTGCTGGACGCTTTTCCGGCCTCGCAGTTCTCACAGCCCGCCGGGCAGCGTGATGATCGCCGAGACGATCGTCGGCCGTCTTCTGGCGGTGATCGACGTCCGAACTCAAACCCCGATCGTCGTCCCGCTCCGAGCGGAGACCGTCGCGATCAAGGCCAACGTGGCGGAGATCAAGGCCAACGTGGCAGCTACCAAGGCTCGCGAGGCGGCGACCAGCGGGGGACGCCATCCCGCTACCCAGCCGCCCCCGCAGCTCCGACGGGTGGCAGCTACGTCAGCCGCTCCAGCGGAACCCAACAGTCCGCCGGGTCTTCAGACCGGCGGGATGACCGCCGCACGGGCCAGGATGCCGCACCGCCCACGAATGACGGTCCGCGCCAGCGGCCACGTTACTCGTCCCCGCGCGGGCGATAGAGGCGTCCGTGAGACAGGCTTTCCGCCTGTCATCAACAGAGGTCGCTAGATACAAAAAGACTTCCGAAGTCTCTAAAGACTTCGGAAGTCTTTTGCATTGGCAATGCGTTCTTTATTGGCTGATGGCTGATGGCTGATGGCTGATGGCTGATGGCTGATGGCTGATGGCCCGAGGGGAGCCGCTCCACTTCTTGCTCCCGACTCCCGACTCCCGACTCCCGACTCCCGACTCCCGACTCCCGACTTGCTGACCGCTTTCCCCCCGTTACCGTGTCACCGCATTGGAATACCGAGCCCCGGTCGACCTCGGGCGT
>JAYWFM010000440.1:0-3195 GCA_043778825.1 Planctomycetota bacterium | reverse complement strand
GTCGCCTTTTTCTCCGAAAAAGGACGTCCTTTTTCGGAGAAAAAGGCGACAGAGTGGACCGTCCTGCCCCACAACCTGAACGTCGGCATCCCAGACATCGACGGCGATGCCCTGCTGGTCCGGCTGCAGAAGTCCGACCTGTGCGTCAGCTCCGGAGCCGCCTGCTCCTCGACCAACCGCGAGCCGAGTCACGTCCTCACCGCGCTGGGCGTCTCCGAACGCCTGGCCCGAGCCAGCGTGCGGTTTGGACTCGGACGCTGGACAACTGCCGACGAGGTCACTCAAGCAGCTGCGATTCTGGGCACGATTGCCAGAGACTGCCGAGCCGATGCCATTGACTCGAACAAACGGGAGTAATTACCATGTAGCTATGAGAGCCAAAATCGTTCGCATTGGGAATTCGCAAGGGGTTCGCATTCCAAAACCCCTGCTGGAACGCAGCGGGTTGGAGGGGGATGTGGAGATCGAAGCGGAGGACAATCAGATCGTGATTCGGCCTCTGCACCGCCCCCGAGACGGTTGGAGCGAAGCCTTCCAGTCGATGTCCAAAGCGGGTGACGATCAGCTCATGGATGGGGAACTGACGGGTCAATCGAGCTTCGACGAGAGCGAGTGGACGTGGTAATCAAGCGGTTCGGAATTTATCTGGTGGTGCTCGATCCGACCGTGGGAAGCGAAATTCAGAAGACCCGTCCCTGCATCGTGATTTCACCCGATGAGATGAATCAATACCTTCGAACGGTGATCGTGGCTCCCCTGACCACCGGAGGCCAATCCTACCCGAGTCGAGTCGCCTGTACGTTTCAGGGAAAATCGGGGCAAATTGCCCTCGACCAGCTGCGCACCGTCGATAAGACTCGCCTCATCCGGCGACTGGGAGCGATCGATGCCCGAACCCAGCCTCGGATTCTGGATGTGCTGCTGGAGATGTTCTCGCCGTAGTACAACCTGATCCAGTGGTTTCTGGATTCTTCCAGAACCTGTTCGAGACACCGGTGTTTCATACATGGTTGCATCCTGACCGCACTCAAAGGCTCCGCGATGTCCCGCTTCCCCATCTGTCTCGCACTCGGACTGGCCTGGTTCGCGATCGTCCAGACCAGCGAAGCCCAGTCCGACTCGAAGGCTCCCGTGGGCCTCAAGCCCCTCGGCGGGTTCTGGTACGTCCAGCCCGGCGAGCCAGCGGTCTACTTCTACAAGGACGGGGATCGCTACCTCGATCTGTTCACCTACCACGCCAAGGACTCCAACAAGGACGGCATCCCGAACCTCAAGCTGAGCCACGATGAACGCTGCCTCATCATCGAGAGCCAGGGCTACCCGAATCACCCCACAGCGGTGTTCCCCAACAGTGGCAACCCGAACTCGATCAAGGTGCAGCAGTTCGTGTTTCGACTCCCACTGAAGCCGCAGAAAGCGAACCACATCACCAGCGTCCCGATGGGGGCGATCGGGATGGCGCTGAACGGGGTGGTGTTCTTCAACCCCTTCGAGATGGGTGGGAAGAACGCCGTCGAAGGGTACTCCGAGGTGTGGCTCGACTCCTGTTGCGGACACCCCCAGCAGACCGGCATCTACCATTACCACAAGTACCCCAGCTGTGTGAAATCGCCGTTCGCGGATGACGGGAAGCAGCACTCGCCGGTGATCGGGTTTGCGTGGGACGGGTATCCGGTGTATGGGCCGTACGAGGGAGCCAGCGCGATGGCCCGCGACTTGAAGGGGGACCAGGCTCTGGATGTCTGCAACGGCCACACGGATGCGGTGCGCGGCTACCACTACCACGTGACGCCGGGTCGGTTCCCCTACATCATTGGTGGGTACGCGGGGGTCGTCGAGGCGGCGAACAACCGGGGTCTGCACCGGGCGGGGACCGGAGCCATCGAGAACAACGCCGAGCCGGGAACGCGGATGGAGGCGGTCATTACGGCGGTCCGTCCCGGAACGCTGGCGCGCGGCAAGACGCACCAGGTGCAGATCGAACTCGACCCGCAGGCGGCCGTCCGCCGTCCGGTGCCCGCAGGCATTCCGACCTGGGCCCAGATCGGCCCATTCGAGGCGACGAAGATCACTCGCAATGGAAATGTCATCACCGTCGAGGTCGAGATCCCCGAGGACTCCCCCGTCGGCGTGCTGTTCGATTGCCACATCGAGTTCGGCGAACGTCCCCCGACGGTGTTCAAGAAGAACGATGTGCTGCGGGTCGGGGAATAGCTCGGCGTGCGGTCCGTTGGCGCTCTGGGCAATCGCCTTTTTCAACGTCGCGTGGGCTTTAGCCCACGCGATCAACGGATATCCTGAAGTTCGCGTGGGCTAAAGCCCACGCGACGGAACTGACGAATAAAAAACGGGGGCCAACTGGCCCCCGTTTCCGTGCTTCAGACAGTCACCGGCCATGCCGGATCAGACGACCACCGACTTGCCGGGCACGGCGATCGGATACTCGCCCTTTTCGTTCGGCATGACCGGCGGCTGGGCGTCGAAGGCGTAGGTCTTGGGCATGATGCTGACCTGGGAGTTCAGGGCCTGCTCCATGGTGATGACCTTGCCCGAGTAGGTACACAGGCGACCGAGGATGGCGGTCATGGTACTCATCGCTCCGTATTCGGCCTCATTGTAACCCGTGGCGTTGGTGCGGATGGCCTTGAACAGGTCGTCGTGTTCGACCTGGTAGGGGTTCTCGCCCTTCGTCTTTGTGGAGATCTTCTCGCCATTCGCCAGCTCGATGTATTTGCCACCAAAGTTCACGGTCCCCTTCGAGCCGTGGGCGTGTTCTTCGACCGCATTCCAGCATCCGGGGATGTGGCGGCACTGGCTGAACATCTTGGTGCCGTCAGCGTAGGTGAACTCGACCGCGTGATGGTCGTAGATCTCTCCGTAGCGCTTGTCGGTGCGGACCTGGCGTCCGCCCATGCCGTTGGCCGACACCGGGGCCGCGTTCTTCATCCAGTTGCCGATATCCAGGTTGTGGATGTGCTGCTCGTTGATGTGGTCGCCGCACAGCCAGTTGTAGTAGTACCAGTTCCAGACCTGGTACTCCATTTCGTTCTTGACCTGCTCGCGGGTCTTCTTCGGCTCCCACACGCCGCCGCCGTTCCAGTAGACGCGGCTGGCGAGCACGTTGCCGATCGCCCCATCGTGAATCATCTTCATCAGTTCGAGGTACGACGCCTCGTGCCGCCGCTGGAGTCCGAC
>JAYWFM010000439.1:0-3198 GCA_043778825.1 Planctomycetota bacterium | reverse complement strand
TCCAGCCTTTAGGCTGCTCCGGAGCAGCCTAAAGGCTGGACTCCAACTCTGGAGCCTACGTCGAGGGAGGTTTGGACTGGGGTGGGGCCGGACTGCTTGTTGGCCCCTCTGTCGCCGGAGCGGCAGCCGGTTTGGTCGGGGCGGCTGGAGTCGCGGCGGGCTTCTCAGCTGGTTTCTGAACTGCTGGCTTCTGAGGGGCGGCCTTGTCATCCAGCCCAGTCTTTCCCTTGTCGTCTGTGGGCGGCTTCGCTTCGGGCTTTTCGCTCTTTGACTTCGGCTTCGGCGAGACTTTCGGTGTGGGGGCCAAGGTCTTGCCTCGCTGCTCCTCCTGCTTCGCGGCCAGCAATTGGCGGATCTCGGCTCGCTCGGCGTCGGACATCCCGTATTCCTTCAAGATCATCAGTTGGGCTTTGGTCCCCTCGTCGAGGTCTTCGTAAATCTGATGCCATCGTTTCTTGACATCGGCTTGCTTATCACCGGCCCCGGCCACATGCTCTTGAGACAGTTTCTGCATCCTCTGGAATGTCTGATTCTGGAACAGGATTACCTGCTGCAGATTCTCCTCGAAGTTGGGCTTGTAGAGCTTCCACAGTCCGTAGTGCGCCACCGCTCCGGCTTCCAGTCGCTGCTCTTGCCAAGCGGTCCGTTGGCCACCCCACAGGTAGCCCATCAAACCCATACAGAGCCCGAGCAATAGCGTCAGCGCGAAGGTCCAGGAGTCCGGAACAGAGCCCGAGGATGGCCCCTCCGCGGACGCCGCTGTCATCATCAGCGACGGCGGCGGAGCGGGCTGGACCTCGCCGACCTGCACTCTCCCACCGACCCAGTAGTGGTGCATCGGAACCGGCTTGCCCTTTCGCCATTCGAACAGTCCCTCCAGCTTGCGGACCGGGTCGACCACGAACGCCACCTGGCCGGGGCCGGAAAAAAAGTTCTCCTGGATGAAGCAGTCGCGGTCCGACAGAAAGATGCCAAAGTTCGGGTGCGAGTGATACCAACCGATGATCCGTAGATTCTGGTACTTGGTGTCCATCTCCTGGTTGATGTGAGCCCACGACTCGTGCGTAAAGGTCACCTCGGCGAACTTCTGCGTCGCCGCATTGCAGCGGATGAACTGCTCAATCACCGCGTAAGGCCCATTGGCGTCCTGGGCCCAACTGCCGACGAGGACTCCGCAGATTTCGACCGAGGTCTCCTCGCCCGCATGCGCGTTGATCCCGCGATGGACCGGCTCGGCAAATGCCACGCGAAAGTCAGCCTGTGGCGACACCGGGAAAGCCGCTGGAGCCAGAGTCTCGCGGCTCAGTTCGGAGACATCGATGGTGGCCATGAGAAGAGATCCGGGTGAGTTGAGGGTTGAGGATTGCTGGCTGCTGGCTGATGGCTGATGGCTGATGGCCAGAAAGGAGCTGTTCTCTCTGGCCATAAGCCATAAGCCATAGGCCATAGGCCATCAGCCACTCGCCAGCGGCCCGAGAATCAACTCCCGATCCCCGGTCATCTCGAAGAACACCCGCTGCATACCCGCTCTGGCTCCGATGATGTCCCACAGCGGAACACCCAGCTCGGCCAGCGTGTGATCGAGCAGGTCCGAACTTCCGTCCAGCGTGTGATACATCTCCGGAGTCCGGTGTTCTCCGCACTGCGGGCAGCGCCCCTGAGACTCCGTGACTTTGCCGAGTGAGGCCAGCGTCTGTTGCACAGTCTGACAGCGCTCGCACTTCAGCGACTTCAACAGATCGTGATTGAACTCCAGCACCGCCTTCGCCCCGACCCGCGCGCGAGCCAGTTCCAGTAGATCGCCTGCACGGGTCGTCGCGGACGCCAGCGACAACTCCTCGATCGGCTCGAACGCCTCATGACTCGGGCAGTCCTCCAACCGAGAATAAGTCACCACGTAGCTGTTGTGATCGCGCCCGTCGAAGACATAGCCCTGCCCCGCCAGAGTCGGCAACCCGTGCAGCCACTTGACAGCTTCCTGTGCCTGAATCCCCGCGATGACGGACGACGTGGTCGGCGTGGTCGGCACCTTGCCTTGCTCCATCTCATCCCGCGTCAGCAAGGCGCAGCTGCGACGGGCTTCGAGCATCTTCCAGTCGACCTCGCTCATGGTGCATTCGTAGCAGGGACCATTCGCGGGGTCGAAGACTCGCGCGACCCCTTGTAGGCGTTCGATGGCTCCGTCGATCCAGATGCGGCCCACGCGCGACGCCGACTGATTGATCGCCACGCGGGCTTCGCGGTTATCGAGGCCACCCAAAATGAGATCGGCCCAGCGGTAGACTCCCAGACCGAGGTCGTAGACCACGTTGCCGTGGAAAGCGTGGGTCTTCATCTCGGGATAAATCTCTCGCGCACGCTCCGCGGCGACATCCGCTTTATTCCGGCCGCGATCCCCGGCGCGATACAGCACCGACCTCGACAGGTTCGAATACTCGATCTTGTCGAGGTCCGCGACCAGCACGTTTCCAACGCCCAGCAACGCCAGATTCTTGAGGATCTCATTCCCCAAGGCTCCCGCTCCGATCACGAGGATGCGGGCCTGGGCCAGCTTCTCCTGATCCCACCAACTGATGAGCCGAAAGCGGGCGAAGCGATCGTCATCCGTCTCTGCAATGCGGATGACATCGCTCACAGTGTGGCTCCGACTCGGTTCGCTCCAGCGGTAATCTCCGGCTGCAATCTCAGAATATCACCCGAGACCACTCCGGCGTCCTCCAGAGTCTCCGTATCGAGCAGCTGTTTCCCCGAGGCACGGTGGTGGAATTTATAACTCATGAGCTGCCCGTCGGGGCTTTGCCGGGGGAGGTTCATGCGATCGATCAGGACCGCGATCACTCGGTTGACGGGAGCCGAGACGGGGACTTCGACGGACTGGCGTTTATTGCCCGTCGCGTCCCAGACTTCAATGGTGATGTCGCTCATGAACGATTCCGAAAGAACATGCGATCTTCAGCGAGATTCACAGTGTGGTGAGCATTCCCCCATCGTCAATGCCCAATGACGTACAGTGGTAGGAAAGATTAGAACGGGTGGCGATGGCAACAACAAGTCTGCGCTGATTCGGCAACCGCTGGAGGGGTGTGCATCCCAAAAGTAGGCAGCGGTCGGAAATTCACCACGGAGCGACTGTGTCGCTTGTCAAGTTGAGAGTGCCGCGACCGGGGTTTGAATTTTGAGGTTTTTCAGGAGGGTGTT
>JAYWFM010000438.1:0-18676 GCA_043778825.1 Planctomycetota bacterium | reverse complement strand
CCCCTCGCCCCAGATCGATCAGCCGAGCCAACTCCTCGTAATAAGCGAGATCGGCCCCGGCCCGTAGCGGATCGACCAGCATCCGCATTCGTCCCCCGCAGATCAGCCCGTCGTCCCAGCCGTAGTCGCTGTCGAGTTGAAACGTGAGTAGTTCCGGCTGCCCGTCGAGCAGCAGCGCGAGTGCCCGGCGTTTGACCTCCGCCTCGACACACCCGCCGCCGAGCGTGCCCTGCTGGCTCCCATCCGGAAGCACCAGCATCGCCGCCCCCGCCTTCTGCGGCGTCGACCCGCGCGTCTCCACCAGCAGCGTCATGGCCACCGGGCGACCCGCAGTGAGAGTGGAAAGAAGGACTTGAAGCAGTTCTCGCATGGTGCGAAGGGCCGGTCGGTTCGGAGGGGGCTTTCGAGAGAACCCCGATTATGCTCGTTCCCGTCTTCCACGGCGAGCGCCCGGCGTCAGCCGGGGTGTTTACGTGTGTGCATCAGAAAAGTAGCCAACGGCAGAAATTCACCACGGAGACACAGAGGCACGGAGAAACCGAAGAGAATGCAGTGCTGGACAATGAATGAGTTGGGAACCTGAAGGTGTTGACAGGATGAACAGGATCAACAGGATGGATCTCGGAACCCGTTGACATCAGCCTTCATCCTGTCCATCTTGTTTATCCTGTCAAAACCTTCTCTTGATCCCCAGAAACATAGGCCACCACGAACGACTCTCCGTGCCTCCGTGTCTCCGTGGTGAATCTCTGCATCCTGTTCTGATGCACACCCGGGGTGTTTACGCCGAAAGCCAACCGTCATCGCGGAAGACTTGTGCCACCACCGGAGTGGCACTCTCAACTGCGCGGGGACACCCCGGCTAACGCCGGGGGCTCGCCACTTCTATACTATCGAGAATCATTCACCAGTCGCCTCCGCAGAAAGACCACCCATGGCCGCCAGCCCCTGGACCATTGTCCCCACAACCGAAAACTTCGAAGCCGAGGTCATCGAACGCTCGATGACCACCCCAGTCGTGGTCGACTTCTGGGCCACGTGGTGCGCTCCGTGTCTGCAACTGGCTCCGATTCTCGACAAGCTCACCGCCGAGTTCGCGGGGAAGTTCATCCTGGCCAAGGTCGACACCGACAAGCAGCCCGACCTGGCGGCAGCCTTCGGTGTGCAATCGATTCCGCTGGTGGTGATCGTCAAGGACGGGCAGATCGCGGACGGGTTTCAAGGAGTGAAATCCGAGGCCGAAGTCCGGGCCTGGATTCAGAAGCAGATGCCCTCGCCGACCGAACAACTCGTGTTCGCCGCTGCGGCTCTGGAGGCGACAGCGGCGAGTGAAGCGGAGGCGAAGTACCGCGAGGCTCTGGCTCTGGAACCCGGCCACGAGGGGGCGAGGATCGGACTGGCCCGGGTGTTGTGCCTGCGCGAGAAGTACGTCGAGGCCCGCGCGATTATTGAGGAACTGGAGCTACGCGGAGACCTGGAACCCGAGGCGGAGACCCTCAAAGCCAAGATCGCACTGCATGCGGCCGCCGAAGAGTCGGGATCTGTCGACGCAGCCCGTCAAGCGGTTGCGGCGAACCCCCAGGACTACGAGGCCAAGATCCGTCTGGCCGAAGCGCTGGCCAGTGTCGGCAAGAACACCGAGGCCCTCGACACTTGCCTGGAGGTCATCGAGGATGGCACCGGCCCGGTCCGGGACAAGGCCAAGGACGCGATGGTCCTGATCCTGAGTACGATCACCGATGTGCAGTTCACCACGGTGTATCGCCGCAAACTGGCGACAGCGTGGTGTTGACCCTTGACTGGGGAGACCCGCCCGGTCAATAAAGCCGAAGAGGTGATCGCCGTTTCGCGGTGGACGATCACCTCGGACTGGTGAAGACACCGCACCGTCTCGCTCAATGGAGTCTTGCCATGTTGAGAATGATTGCTGCCGCTGCACTCGTCCTGCTCGCCGCTGTTCCTGCCATGGCCGCGGAGGTCAAGGTCGGGGACAGCGTGATTGCCTTCTGGGCTCCTGGCGATGCTTACTTTGTGGGAACTGCGGTCGAGCAGACCGGGACCGGATTTCTGGTGGTGTTCGAAGACGGAGACCAGATCGAAGTCGCCAAGACCGAAATTCGCCCCAACGACATCAAGGTCGGGACCGCCGTCATGGCCCGCTGGGAAGACGGCAAGTTCTACAGCGGCAAGGTTGCCAAGATCGTCGGGCGGGCGCTGTACATTGAGTACGACGATGGGGATAAGGGCTGGGTGGCCTGGTCGGGGATTGGTCTGAAGAAGTGAAACGGGGGGAACTGCGCGCGGGACAGTGACTTGGAGGCGGGGACGTTCTATCATCGATGCGAGAGCCGTTCCGCCCCTTCCGTGTGAGTCCCCCTGTGGAACCCGATACTCGCGTCTACCTGGACAATGCCGCAACCAGCTTTCCCAAGCCGGAGTCGGTCGTGTGCGCGGTCACGGAGTACATGACCCGTTGCGGGGTCGCCGCCGGGCGGGGGAACTCGCGGCGGGCGACGGAACTGGATGGACGGATTGCGGCCTGTCGCGCGGCGCTCGCTCGGTTGTGGAACGCGGAGTCGCCGCGCGAGATCCTGTTCACGTTCAACGGCACCGACAGTTTGAACCTGGCGGTTCATGGGGGTCTGCGACCGGGCGACCACGTGGTGACGACCGAATTGGAACACAACTCGGTGTTGCGACCGCTGCGGGTGTGGGAGGCGGAGCGCGGGGTGACGCTGTCGATCATTGCTCCCGACGAGGACGGGCGGGTCAGCCCCTCGCGCATCGCGGAGGCCCTGCGACCGAACACCCGCCTCGTGGTGCTGACTCACGCCTCCAACGTCACCGGTGTAGTGCAGCCCATCGTCGAGGTCGGCGATCGGCTGCGTGGTCGTCCCGAGGTACTGTTTCTGGTCGACGCGGCGCAAACAGCAGGACACGTCCCGATCGATGTGCAGCGGTCGCGCATCGACCTGCTCTGCTGTTCGGGGCACAAGGGGTTGCTCGGCCCACTGGGGACGGGAGTGGTGTATCTCAAGGGGTCTCGCGTGGCTGAGGTCCACTCGTTCCGCCAGGGCGGCACCGGCTCACAGAGTGAATCGCTCGACCAGCCCTCACAGGCCCCCGACAAGTACGAGTCCGGCAACCCCAACGCGGCGGGGCTGATGGGGCTGGCGGCAGCTGTGGAGTGGATTCAGGGGCAGGGTGTGGAGGCATTGGCAGCACGGTCGGCGCGGTGGGTGCAGATGCTCTACGCAGGACTCGCAGCCAATCCGAGTGTGCGTGTCCTCAGCCCGGACCCGTGGCTGGTGGAGAACGCGGGGGTCGTGAGCTTTGTGGTCGACGGCATCGATCCCCGGGTGACGGCGACTCTGCTCGATGCTCATTTCGGGATCGAAGTCCGCGCGGGCCTGCACTGTGCCCCGCTGGTGCATCGGAGTTTGGGGACGCTCGAATCGGGCGGGACGGTGCGGGCCAGTGTCGGTCCGTTCACGACCGAGTCCGATGTGGACGCCCTGCTGACGGCGCTGATGATGATCGCGACAGCGATGTAGCACGACGCTCCGCGTCGTGACTCCCGACGCGAAGCGTCGACCCAGTAACCCGACGCGTCAGCGAGGGCGGACGCTATTGGCGGTCTCCCAGAGCTCGATCCTCGGACGAAGCCCTGGCCAATTTCGGTCGCCCCGGTGCTGGACGCTTCTTGACAGGACACCTCGCTGCGCTCGGCCCTCGCTCACGCGTCGGGTTGCTGATCCTGGGCACCGCCCGTCGAATGCACCACTCAGTCCAGCGGGTGCCTACTGGCATGCGGCCCTCACCCCCAACTCCTCTCCCGGGGGGAGAGGGGAGCAGGAGGTTGTTGGGTGGGGGCACGTGGAGTGGCACACGGCCTGCGATTGGAGGACACTCACCCGGTGTCTCATTCGGATTCACCCAGAGACATATCTCCTGACGAGGAACTCTCCAATGATCGGTTTTCGTTCTGCTTGTTGGCTGCTGGCGTTGTGGATCGGAGCGACAGCACTCCGGGCGGAAGAGCCTGTCAAGCCGGAGCCGATTGCGGACCTGCATCTCCTCGAACCGGTGTGGGAGGGCGAGGTCGTCCACCACGAGAGTACCGTCCTCTTCCAAGAGCAGGACGGAGGTCCGCTGGTCGGACGGTTGGCGTTTCCGGTGCGGGAGATCGTGTCGGTCCGCAACTCGAACCGGGTGTTGACGTATGACCCGGCGAAGCTGGTCACGCTGCGAGCCAATGGGACGTTCGAACTGGGCTTCGACTCGAAGGCCCCGTTCCTCAAGACCGCTGACCTGTTCCCGCCGACCGGGGCACCGATGAGTTACAAGCACCGCGTCGGTCATCCGGAACAGTCGCTGCTCTACGGTCCCGGGCGGTGGTTCCATGACCACCAAGTCGAGGTCACCTATCACCGCAAGGAGTTCACCTGGAAGGGCACCCGCCCACACTTCGCAGCGGAGCAACTCCCGCGCACGATCGCCCGACTCAAGGCCGGTGAGCCACTCACCATCGGTGTCAGCGGCGACAGCATCGCGGCAGGCGGCGATGCCTCGGGGCTGAACAAGGTGGCTCCGCAACAGCCCGCGTTTCCGGAGCTGGTCACGCAGCAACTGCGACTGAGTTACAAGAGCGAGATCACGCTCAAGAACCGCGCGGTCGGCGGGTGGAGCATCGCCAATGGGAACGCCGACCTCGACGCCCTGCTGGCCGAGAAACCCCAGCTGATCGTGATGGCGTACGGCATGAACGATGTGGGGCGGCGCGACCCGGCGTGGTTCAAGGGGCAGGCGGAGCAGTTCATTCAGAAGGTGCGGACGGCGGACTCGAACATCGAGTTGATCCTGGTGACTCCAATGCTGGGTCATGTCGAGTGGGTGCATACGCCGCGCGAGATGTTCTTCAGTTACCGGGATGAGTTGCAGTCCCTGTGCGGGCCGGGGATTGTGCTGGCCGACTTGACCTCAGTGTGGCACGAGCTGTTGCAGAACAAGCACGATCTCGACCTGACCGGGAATGGGCTCAACCACCCGAATGATTATGGGCACCGGCTCTATGCGCAGGTGTTGCTGGCGCTGCTGGTGGAGCGGGCCGGGAAGTAGGCGATGTCGCTCCGCGACTCGCATTCATGTGCCTGAAGTGCCCGCAGATGAAAGTTCCCGCGTTTCTAGGGACGTTTCCGGCGGGAGGAATCTCAGTCGCGGAGCGACGTGAGCTACGGTCGGCGAAACCTGCCGCTCGATTGACCTCAGTGGCCACTCGGGCGCATGAATTCCAGCTGTCCGGCTGTTTTTCAGGGAATCTCCCCCGAGGGTGAGCGGGACTGTTCTAAACTCCCCGGCACCACGGCGAGCGGACGACTGGCTGATCCCCGCCCTTGAACTCACGGATTCCCGGAAGGCCCACGCGGCATGCAGACCGTCATTGAATGGATCAAGTGGCTGATCGGCCTGGCCAATCCCGACAACCTCAAATTGGCGGTCAACCTGTGGGGGCCGCCGTGGATCGGGTATCTGGTCTTGGCGGCCATCATCTTCAGCGAGACCGGGCTGCTCGTCGGGTTCTTTCTGCCCGGCGATTCGCTGCTGTTCTCCGCGGGCTTTCTCGCCAGCCAGGACATCTTCTCAATCGTCCCGCTGGTTCTGGTGTTGAGCCTGGCAGCCATCATCGGTGACGCGGTGAACTACCAGATCGGCAAGCGGATGGGGGAGCATGTCTTCGAGAACGGCAAGATGCGGTTCGTGAAGCACAGCCATCTCATGGCGGCCAAGGCGTTCTATGAGAAGCACGGCGGGAAGGCGATCATACTGGCCCGGTTCGCACCGTTCGTGCGGACGTTTACGCCGTTCGTGGCCGGTGTGGCCCGCATGAATTACCGGCAGTTCGTGATCTACAACATCGCGGGTGGAATCGGCTGGGTCGTGTCGATGACTGTGGCGGGGTACTTCCTGGGTCAGCTCCCGTGGGTCAAAGCCAACTTCGAAAAGGTCGTGCTGGGAATCGTGTTCGTCAGTCTGTTGCCGATCCTGATCGGAGCCTGGAAGGCCCGGAATGCCCCTCCCCAGCCGACGCCGTCTGCGGACCCCACCCCCGGAGATAACGGATGAAACGGACTTCTGTGATTGACGCTTCCGACAAGAGTCGACTGAGCGTGGGCTTTAGCCCACGCTCAGTGGAATATCTCGTTCTCGCGTGGGCTAAAGCCCACGCTACGCGGACTTCTGTGATCGTCTGTGCGAGCCTGCTACTCGTCGGCTGTGGCGGTTCGCCCGCTCCGAGCGAGCCCGTCGCAGCGGATGTGGAACTCCAGTTCTCCGAGGACTGGGAGATTACGGAGAAGCCGCGGGAGGAGCCGCTCACCGACGACGAGGTGCAGTCGTTCATCGAGCTGGTGCGGCTGCTCCCCGACGGGAAGCCCCCCGCGCTGACTCCCGTTCCCGGCCGTGAGGGATCGAAGGCTCGCACCCCGGAAGAGTCGGTCCTCGCCTGGCGTCAAGGGGTCCGCAACGCCCTCACCGTCGACACGTTGATGCAGGGCTGGACCCCGCGATCTACGGTCCAGAGGGCTCTCAGAGAGCGCCGGGTGACGCCCCGCGCACTCACCAGTCTCATGCTGCGGATGAGCTGCGCCATGGCAGCCAATGCCATGGGTGGTTCGCGTCAGGTCGCGGCCCAGCGGGTCATCGCCGATGAGAAAGTCGAATCACTCGTAGCCCGGATTCACCAACTGGAACGGTCCCGAGCCAAGCCCTCCGAGTCGCTGTGGGAGGCGCTGGGTGAGGCGGCCTCGCTGGCGGAGTATCTGGCCCTGCTCTCGGAGGTGCCCGCGGAAAGCCAGCAGTGGGTGGCTGCACATCAGGGAGATTTGAAGCCGATGCTCCCCGTGACTTCGAATCTGTCGGCCTCTCCCGAGAGTCGCGAGGACCACCACATCACTCCGATCCGATTCGAGGAGCCGGAGCGGGACGCCCGGACTTCGCGACGGTGACTCTGTCGTGGGAGATGTCGCTCCGCGACTCGCATCCCGGATTGGGTAAGGCTCGTTCGAGAAACAAGAGTCGTCTTTCGCTCCGCGAAAGACCGGCCTTTCGCGGAGCGAAAGGCGACAATCAGACAGTTATTCCTCGAACGATCCTAAGGCTCGTGCTTGCAGGGGCCTGGGATGGGTGCATTCGCCCATGGGCGGGAGGAATCTCAGTCGCGGAGCGACGTGAGCTACGGGATTCACGCACTGGAAGCACACAGTTCGCTCAGGGCCTCCTGCGGGCTGGCTACGATCGGGAATGAGATCGTGAACTGCGTGCCCTGACCCGGGGTGGAACTCATCCGAATCTTCCCGTGCTGGGCCTCGACCAGACGCTTCACCAGATCGAGACCCAGGCCATTGCCGCGTTTCCCCTTGGTCGAAAAAAACGGCTCCCACACCTTCTCCTGGATGGCATAGGGAATCCCGGTCCCATTATCGGCGACACTGAGATCCACCGAGTCCCGACCACACGTCAGATGCACGGCCACCAGTCCATCCAACTGGCCTTCGATGGCGTCCATCGCATTGTTAATCAGATTCATCAGCACCTGATGCAGCTTCAGCTTGTTACCCAGGATCACCGGGTCGCACCGCAGATCGGCCACGATCGAGGACGAGGGGATCGAGCGGTTGAATCTCAGGAACGACAACAGCTCGCGAACGACATCGGCCAGACTGACCAGTTGCAGGCTGACCTCGGTCCCCTCCTGGCGGACGATGTCCTTGATCTCATTCACCAGCGTACACAGACGCTCGTGAGATTCACGGGCCATCTTGGCCAGCAGCGTCAGATGGGTCTCGTGAGGGTAGTCGTCTTCAATCAGCTCGATGAGTGGCAGCAGGTGCAACTGGTTGCCCATTTCGTGGGCGATGTCCGCCGTCGCGTGCCCGAGGATGGCACATTGCTCGCTGAGCAGCAGTCGCTCCATCAGGCTGGTGTTCTCGATCGCCATGTCGTGCGCTTCCATCGCGCGGCGAATGACCGACAGCAGTTCAGCCCTCTGAAAGGGCTTGCGAACGAACTGAAACACCTGGCCCTGGTTGATGGAGTCGATAATCGAATCGGACTCAGAATATCCGGATAGGATGACGCGCTGGATGTGCGGATGCTTCCGCCGAATCAGGGCGAACATCTCCACCCCGGTCATGTCCGGCATGCGCTGGTCGGCGATCACGACCGGAATCGGCAGTTCCTCAATCAGCTGGAGCGCTTCGGCGGCGCTGTGGGCCGTGTGAACCCGAAAGTCGTCCTCGAAATTGGCTTCGAAGACCACCAGATTCGAATGCTCGTCGTCGACGTACAGGATGTCCCGTAGTTCGGACATGCCAGTCCACCCTTCGCAGCCCGCGATAGGTCTTCGTTTCATGCAGCATGTCTTCCGTGACACCCCGAGAAGCCTGCTTGGCTCCTCTTTCATCGGCGCGGGGAGTCTGACGATTCCAACGCGTTTCCGATGTGTGATGCGATCCGTACAACAGTCACGAGTGTGCCGGAGGTCACGCACAGGGAGGTGAAAACAGTTTCATCGAGCCCCATGGCGCAGTCTGTGAGCGTGTGTGAGCGGCATGGCGCTAGCCACCGGTTCTTCTGCGTGTACACGGTGAGGGGAACCGGTGGCTAGCGCCGTACCGCTCACTCGTCTGGCGATGATAGACATCAGCGGGGAGTGGGTGCTGCGTCCCGGCGGTTGGCTTCCGGCTCAGCCAGTTGGGTCGCGGTCACTTTCACATCATCCAGCCACACATTCCCCAGCCCCTTGAGTTCCACCATCAGCCGCATGTCGCCGGAGCGGGCGACCTCGCGGGTGAACTCGAAATCCTGCCAGCCCCCCTTCGTGGTCGGCTCGCGGAACCGCAGCGCTCCGACCGTCCCGGCCAGGGTGTCGTAGATCAGCAGGCCATCACTGGTCGCCTCCAGTGACTGCTTGATTCGCAGGCGGCCCCGGACGCGGATGATCTGTCCGGCCTGGACTGGGATCGCTGGACTGGTCAGTAAGACGGGAGGCTGTTCGGAACTGGACAGGAGAGTTTTGCTGCCCGGTCGGACTGTGGCCCCCAGGTGCAGGCACGAGGCTCCCGGGGGCCCCTCGAGTGCGGCGGTCGTGGCGATCGGTGAGTCCTCGGGCAACCCCGAGCTTCTGGTCCATCCCACGAGGACGCTGTCGCTGTCATCGAACCCGCCGGACGGGAGCAGGTTCTCGCTGCCGGGGCCGGAGAGCTTCCGAGCGGCTTTCATCCGATAGTGATCGGGGAGCGTTTGAAAGCAGATCGTGTGCGGACTGGACGCGGGAGAGTTCTCCGACCGGACCGCGTTCTTCCAGTGGCTCTGCTGGAGCGAGCGCAGGCTGGCCAACGCTTTGCGGGCCGGGGTCTCGACCTCGGTGAAGCGACCCGCGGTGTGGAGTTTTTCGGCCTGGTCCACCAGATGGCTCGCCTCGCGCAGTGCGCTCTCGGCATTCGTCACCCGATTCTCGCGGGGCGCGAGTTGCAGCAACTCGTGATGCACATCGCGCACGCGGGTCAGCTTGGCCCGAGCCAGCGCCGCCCAGGCTTCGGAGGCAATCGGACGCACCTGAGTCAGTTGGGTGTTCAGGGCGTCCTTGGACTGCTGATCGGTGGTGACCAGCAGCACTGCCGACTGATTGAACTCCTTGAGGCACATCTCCGTGCCGCCCGCCACCGTGGTCAAGTCCACGGTGTGTTCGTGGAGGCCGGTCGTCGTCAGTTCGCAGGCTTGAAGAATATCCCGATTCACCAGAATGCGGACATCTGTGGCGACCATCCGGCCCGGCTGATATTGGGCGTTGTCATCCAGCCAGTTCAGCAGGATCAGCAGCCCCTGATCGCACTCCAGGACCGTGGCCTGAATCTGCCGGGCGGCGTTTCCCTCGGGCGAATTGTCGACGCTGCCGGGACGGACATCCCATTTCGAGACCAGGGGCGATCGAGTCGTCGCGGGCCCCGACCCGACCTGCACCCGAGCCTGTTGCAAGACCTTGGCCGTCGCCAGCCACGGCTCCAACAGTCGAATCCGGTAGTTCATCAGCTCGATCGCGCGGCGGCGCTCCTCCGCGCCCAGTCTGTCCCCCTCCAGGGAATCAAACGTCAGGTAGCCAATCCCCTTGAATCCCGCCGCGAGGGCAATGTTGGCCTGCATCCAGATCTGCTCCGGCTCGACGACCGGAACCGTCGACCGGGCCGGGCGCGAGGCCATCAGTTCCTCCGCGGGCCCCGTCGAGATCAGTGTGAACATCGGCTTGCCCGGCAAGGCCAAACGCCTCCGCTGATCGAGCGAATCGGCATAGAATCGCGGCGTTTTGGTGGTGTGCAGGATCGAACAGCTGGACCCGAGCAAATCGAACTGGCGGTGGAATTCGCGTTCCTTGCCGACCACATGGCCCACGATGAGTCGGCCTCGCTGGCGGTCGGCATCGCGGACCATCTCGGCCCAGGCGGACGCCTGTTGCAAGCGCGAGCCCGGGATCTGGACATCGAGCATCCAGAACAGGATCGGGTCGGTGTGGGCCGAGAACGGCAGCAGCCCCGACTGCTCGGGGGAATCGGTTTCCAGGTCGGGCTGGGGCGGAGTCGCCATGACACTCAAACCCGCGTCGGACATCTGTTGCAGGAGGTCACGGTCCTCATAATCGGGCACCCAGACGACGTTGCACAGAGACTTCTGAAGCGTCTGCGTTGACTCCCCATGATACGGGACAAACATCGGGAAGAACGGCAGCCCATCCAACAGCACCCGGTCGTCCCCGATCCGGATCCGGGGAGCGACTCGTTCGACCTTTTCGATGTCCTGGTCGATCTCCGGGGCCTTCCCCACGTTTTGGGGAGAGACCACGGGAGTCAGTTCCAGGTCATCAATCGCCAGTCCCCACGTGACCTTCTCATCCGTCAAACGCAGTGAGATCTGATCGACGTAGGCCCCCTCGGTATTCGCGTTTCGCGTGCCGACCTGCAGGGCCAGATTGCTCCGCACGCGACGCATCGTTTCTTCGAACTTGCGGTCCGACAGATCGACGGTCAGTTGTTGCCACTGGCCACCTCCGTGGTGGATGTCGCCTTTGACATCCACCACGAGCATCTGGCCCGTTCGCTCATCCCACTGCTTGGGCAGCCGCACCCGCACCCACACCTGAACTCCCGGATGATCGGCCCACACCCAGACTGACGCCTGCAACTCATCAAACCGCAGGGCAGGCGGAAGCTTGTGAACGAGCGAGGCGAATCCGTCGTTCGCGAACGTCTCCAGCAGAAAGGCTTCCGACCGCTTCCCGGAGCGAACGATCTCGGCAGTCCGTTCGTGCCTCAAGGACTTGGCGCGTGAAGTCCCCCGGATGAATTGCCAAGACTTGGCGTCCGCCTCGAAGCCTTCGGTGAATCCGCCCGCCCAGGCCCAGGACGCCAAGCTGCCGAGAAACAATAACGCAACCAGCGGATAGACCATCTGGCCCCGAGTGAGTCTCGTCGTCGTGTGCGGTCCGTCAGTCAATCCGGGCGATCCTTCGCAGACCGGGAGCGCGCCTCATTCACTCCCAAAGTGCGGGGCGTCATGCCCCTCCTCGGCGACTTCTCCATCGACTTCGCATTCCAGAGGCTGCAATTTCGGTACAGTCGTCCCAGTTGGACCGCCATTCTCCGAAATTTCGTGAACGAACTTGACGAGGTTCAAGTTTCATTCCTCTGACCTGGCGCTGTGACACATCATTCACGGTCGATGCTCAACTCGTGCTTTTACAACAAGTTACAACATTCGCCAAGAGGAATGTTGATCTTTCACCACATCGCGGAAACTTCATCTCCGATGGACATTGTATCGCAACACACTACAACAAATGGACTTACGACAGCATGTTGCATTCTGGCATCACTCCCCACAGAATGGGCGTACCGAATGATTCCCCGGCCTTCCGGTTCTGGAGCAAACCATGTCTGCCGGTTCGCGATTCCCGTCCGATCAAGATGAACTTCCCCGCGAGCTCCTCGATCTCGGTCGGCGGATCGCCACCCTGCCGGACCCCCACTACGACCGTGTGGTCGACCCCTATGCCCAAGTCGTCGACTGCTTCAAACGCCGCAAGCGGATCCTGATCCTCGTCCAGGAAGCCCTCTCCCAGCTGCGCCTCGACATCAAATATCTGATGTTCGATCTCGATGTCACCCGCCAGGAGCGGGATGAGCTGAAGGCCCAGCTGGAGCAGAGCGAACGGGACGATTAAGTGGCGTAGCCGCGTTCGCCAGAACGCGGGCGGACTGGAATCCGCATCCAAGCGCCAGGAAAGACTTCCGAAGTCTTAGGAAGGAGTGCGGTCGCCATTCTACGCAGCTGTTTACTCCTCGGCCCCAATGGGGCCTGACTCGAAAGCCCAGGGCGCAGCCTTGGGAAATCGGAAGCCAGACTTTCCTCAAGGCCCAACGGGCCGTCACTCGACTCCGCCAGCCGGTGACGGCACGTTGGGCCTTGATCGGTTCGGGGGGCCACGTGTTCCCAAGGCTGCCGCCCTGGGCTATCGAGTCCAGCCCCTTCGGGGCGAGAATCCCAGGGGATTCTGCGTAGGATGGCGACCACACTCCTTCGGAAGTCTGATCCAGAGCAGCCTAAAGGCTGGACTCCAACACTCACGGGGCCTTCTGCAGCCGCTTCTTGTACGCCTCGTCCGCCGACTTGTACTTGGGCGGCGTGGATCGGCGGTTGGTGCCGCTGCTTTCGGTGGCCTTCCGTTCCTGGTTCCCACCCGACTTCAGTTCACCGGGCGAGTCGAGTTCGACACCCTTCAGCAGTTCGTCGAACTGGCGGCGGCGGGCCTGGGCCTCGGGGGAGGATTCATCGCCCGCCTTGTTCAGGTTCTGGTCGAGTTGCTTCAGGAAGGCGTCGAGTTCCGCTTCGTTCAAGCCCGTTTGGTCCAGTAGATCCTGCGGCGTCTCGCCCCGGCTGAGTTCTTCCTGAAGCTGCTTGATGGCCAGCGCAGCCGCCTTCTTGCGGTTCTCCAGGTTGACGGCTTCCTCGGGCGAGTTCAGCGGAGCCGCCTCGGCGGGATTCTCGGTGTCAGCGGGGTTCGTGCCGCCCTGGGGAGGACCGTTCTGAGCCCCGGCTCCCGGTTCGCTACCGGAGGAGGGGGTTCCCGAACTGCCCTCGCCGGGAGTGGGTGGACCGCCGGGCGGGCTTTCCCCGCTCTGGGGTTCACCCGCTTCAGAGGGCTTGTTCCCCTGGGCACCGGGCTTCTTCTGAGTCCCCTTCGGAGCAGGCTTGTTTCCGTTACCGGGCTTCGGTGGCTTTCCCGCCTCGGCGGGTGCCGTCTCCGCCGGGGTTTCGGACTCGGCCCCCTCGGGCTTCGGGCCACCGCCAGCTCCCTCGCCTCCCCCTTCAGAACCTGCCTCGGGAGGCATCTCTCCGGGTTCAGCAGGCATCGGCTGGCCCTCGGTCGGATTCTCGCCGGGCTTGGGTTTTGTCGTTCCGGTCTTGGGCTTCTTCGAGTCGCCGGTCTTCGGCTGGTCACCCGGTTTCGATGGAGTCCCGGGCTGGCCCGACTCGGTGCCGCTGGGAGTCATCGGGGGATTTTCGGCCCCTGCGCCGGGCGGCATTGGCTCGCCGGGAGTGGCGGGTTCGGAAGGACCACTCGACGATTCGCCGGGCTTCGAAGCCCCACCCGGCTGCTTCTCGCCCGTACCGGGAGTCCCCGGTTTGGTGGCTTCACCGCCGGGAGTACCAGTCTTTCCAGGAGTTCCCTCCGCCGATGGAGAGTCACCGGGCTTGCCGGTGTCAGAGCCACTGTCAGACGGCGAATCGGTGCCCGACTCGCTTTGAGGATTGTCCATGGGCGGCTTCTCACCGACTCGCTGCTGAGGCGGCTTCTCACTGGGATTTTTCTTGTCGGGCGTCTGTTTCTGTCCCGGATCCTTCGGAGGCTGGGTATTGGGAGTCATCTTCTCGCCCGGTGGCTTGGGCTTCTGCACATCCGAAGGCGGAGTGGGCTCGGTCGATTCACCCGGCTGGGTCTGCTGACCGGGTTGAGGCTTGTCACCGGGCATTGGCTGACCCGGTTGAGCGGGGTCATTGGCTTTCGGATCGGTCCCCTGCGGAGGCTTGTCACCCGGCTTCGGCGGGCCTGTGCTCTTCGGAGCCATCGGTTTGGTCTGGGGCTCGGTGGCTGGCTTCCCCGCACCCGGCTCAGCGGGCATCGGCGTCCCAGTCCCGTCGTTCGGCATCGGTTTTTCCGCAGGCATCGGCGACTGGCCGGGCTGTTCGCCGGTGGTCTTCTCCGGCTGTCCCGGCTTCGTTTCCGGCTTCGTCTTCGGAGGCTTCACCCCCGGCTTTTCGACTCCCGGTTTCTCCGGGTCCGGCGATCCAGGCATCGGCGCAGGATCTGTCCCCTCTGCTCCCGGCTTCATCGGCATCGGGTCACGACTCGGGTCAGGCTTCGTCGGGTCAGTGGTGGGTTCAGTCCCCGGCTTCGGGCCGTTCTTCATCGGCGTCTGCGAGGGATCGGGACGCCCGCTGGTCTGCTCCGGAGGCGGTGGCATCGGCTTCTCGCCAGACCCCGGCTCACTCGGGTTCGTCGTCTGCGGATCGCTCGTTCCTGGACGCGGCTTGTCGGTCACTCCGGGCTTGGGCTGAGTCTCCCCGGGCTTGGTCGCTTCGGGCTTCGTCTTCGTCTCGCCCGGTTTGGGCGCGTCTCCCGCGTTGGGAGGAGGCATGTCTCCCTGCGGATTCTCCGTCGCGTCACCCGGCTTCGGATCGCCGGGCCTCGGCTCACCCGGCTTTGGCTGTTTCTCCGCGTTCAACTTTCGATCCCGCTCCCGTTCCAACAGCTTCTTCAGCACCTCATCCTCAGTCGCCCTCTCTGGACGAGGCTGCGGCTTCGTGGACTCTGGGGACGTGTTCTGCGGCTGGGTCTTGTTCGGCTCCCCTCCTTGGGGAGGCGTACCGGAATCCGGCTCCTGTTGAGGCTGCCCCGTCGACGAGGAACCGGTCTGCGGCTGTCCGGACTTCGACTTCCCGGTCTTCTGCGGGTTCGGTTGAGGCTGCCCCTGTGGCGAGGGATTCTGCTGTGGCTGGCCCTCGGGAGGCGGGTTTGGCTGCTGCTGCCCCGGCTGAGGCTGGGGGTTCTGCGGCTGACCCTTCTGAGTCTGTCCGGGCTTCGGCTTCCCCGACTGAGGCTTACCCGGCTGCGGGTCGCCGTTCATCGGGTCGCCCTGTTCTGTCATCGGCTGCGCGGGATCGGCTCCCTGATTCGGCATTGGCATCGGCTCAGTCCCCGGCGGGTTGTCCCCTATCGGGTCCATCGGGGCATCCGGCGGCTGATTCGCCGGATCTTGCGGCTGGCCATCCGGACCCAACTCCTGCGGCGGATTGGCGGCCTGCTCCGCCTGCTCGATCTTGTCGTTCGCGGCCTGCTGCTGCTCCTCCTGGTTCCGCTGAGCCTGCTCCGGTGTCACTGGGTCAATCACGGTGATCGTGATCTTCGGCGACCGCGTCACGTTCCCCAGCCGGTCGGCAAACGGCTCAAAGTTGTCCTTGGCTTCCAGCCAGAACGTCAGCGTCTTCCCCGGCTCGACCGCGAACTGCTCCAGGTTCAGCAAGTGCTGCCCGCGCGTCTGCGGCTCGAACGGAGGGGCATCAAACAGCAGTTCCTGCTTGGTGAGAGCCTCGCCGTCCTTCTCGAACTTCATCACGACTGACTTCAGCAGGAAGTCCGGGTCGCTGGCCTCATACGCGACCGGCAGCGAGCCATTCGCGGGGAGTTCCATGTCCTCGGTCGGATGCAATATCGTCAGCTTCGGCGGCAGGTCGGCCCGAATCCGCTGCGTGTGCAGGGTCGGGACCGCGACCAGTTCGTCACCCTGTTCGGACTTGCGCGCCAGTTGAATGCGGTAGAACCGGGGGAATGACCCATCGGACCGAAACTTGAGCTGCCACTG
The DNA here is from genome assembly GCA_043778825.1 of Planctomycetota bacterium. Classification (GTDB taxonomy): domain Bacteria; phylum Planctomycetota; class Planctomycetia; order Planctomycetales; family Planctomycetaceae; genus TH-plancto1. The sequence goes on along the minus strand of JAYWFM010000438.1, from coordinate 2,705 downwards.
AGCCGAGAGATGCACGCCATCGGCGATCTGCATCGGCAGCTCTTCGGCCTTGAGGGCGGTGTCCTCGGTGTCGGAGAACAGCACCGTCGCGCTGTCGACCGGCACGTTGGTCAGTGCCCGTACGGTGACGAAGGTTCCCTCCCACGCATCGATGGCCGAGTCCTGTTGCGTGCGGTCGTCGATCCCCATGTAGGTCGGGTAGTCGTAGGCCACCTCTTGCACAGTCGCCGTCGGCGGCTGTCGCACGGTGATCGAGTAGGTCGGCGACACCGCGTCCCCCGCCTCGATCCGGTAGGTCACGTTCTGCATCAACCCGTTGCCGCTCTCTCCCACCAGGCGACCACGATAGCGATGCACCCCCTCGTCGGTCTCTTGCAGCTTGACGATCTCATCGACCATCCGCCGGTCGGCCGTCGTATACAGGACGCGGACCTCAGCCGGGATCGCTCCGCTGAGCGTGGTCTCAATGTCCGGTGTCGCATGCGCCAGAACGGTAATGTCGCCGGGCTTGACCTCCAGAATCGCCGTTCGCGTGCTGAGCGACACATTCGCCATCGGGAACAGAGCCCGCCAAGCCGACGACATGAGGCTCTTGGGACTCGCCAGCGTATACACGCACAGCACCAGGACCATCGCCAGCAGTGCGTACGACAGCTTGGTCAGCGCGTGCCGGTCGACCGCATCGTCGATGTTCACCTGTTGCAGGTTCATCGCCGCCCGGCGTTCCATGGCCTCGATAATCACCGGCGAGACCGGACGACCCGCCTGCTGCAAGTCGACCAGCGTGAGTAGATTGCTCTTGAGTTCCGGATGCGCCCCTTCCAACTGAGAGGCGGCATAGAGTTGCGTCACCCGTTGCGACCAAGGCTGGACGAACTTGTACCAAGTCCAAGCCCCGAGGACCGCCAGAAACCCCGTCCATAACACATACCGCGAAGTCTGGCTCCAGCCGCCGGAGATCACCCAGTGGTCGGTGACAACAAACAGAAACAGATACCCCACCAACAGCAACACCGCCCCGACCCCGCCGGTCAGCAAGTCCGCCCCGCGAATCCCGCTGCGGGCCTGCTTGAGCTGGTACTCGATGTACTCCTCGAAGCCGACGTATTGCCGTCCGCCCTCGCCGGAGGGTTTGGGTGGAGATTGAAGAGTCGACGACATTGGGAAGCCCCTTTCGTCTGTTGCGATCCCGTGGGATAGGCTGCCAGCCTGTCATTCCGTCATTGAAGAAGACAGGCTGGCAGCCTATCCCACGGAGCGACCCTGGAAACCCATCCTCCATTCTACTCGACGGCCCGACCCGGCGAAACGTTCCCTGGAATACGAAAAGTCAACCAATTCTCGCTGGAACGTTTTACGAATTCGGATAGGTTGGAACGACCGGCACATACGGAAGGGTGCCATCCTCGAAGTTTGTGACTCTCCAGGAGTGAGCAATGTCTTCAAAATGTGTATGGCTGTTGGTCGGTGGTCTGGTCTGCGTCTCGGGCGGGATTGCCGAATCGCAATCGAAGACGGGCAAACCGCCTGCTGCCGAAGTCGGGAAAGCCGAACCCGCGATCGATTTTGACAAGGCCCGCGCCCTGTTTCAGAAGCGACAGAACGGACAGAAACTCTCGGCGGACGAAGAGGCGTACATCCAGCGGGCGATGGCCGCTCGCCAAAAACAGAACGCTCAAAACGGACCGGGCCAGCCGAACGCCCGGAATCTTCCCGCCCCGACTCCGCGCGAGACGGTGGGATTCAAGCCGCTCAGCGAGATGTCGGCCACCGACCGCTACAAGGGGCAGGACGGCGGACTCTACGGCGGGGGACTGAACGTGCCTCCCGCCGAACACGCCCGCGCTGCGGAGAAAGAACTCGCCCGCATCCAGCCGCTCGACGCCCAGGGGAAACCCTCACCCGATGGCAAGATTGCTTTCATCTCCATCAGCATGTCCAACGCCACACAAGAGTTCTCCAAGTTCAAGCAGATCGCTGATGCCGACCCCACCAAGTCAACCCAACTGACGATCGTCGACTGTGCCCAAGGCGGCCAGGCGATGGCCGAATGGGTCTCGCCGCAGGCCCAACCGTGGACCGTGGCCGAGCAACGACTTTCCAACGCCAGGGTCTCGCCCCAGCAAGTCCAAATCGCCTGGATCAAGCTGGCCAACGTGGCACCCCGTGGAGACCTGGAAGAGCACAGTCGGAAGTTGCAGCGTGACACACAAGCGGTGATTCAGAATGCGAAGGCCCGCTTTCCGAACCTGCGGATCGTCTATCTCTCCAGCCGCATCTACGGCGGCTACGCGACCGGCAACTTGAATCCCGAGCCGTACGCTTACGAGTCCGCCTTCGCCGCCCGGTGGTTGATCCAGGATCAGATCGCGGGAGCGACCGCCCTCAATGCCAATCCCGACAAAGGCGAGGTCAAAGCCCCGCTGCTCCTATGGGGGCCTTACCTGTGGGCCGATGGCACGACCCCGCGAGTGGCCGACAAGCTCGTCTACACCCGCGCCGATCTGGCGGGCGACGGCACCCACCCGTCCGAACCCGGTCGCGAGAAGGTCGCCCGCCTGATGCTGAACTTCTACCAGACTGACCCGCTCGCCAAGAGCTGGTTTGTTCGCTGAAGTCGAACGGAACCCACAATGTTCAACTCGGCGAGCCGGGCGGCGTCAGCCCCCGGACTCTGGTGACCTGCGAGTGAGTCCGGGGCTGAC
>JAYWFM010000437.1:0-7685 GCA_043778825.1 Planctomycetota bacterium | reverse complement strand
GCTGGAATCCCTTCGGGATACGGGAGCCTGCGGGGAACGTGAACCGGTGGTGTCGCTGCGCTCGACCACCGGCTATGGGCTGCGACCCCTGCGGGGTGGAAGAGTGGCCCGAAACCCAGGAGATTTTGCGTAGGATCGCGACCGCACTCCTTCGGAAGTCTGACCGAGCCTGTCGCGAGAACGCGGGCATGCTCCGCTTCGAAGACTTCGCGTCGCAGCTCAACGGGTGGGTGGCAGATGCGGTCCCGCCCCCCCTGTTTTGCACAATCGACCGGTGTTGGTCACACTGCGAGGCTCGTGTTCCCCCTGTGTGGCCACTTCCTCGGAGAGTCGTTCCGTGCTGCGACATCAGCTGATTCACCCGCAGATCAACCAGATCATTGGCCGAGCGGGCCACCACTCGAAGATTCTGATCGCCGATGGCAACTACCCGGCGTACAACACGCTGGGGCCGAATGCGGAGTTGGTGTGTCTGAATCTTTCGCCGGGGCTGGTGAGTTGTTGTCAGGTGCTGGAAGCCTTGTTGTCCGCGATTCCGATCGAGTCGGCCAACACGATGGGGATTCCCGCCGACGATCCGTACGCCCTGCAAGGCGACCCGCCGGTCTGGAACGACTACCGCCGCATCTTCAAGGACTCGAAGCTCGGCATCGAACTCCTGCCGATTCAGAAGTGGGACTTCTACAACGCCGTGGCCAGCCGCGACCACGTGTTGACGATTCAAACCGGAGATCAAGCGCTGTGGGCCAATCTGCTGTTGACGGTCGGAGTCCGCCAGCCGGGGACATGAGGGGGGAAGCTGTCAGCGATCAGCAGTTCGCCAGACCAAAGCCCACCGGTTGCAACCGGTGGGCTTTCAGTCACGGGGTTGCCGTGACTTCCCAAAATATATCCCTCGCGTTCTCCCCATCAGTATCCACTGTTGTCTATGATCCCCGCTTGAGGCGTCGCCCGCTGGGCGGACGCTGCCCCGCTGGTCTGGCCTGATTCTGGTGAAGTCTGATGAACTTTGGGTTTCTCAACGTCGCGATGCTGGCTGGACTGGCTGCCATGGCGCTGCCGGTTTTGGCGCACCTCATCAGCCGCCGCAAGTTCGATATCGTCCAATGGGGAGCCATGCAGTTTCTCCAGTTGGGGCGCAAGACGCGTCGCCGCATCCGGCTCGAAGAGTGGCTGTTGATGCTGTTGCGGATGGGGGTGCTGGGGCTGATCGCGTTTGGAATGTCGCGTCCGTGGGCCGCCGGGGGGGCGATCTCCAGCCTGACGGGGCGGGTCAGTCGCGATGTCGTGCTGGTTCTGGATGGGTCTTACAGCATGGGCTGGAAGGGGCCGGTCGATACGCCCCACGCGCGGGCGATTCAGTGGGGGCACCAGTGCATCGACACGCTCCGGCCCGGTGACACGGTCAGCATCCTGGATGTCCGCGACCAAATCCGACCCGTGATTGAGATCCCCACCGGGGACTTCGACTTCGCGCGGACCGCGCTGGATGAGTTGGCCGCTCCGGCGGGGTCTTCGAACCTGGCTGCCGGTCTGCGGCAGGCGATCCAAATCCTCGGTCGGTCGTCGAACGTCTCGCGCGAGGTGATCGTCCTCACCGATCGTCAGAAGCTGCCGTGGCGACCGGACGATGTGTATCAGTGGACCCGCATCGAGGACTCGAAGAAGCAGATGTCGGTCGAGCCCCGCATCTGGGTTGTCGATGTCATCGGCGAGGTGCAGGACCGGATCAATGTGGCGGTCGGCAAGCTCGAACTGTCGCGCGAGCTGACGGTCCCCGAGTTCCCGATTCGCGTGCGGGCGATGATCTCGCAGACCAACACCGAGCAACGACGAGTGACCGCCCACTTCGAAGTGGACGGCCAGCGGATCGTGGAAAAATCGATGGCCCTCGATCTCCCCGTCAACGGCGAAGGCTCGGTCGAGTTCGAGCATCGCTTCTCGGAGACCGGCAGCCACCTCGTCAGCGTCGTCGTGGATGGTGACAACCTCCCCGGCGATGACCGGTCGGACGCGGTCATTGAAGTCGCCGATGGCATCCCGGTCCTTGTCGTCGATGGCGATCCACAGCCCGACCCGGTGCTGTCCGATTCGTTCTTCGTGACCAAGGCGTTCTCGGCCGTGCGGGACACGCCCTGGGTGCGGGCCGATGAGGTGATTTGGCTCGACTTCAACTCGACCTCGTTCACCGGCAAGGCGGTGGCCTGGGTGCTCAACGTCCCGACGCTGACCGTGCCGCAAGCCGATGCCATCGTGAAGTTCGTCGAAGAGGGCGGCACGGTCGTCTTCGCGGCGGGCAGCAAGACGCAGGCGGGCTGGTATCCCGGCCTGCCCGAGCCGCTCAGCAAGAAACTCGCCCCTGCGAAGCTGATCGAGGTGCAGTCCGACACCGACCTCAAACTGGGGGCGATGCGACTGGACAGCGAGAGCCTCAAGACCCCGTGGCTGGAGCGGTTTCGCAAGGAGCAAGGGGTCGACCTGACCTCGATCCGGTTCTCCAAGTGGTGGCGGATGGAGCCCGTCGCGGGTGACCCCGCCCCCGTGGACAAGGCCGGCAAGCCCATCCCCGAAGTGCCCGGCGACCCCGCCGCCCTGGAGCGTTCTGCGGGCGGAACGGTCCTCGTCAAGCTGGAGAATGGGATGCCGTGGCTGATTGCCAAACGGCTCGGCAAGGGGACGGTCGTGCAGATGTCGACGCCTCTGGATTCGGACTGGTCGACGATGCCGAGCAAGAACGACTTCGTGCCGTTCTTGCATGAGGTCGTGTTCAACTACTCGACCCAGCGGACCAGTCGCAACGTCGACATGGGCACCCCGCTGATCCTCGATCAGGCTCCGCTGGGCGAACTGATCGTGAAGGAACCGGACGGCAAGGAGACCCGCACCCCCTCGAAGCTCGAGGGCGATCGCCGCACCGCCCGCTTTGCCAAGACGACTCTACCCGGCGTCTACGAGATGCGTTCCGCAGCCGGAGCCGGAAAGCCCGAGCGGTTCGTCGTGAACTTCGACCACGCGGAGTCGGACCTCTCCCCGCTGACTCCTCCCGAGGAGCAGGGACTGACCAGCAAGGGACTCGCCTTCACAGCCGATGCCGAGTCGGTCGCCAAAAACGCCACCGACCAGAAGGCCAAGTCAGAGTTCTGGTGGTGGCTGCTGCTGATCGTGCTGGGCATGCTGGTGTTTGAGGTGGTGATGACCCGCCGCCTGGTGCAGGGCGGGTATATCCTGAACGATCCGGCAGTGGCGTAGGTACGCCGGATGCGGGGTACGCCCCGTTGGAGTTCAGGCTTTAGCCTGTCTTGGGACTGGCAGTGCCCGATCACCGAACGCGGGCGAGGCAGCCTAAAGGCTGAACTCCAACAGTCGAGTGAGCGTCATCGTCGACAATCCTCTATCCGCTTCGGTTCCCGGCGGCGTACAATTCCCTCGCCCGGCATGGATCTCGCCAGTGCGGCGGAGTTCCCGAGGCCGGGTTGATTCGGGAACCGAGTCTCTCACGAGGAGGGGCAGCGCCATGGCGGTCTCTGAGGAACATGATCTGCCGCCGGAGTTGTTGGCTCTCCAGAGCGAGATGGCCACGATCGCCCGCAACTATGGGCTCGACTTCCCCAAGACCATCTTCGAGTTCGTCGACTACGACGAAATGAGCATGATGGCCGCTTACGGCGGGTTCCCGGTCCGCTACCCGCACTGGCGGTTCGGGTCGCAGTATGACGAGCTGATGAAGGGGTACTCGTATGGTCTGCAAAAGATCTACGAGATGGTGATCAACACGGACCCGTGTTATGCCTACCTGCTGAACTGCAACGGGCTGACCGACCAGAAGCTGGTGATTGCGCATGTCTACGGGCACGGCGATTTCTTCAAACACAATGCCTGGTTTGAAGGCACCAACGTCCGCATGCTCGACCAGATGGCGAACCATGCCTCGCGGATCAACCGCTATATCGACCGCTATGGGTACGATGTGGTCGAGCAGTTCGTGGATGCCTGCCTGTCGATCGAGGACTTGATCGACCCGCACTCGGTCCACATCCGCCGCCGCCCCGATCCCAAGCGAGTCGAAGCCGATCGCCAGAAGCAGGACGAGGAACGCGAGGAGGACGAACACGGCCTGGGCGGCAAGCGCGGCAAGTTCGAGGCCAAGGGGTACATGGACCCTTACATCAACCCGCCGCAGGTGCTCCACGCCGAGCAGGAAGAACGCAAACGCATCGAGACCGCCCGCACCGCCCAACGCAAATTCCCCGAGGAGCCGCAGCGGGACATCATGCTGTTCCTGCTCGAGCATGCCCCACTGAGAGACTGGCAGCACGACATCCTGGCCATCATCCGCGACGAGGCGTACTACTTCGCCCCGCAAGGCATGACCAAGATCATGAACGAGGGCTGGGCCAGCTTCTGGCACTCGACGATCATGACGCGGCACGGGCTGACCGATGCGGAGATCATCGACTACGCCGACCATCACTCGGGCACGATGGCCATGTCGGGGCGTCGGCTCAATCCCTACAAAATCGGGATCGAACTCTACCGCGACATCGAAGACCGCTGGAACCGAGGACAGTTCGGCTCCGAGTGGGAGAGCTGCGATGACGAGGAGGAAAAGAAGCACTGGGACCGCCAGCTCGGCCTGGGCCGCGAAAAGATCTTCGAGGTCCGCAAGATCCACAACGACGTAACGTTCATCGACAGCTTCCTGACCGAAGACTTCTGCCGCAAGAACAAGTTCTTCAGCTTCGCCTTCAACGAAGAGAAGAAGGACTACGAGATCGCCAGCCGCGAGTTCAAAGAGATCAAGTCCCACCTGCTGAACAATCTCACCAACCACGGACGCCCGTTCATCTCGGTGATCGATGGCAATTACAAGAACCGGGGCGAGCTGTACCTCAAGCACGATTACCAGGGGATCGAGCTGAAGCCAGACTACGCCAAGGCCACGCTGACGAACCTGCAACGCCTGTGGGGTCGCCCGGTGCATATCGAGACGATGGTCGACGACAAGAGCCAGGTGATGGGCTACGACGGGACGCGGCACGAGATCGTATGAGACGGCGACGCCGGAGCCGGGGTCGCTGCGTTCGCCAGAACGCGGGGAGCCCGCACTCTGGCGAGTGCAGCTACCTGACAACTGACGACGGACTACTCACTTGTGATAACTCACCCGCGAGGCCAGCGTCTGCTCCATCAGTCCAATCACGATCAGCCCCCACAACAACCACCAGCGCACCTCTTCACCCGGCGACGCTCGTCGGAGCCAATCGGTCTCGCCCGGGGACTGAATCGTGAACTCGATCGTGCCGAGTTGCTTCTTGAGTTGGTCGTCGGTAATCAGTAGCAGTTGGCTCTCCTGGGCGGGGACGTTGTAGGCCAACAGGGTCTCCAGCGAGGTCTGGTCGCGACGAAACCGGCGCAGGCCGTACACGCCGGGGTCGTCCGTCTCGCGGAAGGCGAAACTCGCCGTCTGGGTGGCGGGGGAGGTTCCTGCGGCGGGTGTCGCCTGGGCGGAGTGGCCCGCCTTGAGCTTGATGACCTGCTCATCGGGGGTCTTGATCTCGACATCGTCACGGAACACGGCCAGGTCGAGCGTGCCCGCGATCTCCTCGCCCACCGTCTTGACCGGCAAGGCCCGGTCCTTGCGGGCCAGCCGTTTCGCGATCTCCAGTTGAGCCACCACGAAGGTCGGGCTGGCATTCCCACTGGCCCAGTTGTTCCACACCGTCGGCGGCTGATCACCGGGCGAGTCGGGGTTCACCGCCAGCTTTTGCAGCGTTTCGGAGAGCGAGGCCGGACCGGCTGCGGTCAGACAGGTCAGGACCCTCCCCTTGCCGAACTCGTGTTCGATCATCAGCGGAGCCCCATCCCGCAGGCTGGCGATCACGCGGCTCCCCTCGGCCTTCGGAGCTGACGCATCGACCGCGAAGTAGGCGTTGATCTTCACGAAGTCGATCAGCGGGTTCTCCTGCCCCGCCAGGAGCGCAAACACCGGGTGATCGGTGACCACGAGGTCGGGCGTCTGCGTCCCCTCGACCGGCGGCAGCAGCGTCGGCGTCAGTCCCAGCGAGACCGGGAGTAACCCCTTTCCCCTCGCGTAGAACTCCTTGTTGAAGTACCCCGCGTTGATCGTCTCCCCGACGAAGAACGCCAACCCGCCGCCGTCTCGCACGTATTTTCGGACGGCCTCGGTCGCATCCGGTGGCAGTTCTGGCACGTTGATGAGGTAGACCAGCGCGAACTCGGCGAGGTTCCGCTTCCGCAGCCCCTCGGGGCCATCGATCGTGACCGCGTACCCCGTGACCGACTGATCGGCGGCCAACGCATCGGCCACGTACAGTCCCTGCACCGCACCGGGGGTGCCATCAATCACCAGCACCGGGTTCGCCTGTGGCACGTCGACCGCCAGCCGCCGGATGTTGTCCGCTTCCAGGGAGTCGGCTTCCAGCGACACCTCGACGCGATGCAACCCACTGGTCGGGAAGTCGACATCGAACGTCACCTCGCGCGTCTCACCGGCCGGGATCGGCGGCAGCGGCTCGCGGCGGTTCAGAGCCTGCCCATCGATCGACACCGCCAGCTTCGCGGTCGCCGCCTCGCGCTGGCCCGAGTTCAGCACCTTGGCCCGCATCGTCACCGGCACTCCGACCGCAGCTGTCTCGACGGCCCCGGTCAATTCGGTGATGGCCAGGTTCTCGTGCTGCTCGTTGACCAGTCGCACGAAGTTGAGGCTGACTTTGGCATTACTGAGAGTCTCCAGTTCGCTGACCAGGGCCCCGTTGTCGTACCAATCCGGCTTGCGGAAGTCCGAGAGGATATGCAGCACCTTTTCGCTGGCCCGGTCGCTGGTCAGTCGGTTCCGCACGGCGGTGAGTGCTGCGACCGGACTCCCCGCGCGGAACGTGCAGGTGAGATCCTGCAACTGGGCGGCGGAGTCATCGAGCAGTTGGGAGTCGACATCGCGCTCGGTCAGTCCCGAGGTCTCGGTCGGGCTGGACATGAGAACCAGAGTCACGCGCTGCGTGCCGGGCCGCTCAGCACCTTGAGCGATGATGCCGCGCACGACTTCGCGGGCCAGGTCGAAGGCACTCGACTCGCCGACTCGATCCCGCATCGATCCGGTGTCATCGAGCAGGATCACATGGTGCGTCCGCGCTCCCTGAAACAGCGAAAGATTCTGGGGGTCGAGAATCAGCCGACCGATCAGGGCCAGGATCAACAGCACCAGCGCGATGCGAGCCAGCAGCAGCAACAACTGCTCCAGCAGCACCCGCCGCCGGTTCTTCTGCTCGCTCGCCAGCAGAAACTCCATCGCCGCAAACCGCACCCGCTTATACCGCAGCCGGTTGATCAAATGGATAATGATCGGCAGCGACGCCAAAGCCACGCCGGGCCAGAACAGCGCCGGGTTCAAGAAGTGCTGGAGAATCCACGGCGACACGGGGCGGACCCCTTTCCCGACTCGATGGGCGAACAGAACTCGGCCGATTGTAGCGAGTGAGTCCCTCGCGAGTCGCTGCCGAGGGGAGAGGTTGGAGTTCAGGCTTCAGCCTGCCTCCGCCGGAGGGGAGCAGCCGGGTGCATTCGCCTGGCGTTTAGGCACATCTTTTGCCCGATAGGTCCACTGTGGGGCGTGTGGGCCTCAACTTTGTCATTTTTACCGGGAGGGAACCCTGGGATCTGGCAGCGGG
>JAYWFM010000436.1:0-18721 GCA_043778825.1 Planctomycetota bacterium | reverse complement strand
TCAGTCGCGGAGCGACGTGAGCTACGGGCCACGGGATCGTCGGAAACGTGCCCCACGATGATTGCGATCGTGTTCACAGCACTGGCCTCGCCCTCCCGGTCGGCGTTCGCCATCGACAATGGGTCGCACACACTGATCGGATGATCCGCCGCAGCACCGGTTGCATGTCGGCACCAATCGCGAGACAATCGCGGGCTTGGCAGCGGCGGGCTCTCTTTCGGGGGTCGGGGCTGGCCCTTTCTTCCGGTGCCTGATGAGTCTTTGGGAAACGATCTATCGACGGTGTCTGAGCTGCGCACGATGGACCGTCATGGTCCTCGCAGTCGTGGTGGTGATCGCGTCTCCAGTCATAGCGGTCGAGGGACTGATCCTCCCGACTCCCGACTCCCGACTCCCGACTCTCTCTCCCGCACTGGCCGCCGAGGGCTTTGCACCGGCGGGGCATCCGCATCAGTTGCAACCGGTGCATAGCACGGTGGCGGTGGTGTACTGTTTGGCGATTGTTCTCGCCTCGGTGTTTGGCGGCGTGATGCCCAAGCTGGTCACGCTGACGCATGGGCGGTTGCAGTTGCTCATCAGTTATGTCGGCGGGCTGATGCTGGGGATCAGTGTGTTTCATCTGCTGCCGCATGCGATGGTGGAACTCGGGGGGAAGCGGCTCGATGCGGCGATGATCGCGCTGATGTGCGGCATGGTCGCGATGTTTTTGCTGCTGCGGATGTTTCACTTTCACGATCACGGGACGGCGGAAGTCCCCGAGCCGCACGGTCACGACCATGACCACGATGGCGGGCACTGCGGACCGGCGGTGGTGTCGCTGGAGGTCGCGCACTCTCATGGTGCGAAAGCTCATCGCGAGTTGAGCTGGATGGGTGTCTGCTTCGGGCTGTCGGTGCATTCACTGCTGGATGGGATGGCCTTGGGAGCCAGCATGCAGGCGGGGGCACATTCGAAGGGCGTGATGTGGGTGGGGTTCGGGACGTTCCTGGCGATTGTGCTACACAAGCCGCTCGACTCGGTGTCGATCGCGGTGCTGATGCGCGAGGGGAAGTGCCCCTCGAACTGGCGGCTGGCGGTGAACCTGCTGTACTCGCTGATGTGCCCCTTGGGAGCGATTGTGTTCCTGCTGGGGTTCTCCGGCTGGACGGGGCAGCATCCCGAGGTCGTGGGGTACACGCTGGCCTTTGCGGCGGGGGTGTTCCTGTGCATCTCGCTCGGGGATCTGCTTCCCGAAATGGAGTTCCACTCGCACCACCGGATTCAGTTGACGGCAGCCCTGCTGGCCGGGATTGCGACCGCGTGGTTCATTCGGATGGCCGAAGAGACCGGGGCACATGATATGGTGAAGCCACCGGCAGCGGTTGTAGAACGGAATTCATTCCGTACTGATGTGACGGCCAGCAGCCCCGCCACCGGGCTTTCCCCGGTGGTTCCCGCGCTGTTGCACTACGAAACCCCGATAGAGATCCGGTAGCGCACAAGCGCGGGAACCACCCCGACAAGCGGGGTGGCGTGTTGGCGGATATGCCCGTTGTTTGGTGGCAGGAACGGAATGAATTCCGTTCTACGTCGCGGGAGCTGGCGGGGGTTCAGAACTGGGCGGGGCCTGGAGTTTGTCGCGGCGTTTTTGCAGTTGGTCCTGGAGCGACTTCAATAAGCGGTCGTCGCCGTTCCGGGTGAGGAAGTCTTTTAAGACCTGGATGGCCCGGTCGAGTCCGGCGGTGGCTTCGGCGATCTGGCCCTGTTCCTTATCGAGATCGGCCAACCCTGCCAGAGACTTCATGTAGGCCACCTGATGGAGGCTGTTCGAAGGATACCGCGCGGCGAGGGGACGCTGGATCTCGATCGCCCGGCGGTATCCCGATTCGGCCTGATCGAGCTGCTGGGCGGACTGCTGAATCGAGGCCAGTCGCCGCAGGGCCATCCCCAACAGCGCCTGGTACTCCGGAATCGTCGGCGACTCGCTGAGCAGCTTCTCGCTGAGGACGATCGACCGCTCCAGTCGGCTGGTGGTCTCGGCATCCTGCGCCTGCGGCATTGACGAAGCGAGCGGAAGGCAAAGCAAATCCGCCAGTTCAAAACGATACGTCGGTGAGTTCGGGTCCGAGTCCCCCAGCGCCGTCAGGTGATCGATCGCCGTTTGCAGATCGAGGTTCGCCTGCATTTCAATGTGGCGGCGGCGATTCGCGTAGTACCGGTTGCGATACGCCCGCGCCAGCAGTAGTCGAACCTGTGGATGAGTCGGGTGCGTCGTCCATAAATTTTCCAATAACGCCACCGCCTTGATGGACCCCTTGTCCCAATCGTCGGGGGGGCGTTGTCGCGTGGGGCCGGAGCCGCGAACTGGTCGGGAGCCCTGATCTGGATCACGACCCACTCTTACCCCGGCATTCCGTTCCCCTTCCGGACGCTCTCGATTGAGCCGGTCGTCCGCTCTTCGAGATCGATCGGAGTTGTCTCGATTCCCCTCCGAGGGTCGCCAATCGGGACTGGTACTCCCGGGAGGTGGCGGAGGCCGGTTCCCCATGTCGCGAAACATCTCCGACATGACTTCCGAGGCCCCCGAACGGATGAACACCGTATCCGCCAAAATCAACGACTGGCCGAGTTCCAGCTGGACTTCGAAAGCCGCGCGGTCGGCCTGCGTCTCTTCAAGCAAACGGATCGCCTCGTGGTGCGCGCGGAACGCCTCCCACACCTGGCTGTGCTGGCTGTACGCCACTCCCAGATGGTTCCAGGTCTTGGCATGCGCGAGCAGCAGCGGGATCGAGGTCGGTCGGGTGGCACGCAGGGTGTCGTAGGTCTTGGCACTCTCCGTGTAGGACGCTTCCGCCTCCGTCGCGCGTCCCAGCCTCAACTGGATATCCCCGATGCGGCTGCGTATGGCGGCCATTTCGGCGGTGAGGTCGGTCTGGTTCTGCTGGGCAAAGAGGTTGAAGAACTCGAGAAGCCGTTCGAGTAACACCGCGTCGGCGGGGCTGGCCTCGACGGTCTCGGAGAGGGTCGGGGTGTCTTCCTCGGAGACCAGCGAGACCGGACTGCCGCGCGAGGCGAGGTTGTCCATGATGTCTTCGAACGCCTGAAGCGCGAGCTTCAAGTTGGCATCGGCCAGCTCCCGTTCGCGCTGGGCTTCGATGGCCGACGCCTTGGCTTCAGAGGCCGATTGCTTGGCGAGCCCGCTCTCCACCTTCAGCAGGTCGGCTGCCTCTTTGAGCGAATCCGCCCCCTGGCTGATCTTGTAGTTCGCGACTCCCAGCACGCCGATCAACGACACGAGTAAGAGCGCGGAGACCGTGCCCAGACCGGCGATCACCGGGTTCTTGCGACTCCACCGCCAGAACCGCTCGGCCCAGGTGATCGGGCGAGCGCGGATCGGACGGTCATCCACGAACCGGCGGAGGTCGGCGGCGAACTCGGCTGCGGTTTGATAGCGGTGCGCGGGGTCGGCGGCGCAGGCTTTCAGCGTGATCGTTTCCAGGTCGCGAGGGATCAGCGGGTTGATCGCCCGGGGCTTCCTCGGCAGCTCGCGCGTCTGCCTCTTCATGATCTCCCCGAGGGGTTCATCCGCGAACGCGGGTTGCAGCGTCAACAGCTCGAACAGCGTCAGCCCCAGGCTATACACATCGCTGCGGGCGTCGGCCTTACCATGCAATTGCTCCGGGGCGACGTAGCGGAGGGTGCCAATGAAGTCGCCGCTGCGGGTGATCGTGTGGTCCTGAGTCTCCATCTTGGCCAGGCCGAAGTCGGTGATCCAAATGGCCCCAGTGAGGTCCAGCAGCAGGTTGGCGGGCTTCACGTCACGGTGCAAGACTCCGAGGTGGTGGGCATGTTCCAGCCCCAGGGCCACATCGATGACCAGCCGCACAATCTCGTTCCAGAAGGTGCGATGCTCCCGAGCGAGCGGCGGGCGTAAGTCTGTCGAGTGCGAGTGTACCAGCACACGCGGTGGCCCGGAGGCCGTGCTGCGGTCCTGCAACTGCACCTGCATCAGCGGCGACGGGAACGTCGACGAATCATCGGCCAGTGTCGCGGTGTCTGCACGACCGCTGGGAGAGGCCGCGTCCGCAGCCGCCTCGGCCTTCAGAATCTCCTGTACTGCCCCGACCAGAGTCAACGACCCCGGTGTGCTGAGAGATCCAGACGGTGTCTCTGAAGCACCTCCCCCTGCCGCCTCGCGCCACGCCCGAATCAACCGATTCAGCGGCACGCCTTCAATGAACTGCATCGCGTAAAATTGCAGCCCCTTGTCCTCGCCGACGCCATAGACCGGCACGATGTTCGTATGGTGCAAGCGGGCGGCGACCTCGGCCTCGCGGCGGAAGCGGGCCTTCTGCCGGGCCGACATCCCCAGTTGCGTGCCGAGAACCTTGAGGGCCACGCGGCGGTGCAGCGACTCCTGCTCCGCCTCATACACGACCCCCATGCCGCCGCGACCGATCTCGCGAATGATCCGAAAATCGCCCAACTGTTGCAGCGGCACCGGGCCGATGGAGGCCGCTGGACCGCCTGACGAGAACACCTTGTGAACCTTCAACTGTTCCAGTTCCAGGACAGTCGGGAACAGCTCGCGGATCTCGTCGGCAAGGTCGGGGTATTGCGCCGCGTACTCCTCGATCGACGCACGTTCTCCCTGCCGACGGCGGGAGACGAACTCCTCCGCGAGTTGGCCAAGATCGTGCTGCTCCGAGGTATCAGGCATTCCGGGGGCTCTCCAAAAAAGTCGACAGTGTGCCCAGCATCTCCTTGAGACGCTTGAGTGCCCGGATGTACCGGATGCTCGCGGCCTTGACCTGGATACCCAGTACCTCGGCCACTTCGCTATTGGTCAGCTCCTCGAAATGCCGCAGAGCTAGGATCTCCCGGTCGATCGGCTCCATCCCCTCGATCGCCGACTCCAGCTTGCGAGCCGTCTCCGCCTTCATCAGGGCCTCACTCGGACTGGTCAGCCCCCCGAGCAACTGCCGGGCGATGGCGTGCGAGGTGTCGTGCGAGCGGTCGCTGTCGATCGGCACCTCGCGAAACGCATCCCGCATCTTGGCCCCCAGATGCCGCCGATGCACATCAATGATCGTCTGCAACACAATCAGCCGCAGCCACACAAAGAACGTCATCCCCTCGGTCGTGTAGAAGCTCGACAGCCGCTGCTGCGCCGCCAGCCAGGCCTCCTGCAACACGTCGTCCGGATCGACCCGGCTGGCTGCCATCGGCTCCAACCGAAACGCCACCAGCCGCCGGAACCGCGCGTTGTGCCGCGTGAATTCCTCTGCCAACACCGCCTCCGGAGAGGCCAGCAACCGCGCTCGTAGCTGGGTTTCTTCCGCCGATTCGGGTGTGGACTCGAACTCGGACATGGGGTGGCAGACTGAGGTGAGGAACGGGAAGAGACACCTTCAGTCTACATTGCCGCCGGGCGAGAGTCATCCGGAGTGTTCGGCCAGTGAGCGGCACGGCGCTAGCCTCCGGTTCTTCTTAACGTGACTCGTCAGGGAACCACAGGTACTGGTGGGACAGCGGCCCGGGGAACCGGCGGCTAGCGCCGAGCCGCTCACACCAGATGCAGCGCCCCGCGACCGATGCGGCCCAGATCGTGGCAGAAGGCATCCAGACACAGCGGGACAGGCATCGATTCCAGCAGTTGGGTTTCGGCCTCTAAACAGCGGTCGAGCATCAGGCCCCAGCGGTCGAGGGCGACCGCATCATCGCTCGCAAACCGATTGAGCGTGGCTTCAATACTGGCCGCCTCGGCGGGAGAGGAGTAGAACCCGGTCCCCAGCAGGCGGCGGTAGAAGTCGGCGGCAAATCGCACCAGCCACAGGGCCGCCTTGCGCTGCGTGGCGGGGTCTTTGCCCTGCTCTTCGAGGGTCGTCTGGAACTGCTTACTCGATCCCAGCGAGTCAAAGTCGGCCTGGGCCAGTTGACGATACACGCTGGCCCGGATGGCCCGCAGCTCGGGCGATTGCAGTTGGGCGGCGGTTTCGAGGCTGCCTTCGCAGAGGGCGGCGATGGCGGCGGCCTGGGTGCGGTCAGTCTCGATCTCCTGCTCGATCAGCAGTTCGGTGATGTCCTCGGGAGAGAGCGGCGAGAACAGGATCGGCTGGCAGCGTGAGCGGATCGTGGAGAGGATCGAGGCCGACTCCGGAGCGGTGAGGAACAGGATCGCCCCAGCGGGCGGCTCTTCGAGCGTCTTGAGCAGCGCGTTCGCGCTGGCGTCGTTCATCGTGTGGGCATCGTCGATGATGGCCACACGGCGACTGGCTGTCATCGGGCGGAGCGAGAGGTCGTGGCACAAGCCCTGGCGTCCGCGTCCTTCGGGCGGGCCGATGATGAGGTCGATGGGGAGCTCCTGCTTCCCCTCGGGCCGCTCGACGATGAGCAGATCGGGATGACTCCCCGCGACCACTTGTTTGCAACTCGGGCAGGTGCCGCAGGCGTCCAGTTGATCTGGCGTTCGCTGCGTGCAGAACAGGCACTGGGCCACCAGTCGGGCGAACTTCCGCTTGCCAATGCCTGGCGGGCCAACCAGCAGAAACCCATGCGCGAGCCGACCCCGCTGCACCGCTCGGCGGAACATGTCGACCTGTCGTAAGTGTCCGCGTAGGGCTTGCCAGATCATGGGGATTTCCGTTTTCGTAACCCGACGCGTCAGCGAGGGCGGACGCTATCGACGTAATGACCGCAGTTCGACTTCAGTCTCAATGAGCGGGAAAGAATTCGGAACACTAATCTTCGCGAATCAACACTAATTCAGGCAGATGAGGCATTCTGAATAAGTGTTGATTCGCGTCGATTAGTGTTCCAATCTCAGCATGCCAGTTCTCCGGTTCGGAGGTCTGTCCCCGCCCGCCCTCGCTGACGCATCAGGTGACTGGGTGAGCGGCACGGCGCTAGCCGCCGGTTCTTCTCAACGCGGTTCGTCTGGAAACCACACGCTCTGGCGTGACAACGGTCAGGAGAACCTGCGGCGAGCGCCGTGCCGCTCACATCACGCTCATTACGGAGCGGTTTCCATCTTCTTCCGTCTCGGCGGATCGAGATACCGGAACCCGGCGTTGGGGTTCTTCTCGTCGAAGGCGAATGCATCCCGGTTGCGCAAGAAGTGCTTCACGTAGCTGATCGGGATCGCGAACCCCAGCCCCTCGCCGCCGAGCAGCTTCATGTTGGTCACGCCGATCACCTCGCCGCGCGAGTTGAACAGCGGGCCGCCGCTGTTGCCGGGGTTGATCTCGGCGGTGGTCTGGATGTAGGTCAGCCCCTCGAAGTTGCGGGCGCGGGTGCTGATGATTCCCTGCGAGACGGAGCGGTCGAGGCCCAGCGGGTTGCCGATGGCGAAGACGCTGTCGCCCTCCTTCTGGTTGGTGTCGGGAGCCAGGGCGACGGTGGTGAACTGAAACCCCTCGACAGCCGGGATCTGGAGCAGTGCCAGATCGCAGTACGGGTTGAGGGCCAGGATCTTCACGTCCTGGATGCGGCGTTTGACGAAGTCACCGGCCGCTGTCTTGTCGAAGATCACCACCGCCAGGCGGGTCTCGCGCTCGACGACGTGATAGTTGGTGACGCAGTAGCCGCGCTCGTTGAGGATGAATCCGCTCCCCAGGCCGCTGGGCGTTTCGACAAGAACCACCCCTTCGCCGTACTCCTCGGCGAGATCCTTGACGCTCTTGATCGGCAGGTTGGCGGTGCGAAAGACATCGTCCCCCATGCCATCGGTGGCAGCTGCCGGTCCCCCAGAAACAGCGGAGCCATCGCCCTTCTCGCGAGCCAGGATTTTCTCGACGGGGATGCGCACGACATCGACGCCGATGTCGACGTAGACCTCCTGCTCAGTCTCCTTGAGGATCTCTCCCTGGACCTTCTGGCCGGACTTCAGTTGGATGACTTCAGCAGAGACGGGCAGGCTCCACAGCCCGCTGATCAGTATTCCACTGAGCAGGAGTCCGAGAACGCACATCACGCGTTGCTGCATGCGAGTCTTAATTGCTGTCGCCTCCTCGGAACTTGGGGTGACAATCCCCACAGGATGTATTCATCTTGCTCAGGGCCCCCTGGAAGTCATCGAACTTGTCGGCCTTGACCGCTTCCACTCCGGCGGCGGCCCCGTCGATAAAGTTTTTGGTGAAGCCCTGGTACTCGGGGTTGTCGGCCTGGTCGTAGCTGAGGTCACCCATCATGATCCCCAGAGCGTGCAACACGGACAGTTGACGAGTGACTTCGCCCGCTTGGTCCTTCATTCGCTTGGCATCACCAATGTTGGATTTCAAGTCGTCCATCGACTTATTGATGATCTTCATCATATCCGCACGGTCAGCGGCCTCGACATACGGAACGGAGTCTTTGGATTCTGTCGCGGGCGGCTTCCCGCCATCCAGGATCCCCGTGATCTGCTCGAAGAGTTCCTGAGTGGCCTTGAAGGGGCCGCTCCCTTTTTCAGTGGCTGTGCCTTGAACCTTCAGGCACAGGTCGCGGATGAACTTGGCCTTGTCTTTCCAGTTCGCGGCCTCGGGATGTTCTGACACGATGACCGCCAGCATTCCGATCAAGGCAGAATTCATCTTGATGGAGTCCATCCCCGCGTTGTACTTGGGAATCCCCTGCAGGTTGGCGTTGACTTCGGTCCGCGCGACCTTGACCGCTTCGAGCGCCGTTTCCAGCGGCATCACCTTGGCCCAGTCGGTCTTCGCGCCCGCCGCAGCGGCTGGTGTCTCGGCGGGAGTGGTCACGGGATCGGTATTCTTGACAATTGGCGTGCCGGGTGCTGGAGAGGGCATGGTCGGACCCCCACCGATCGGGGTCGCATCGTTCGCCACGACCACCGGTTGATCGTAGAACACATCGTACGGGATCGTTCCGATCCACTTGGTCTCCGGCTTCGAAGGATCGACCGTGTTGGCCATCGCCGGTTGGGGCGCGGCTGCCGGTGTCGTGCCCACCGGAGCCGCCGCGACCGGAGTCGTCCCTGCGGCAGGAGCAGCAACCGTGCCGGGAACAGCTGCGGGAGTCTCCACTGGCGGTGTCTTCCCCGAGCAACCGACCACGGCGGCAATCGAACCGACCCACAGCACAGTGATCCAAATTCGGAGTGACATGATGGAGGGCCGTTGAGGGTTGAGGGTTGTAGGCCAGTCGCTCCGCGACTGGCATTTCGCACGTCTCGCCACTCACGATTCACAATCGACAAGCTGCGAAGACGTGATGGTGTGTTCGTGCGTTCGGTTCCATGTGGGGTCTCAGTCGCGGAGCGACTGAGCTACGGTGTCACAGGATTCTAGCAATACCCTGTTGGGCAAGGCGATCTCGAATCCATTGGCGGTCACTGTCTTCAAATCCCGGCAACGGATCACGGGCATAGTCGAGATCGCCGTAGCCGCCGTTTTCCCAGGCTTGGTCGATGAGAGCCTGCACGTCCAAGATGGCATCACGATCTCCGGAGCGTAACGGAACGCGAATACGGGGCAACCGCCCTCGAATCCCAGCCGGGTAGCATTCGAATCCCCAGCCTCGTGAAGGACGGACCACGATAATTCGATACATATCCCCGTGGGATGCGGGCACGTCTCGCTCTGCGGGAAAGACTGTCCAGCCTCCCGCCCGGATCAAATCGATTTCGACGATGTTCACCCCGCCAGCCACGAGATCTCGCTGCTTCTTGCGGAAATGGTCTCGGGCCTGGCCGTACTTGTTCCCTGGGCTGAGGAACTCGATCGCCGTAATCAGGACATCACCGCGTCGGTCGTGAATCAGCACTCGCCGTAGCGTGTCTGGCTCCCTCGGGAAGGCGACGACCAGGGGCTCGTCCGATACCGCCTCCATCACCGCTGTAGAAGTTGTTGCTCCCGCTGGCGACCAGGGCTCGGAGATCAGGACATCGGGCTTCTGACGGGTGTCATCGGAGTCAGACCCCTCTTCTTCAATCTCCAGTCCCACGTACTCTTCCACACGAACCCGCAAATCAGGTGGCAACTGTGTCCGAATCTGATCGCGCGCATACGTCGTCAGACTGGTGTGAACATCACCCCAGTGATCTTCGAGAAACGGGTCCATTCCAGGAAATGGGGAGGGCATGGGGGGATCGTTGAGGGTTGAGGGTTGAGGGTTGAGCGGCCAGACTTCCGAAGTCTCGGAAGACTTCGGAAGTCTTTGTCTTTGGAGGGTTCTGTCGCTCAACGCTCAACCCTCAACGTTCTTTAGTACACCCCGACCACCGTCGTCTTGGCGAACTCATGGAACGGGCGTGTCCCGCTGATCCCGTCCCACGGGAACTTCGGCCACGGCGGCTCACGCTCGCCTTCATCCCGCTCCATGAAGCCGGGGATGAACAACTCGTGCGTCAGGGTGTACAGCTTCACGCGACCGGTTTCGCCGTAGCCGACGACATGGTCGTAGTTCTTGAAGTCGACCACTTCGACCACCGCTCGCGGCTGGGGGGCGAAGTAGGCGATCTTGTAGTTCTCGGCGGGAGAGACCGGCTTCCCACAGGCCAGCCCCATCAGCGTGTTGCCGTACGTCGGGGTGATGAAGACGTTCGGCCCGAGCAGCTCCTCGACCGCGAACCGCATCCACTGCGAGGTCATCTCGGTGCCGCCGCAGAAGATCCCCTTCAGGCCCGCCTCTTCGATGCTCGATCCCTTGTCGATCAGCCGCAGAGCGAGTGCCTCCAGCAGCTTCGGCGTCGCGAACGCGCACTGGATGTTGTGATTGGCCGAGAGGATTGTCATCGCCTGATCGATGGCGTGATCCGCGTACGCCTTGGCTCCGGCGATGTCCCCCTTCTTAATGAGCTTCACGACCCAGCGGGGATCGAGGTCGACACAGAAGCAGATCCCGCCCCGGTACTGACACAGATGCTCAATCGCCAACCGCAGCCGCCGTGGTCCCGATGGCCCGAGCATCAGCCAGTTCGACCCGCGCGGGAACGACGCATCCGGGAGCGTGTGGGAGAACTCCTCGTAGTCAATGTCGTGATCTTTCACTACACAGCGCGACTTCGGAATGCCGGTCGTACCCCCGGTCTCGAAGACGAACTTCGGCTCGTCCTTCCACTTCTGAGGCAGGAACCGCGTCACCGGTCCGCCCCGAAAGTCCTCGTCATCGAACAGCGGGAACTTCTTCAGGTCGTCGAACCCCTTGATCTCTGTGAGCGGATTAAACTTCAGAGTCTTCGCCTGCTCCAGCCAGTACGGTGCCCCGAGTTCCGGATGGAAATGCAGCTGGACCACATCGACGGTCTGGGCGTCGAGTTTCTGCTTGGCCTGGGAGACGAGGGTGTTGAGGTCGCTGCTCACGGTGTGAAATCCTGGGGGGTTCCCGACGCGGCGAGCGGACACCGGGTGAGAGTTCGCTCACCAGCTCTGCCTCGAAATTCCGCATTGGAAGTTTCGCCCTCCATGATAGGCAAACGCCTGGGTGAAGCCAATCCGATTCCCGCACGACGCCTCCGTATGTGTGTGCGTCAGAAAAGTCGGCAGAGATTCACCACGGAGACACGGCGGCACGGCGTAATGCAGCACTCGGATGACTTTCCCCACTGGGCCGGAGGACGAGGAAGATTTGACAGGATGAACAGGATCCACAGGATGCCGACACGCTGTCCCAGAAGCGGAATTTATCCTGTGGATCCTGTCCATCCTGTCAAATCTTCCGATCGTTGCGGCAGATAGCGATCTCGAACGTCTGGAGTTCTCCGTGCCTCCGTGGTGAATTTCCGACCGCTGCCTACTTTTGGGATGCACGCACCGCACCGCATGGTCCCGCATGGTGACGGGTGGATCGGAAACGGCGGAAGCGTATCACCCGCGCCTCCAGAGCCCATGCGAGCAGGACTGGAGTTCTGCCAGCTTCCGTCTCGACTGCCTACCTCTTCTTCTGCCCCTTCGGGGAGCCGGTTCTCGAACCGGAGGGTCGGCTGTCGGGCAGATCCATGACTTGCAATTGACAGGTCAGCGAGAGTTCCCGGCCCAGCGGATCGGTGGTGATCACCGGCTCCAGTGGGTTCTGGATGAGTTGCGGAATCATGCGGAGAGCCGCCGTCAGCATCTGGATGTCACTGCGCGAGGGGAGTTCCAGCGTCTCGGGGCCCTGTGTCTGGTAGGCGACGGGGTAGGCTTGCTCGCCCGACACGGGCCACCCGTGGGCTTCGATCAGATCGAGGTCGGGAAACGCGGCCAACTGCGGCTCGTCGAACAGCACGACCAAGCTGGGTGTCTTGCCACCGCGACGGGCGGTGTCGAACTCCCGTCGGCTGGGGAACACCGAGAGTCCCTGGGTGACACCGGCCTCGCCCATCGTACACATGACACGTCCGGCGGGCCAATTTCCGCCCTTGAGTTCCAACACCGTATGTTCACCGCACAGTCGCCACGGGGCCGCGCGATGGTACGCGCACGCAGCCGTATAAAACTGTTGCAGTTCCGCTTCGGTGATGCCCTCAATGGTCGACAGCGCGTGATGCAGGTCGGACTCGGGCTCCATGGTGCGGGAGAAGTCGATAATGAAGCTCATGATCGGATCGGATGTCTCGCCCTCGTGATTCAGCGATGGGACATCCAGGGCCTCAATGTCCAGGGCTTCCCACACTTCGCGGGCGGCCTCCTTCTGTTTTGGATTACGGAAGACGAGTTTGAGAGGGACTCCGGGTTCTCCCAGCAAGGGATGGCACATCGCCGAACAGAGCAAGGCTTCCCAGTCCGCCTCGGTGACCGAGGGCGTGATGAGTTGCAGGAATCGCCGGACGCCTTCCGTAGAGATGACGACACCGAACCAGGGGCGAATCAACCGGCCCCCGACATCGATCCAGGCCTGGATTCGCCCGAATCCCACCATCCAGGGATCGTCGGTCGCGGGGAGTTCTGCGACATCCGAGAGCCGATCGGACGGGGCGTTGGTGGCCTCGCGCAGACTCTCCAAATGCTCTTCGATCACACGATCGAGTGCGGGGAGCGGGTCGGTCCGCCGCGCCTTCATTCCGCACATCCCCAGCCCGCGCTCGGCCAGCCGGACCAGCCGCTTGTCCTCGAACAGAACTTCGAGGGGACGCGGCAGGTCTTCGTGGTCCTCGCAGGTTTCGATCAGCAGTTGGAGGAGATCTTCCGTCTTCGGACGCTCCCTGAGAATCATGACATGGATTAAGTCGGTGCCGTCCGAGGAGGTCACGTACGCGACGGTCAGCCCTTCGGGCTGTTCTTCTTGCGGGTGAACGCCTTCGCGAATCACGATTCGCCAAGTGTCGTCCCCGAGAGGGAACTCGTTCAACTCTTCGACGAGCTGCTCCGCCCGCTCCTTCCGCTCGGAGAGACTCGGCTTTCGCTCCGTGTCCGTGTGCTGGAGGTGCTGGCGAACCCAGGCCATGGTCCCCTCGGTCTCGCGCCAGACTGGCATGGAGATGGCCCAGTAGGACTGGGCTTCCTCAATGACATCGGAGGCTTCGAATTCGGGGGCATCCTCGTCGTGAAGATACATCTTCACGACATACGGGTTCCGGTCCTCGGCCAGGTTTAGCCATCGATTGGAAGAGGGAGTGTCACCGCCGACTCGAAACTCCAGCAGTGCCCGTGTCATGCACTCGCACGCATCGATCCGGTCCAGCTCCTCGGGTTTCCCGAGACACGCCTGCGCCGCCGAATCGCGGCCTTGGTGTAAATGACAGAGTGCGAGACAACTGCGAGGCATGCTCCGATCAAGCGGGTCGCATTCCGAGGCGATCAGAGCATCGAGATGCGGGATGGCCTCGAGGTAATGATGCAGATACATCTCGTGCTGCCCCAGGAAGCGATGAGCGGCAATGAAGGGAGCGCCATACGGGTGCTCCAGCGGGTTTTCCTCTCCACACAGATCAGGCAGATTGTCGAGGGTGATGCGATCCCCGAGCATCACGAGAGCGTCACGATGCAGGGCCACTTTTTCGTCGTGAGTGCTGGCACGTTCCGCCAGGGTGATGGGGATCATCGCGCAGCGGGGATCGAGTTTCCGAGCCTGATTTAAATCCCGCGAGAGTGTCCACGGATCGTCCGGATCGGCGTTCATGACCAGCTCGAACGCCTCCCACTCCTGGGGCTTCGGATCGATGCGACGCTTCCCCCGCTTGGCTCGAGTCAGCTGTTCGCCTCCCATAATGCCTTCGAATCGCTGAAGCAATTCGTCGGGAGAGATCCCCAATGACTCGCAGAGCATGAACAACTCGTCCTCGGGACCGGGGAGCGCGTTCTTCGCAGAACGTGGACGAGCTGACTTCGGTTGAGACGGTCGTTTTTTGGCCATGCTTGCCTCCATGCGGGACAGCCACCCCGCCCACCCGACGGGGCCATCGCTGACCGGATAAGATTTAGCGTATGAATGCTCCAGATGCGAGTATGTCCGGCGACGTACATCGGCCTCGCAATGAAAACCCCCCCGGCGGGAACCGAGGGTGGAGTGAGACGAGAGACGAGAGCCAGCGAGTGAGAGTCGCTGGTGTCGAGAGAGAGAGAGCTTGGTCACCCAAAGCCCTGGGGTTGCAACCCCAGGGCTTTCTGGCTGACCGCTGAAAGCTGAAAGCTGACCGCTACTTACCGCACATCATCCTGCCCGTCGCAGAAGTCAGCCTGGTCGCAGAACCCGCTGCTGGTCTGATGGCCCTTGTGGCCGCAGGTGCCGCTCAGGTTGTCGCTCTGCTGCACCGAGCTGAAGGCCGAGCCGACATCTTCCAGTTCGTGGTTGATGTTGATCGAGACTTCGCTCAGGCCGACGACCAGACCGAGAATTGCGATGGCCGAAACCAGCACCAATTCCATCGATTGCCCTCGTGGGAAATGCAGGACGACTTGCACGCAGCAGAGTCGGGGATGTCATGTCGCAGGCAAATGGTTCCTGAGTGCGATTTGGAATCCTCATGAGTCAAGGTCTGACATTGCCCTCGGGTATGGCCCATCCCAGCCGCCTGCGCCCGGTCAGCGGACTGCCAGTGTCGATCCCGCTGTGGGAGATCGCGGTGCTGGGCGTCTCGGGTGTGCTGGCTCCAGTTGGCCCGTGCGATTGTGCGCGATCTGGCCGACCGGGCGGACCTCGTGCGCATCACGCGGCATCAGTTGCTGGATGACCCGCGCGTCCCCTACACGAGCCAGAACGGGTCGGCGTCAATCCTCTTGAACCCGACGGGACCGCTGAGTCTCGATGAAGTGATCGGGGCCTGCCGCGTGCGGATGCTCGACTGGTTCATCGTCGGCAGCGACCCCGGCCTGTGCGTGACGGACCACGTCCCGCCCGAGGTCGTCGCCTGGGGCCTGCGCTGTCAGACCGATCTCGTCACCAAGGAACTCGCGTACGAACTCGCTCAGCGGTTGGGCCTGCATCTCGAAGGTCTCGGCGGCACGGAAGGCGGCGTCATTGGAGCCCTCGCCGCCATCGGTCTGGCCGAGACCCAGAACGATGGCCGACTCGTGAACTGGCAGATGTGGCCGGACGATCTCAGTGCCGAGGTTCCCGTAGAGAAGATCACGCCGCGTCAGATCGATGTCGTGATCCGAAACACCGGAGAGCAGCTGACCACGGGCACCGTGCATGTCGGCAAACACCTGCGGCCCAATCTTTCGCAGGGTCGGGCGACGCTGTGGGTGGAGCCGGGTGAGAGGGGTGACAGCACCTGGAAGGCATTGAAACTCAAATGAGACGCCCGCGTCTCGGCCTTGGGCAGCGAGCATGTCGGCGGGGCCCATGTCACGCTGTGCGATGGCTCGTCGCGGTGTATCAACCAGAACATCGACCGGGGCGTGTGGACCGCGCCGGTCACCCAAGCCCAGTCGGAGATCGTGGGCGAGTATTAGAGCAGGTGACGACATCGACTATTGGAGTTCAGGCTTTAGCCTGTCTTGGGGCTGGCAGTCCCTGATCGCCGATCACGGGAGCAGCAGCCTAACGGCTGAACTCCAACAGTCGAGCTGGAACCACAAACGCCAAACAGGCGAGGCCAGCGGCCTCGCCTGGGGCGTGCGATCAGTCCGTGGCCAACGGTCTACTTCTGAACCGTCGCCTGGGCCTTGAGACCCGTGATGTAGTCCAGAGAGACGTTCAGCAGCTCGTCGTTGTAGTAGTTCTTGGGGAAGATTTCCTTGGGCTTCTTCTCCTCTTCCTCCTCCCCGGTCTGCTTCTTCTCTTCGTCGGCGATCGCCTTGTCGGTTTCGCGTTCGGCACGGAGAACGGATTCCTGGAGCGAGATCTCCTTGCGGTTCTTGCGTTCGATGAACCGCTGGATCCCCTGCTCGACCTTTTGGAAATCCTCGTTGGCGGTCATGCGGCCTTCGCTGCTCTTCTGCAGAGAGGCCACCAACTCGGAGGTGACCGACTTGCCGGGGACGTAACGGGCATTGCGGATTTGATCGAAGGGCAGAGCGTTGTCGAGTCCCGCTTCCCCTTCATCCAGGTGGTCGAGAATCGACGGCAAAACCACATCCGAACGGACACCCCGGTTCTGCGTACTGTCGCCGTTGACGCGGTAGAACTGCTGGATCGTCAACTTCAACTGACCCAGATCGGCTGCCCCCCCCGCGAGCGGACGGAACGCCTGGCGGGCGGAGAGGGGCATCAGGTTTTGTACGGTCCCCTTGCCGTGAGTGGTGGAGTCCCCGATGACGATCCCCCGGTGGTAGTCCTTGATGACTCCGGCAAAGATCTCCGATGCGGAGGCCGACATGCGGTTGCAAATCACGATCAACGGACCGGTGTACAAGGCTCCGGGAATCTCGTCTTCGAGTTCCCTGACCCGGCCCGTCGGTTCCTTGACCTGCACGACGGGGCCCTGGTCGATGAAGTGACCGGAGACTTCAATGGCTTCAATGAGTGACCCACCGCCGTTCCCTCGCAGGTCGATGACCACCGCATCCACGCCGCCCTGATCGCGGAACTGATTCAGAATCTTCTCGACATCGACCGCAGCGCTCTTCTCGTCCTCGGTCTCGGTGGCCCCAAAATTCCGGTAGAACGAGGGCAGGCTGATGACACCAATCTTGCCCGGGCGACCCAGCCGGTCCTTCGACTCAATGACCTCGCCCTTGGCTTCGGACTCGGTGAGGACCACTTTGTCGCGAACCAATTCGTAGACCACGGTCTCGCCTGTCAGAGCGGTCAGCACGCGGAGGCGGACCTTGGTCGCCTTCTTGCCACGAATCTTGCGAACGACTTCGTTCAGCTTCGTCTCGAAGACATCTTCGATCTCACCGGTCTCCTGACCGACACCGGTGATCTTGTCCTTGGCCTTCAGGCGACCATCCTTGCCCGCCGGTCCACCCGGCATGACTTCGTTGACGATCGTGTAACCGTCCTCGGACCGCAGTGAGGCCCCGATCCCGTCGAGGCTCAGTTTCATCTGAATGCCGAAGTCCTCGGCGCTCTCCGGCGACATGTATGTCGAATGGGGATCGAAACAGGTCGTCAGCGCGGTCAGGTAGAACTCCAGAATCTCGCTCTGCTTCATCTGCTCGATATTCCGCTGCACGGTCTTGTAGCGGCTGTGCAGACGCTTGCGGCCCTCTTCGTCGGTCTCGTTGTCGAGCCGAAACTGAATCAGGTCGTACTTGATCCGCTTCCGCCAGCGCTCGTCGACCTCTTCCTGAGTCCGCGCCCACGGTTGCTCATCCCCCTTGATGATCATCGACTCATCGACGGTGTAATCCTGGGTGGCATCGATCAGCGCATGGGCCTTGGTCAATTGGACGACCAGCCGCTCCTTGTACCGCTTGAAGACATCGTACCCGAACTGCACATCGCCGATCTTCAGGGAGTCATCCAGCTTCAGCCGGAACTTCGAGAACTCGTCGATGTCCGACTGCTGAAAATACAGCTTGGCCGGGTCGAGGTCTTTCAGGAACGAATCGAGCAACATGCTCGAGATGCGGTCGTCGACCCCCTTGCGGCTCACATGGAACTGCGGAATCATCTGCACGACAAGCTTCGTCGTCTCCGCATCCGGGCCCGCCGGAACGGGTGTCGGCCAGGCCAACACTCCGAGTCCAATAACGCCGAGCAGCACTGCTGCCCGAGCCCCACGCGAAGTGTATTGAGCCATGTGATCCAGTCCCTGGTCGTGCGAGGTGGGAGAAGTCCGCGCGGTGCGTGACGGTTCCACCGATGTGTGAATATTGATCTTACGCAAATGCTCAGAACGTCTCAAGGTGCAGTTGAGAGGACCGCAGGCAGGGCAAGTGTATGCGTTAGAAAAGTAGGCAAAAATTCACCACAGAGATACGGAGACACCGAGGAGAACCTCGCTCGGGTGACACTGACAAGCTCTGGACGAGAAAGAGGAGACAGGATCAACAGGATTCACAGGATGAGTCGCAGACAGTCCAGTGGGGGGTGGGATTCATCCTGTCTATCCATCCTATCCCCCCCATCCCGTCCATCCCGTTCATCCTGTCAGAACCGACCATTTCAAAAGTCTGGACTTCTCCGTGTCTCCGTGTCTCCGTGGTGAACTTCTCCTGCTGCCTACTTTCTTGATGCACACACTTGCCGTGGTATGTGCATCAGAAAAGTAGGCAGAGATTCACCAGGGAGACACGGAGGCACGGAGCAATGCAGCACTCGGATGACTTTCCCCACTGGGCCGCTGGACGAGGAAGATTTGACAGGATGAACAGGATCCACAGGATGCCGACACGCTGTCCCAGAAGCGGAACTTATCCTGTTGATCCTGTCCATCCTGTCCAATCTTCCGATCCTTGCGGCAGACAGCGATCTCGAACGTCTGGAGTTCTCC
>JAYWFM010000435.1:0-3238 GCA_043778825.1 Planctomycetota bacterium | reverse complement strand
CTCCGTGACCCGCCCACCTGCCAGAGGAAGAGTCGTTCCTCCTATCCCTCTTGTTCCTACGTCACCCAGACATCCAAAGCGATGTCTGGGCCACCCCGTCGAGTTTGACTTTCCGATTGATCCCAAATACTGTGTGTCTCCAAGCGGTCGCAGTGGATTGAACAGAGTCTGAAAACGGCCCGCAGTTCTGCCTCTCTCGTGCAGACGTTCCCACACAATCGAATGACACTCCTCGGCCCACAGGAATTGTGATCATGGCGTTGCGAAACTGGTTTCAGGGTTTCTGTGATCGTCTCCACTGGCAGTGGCTGTCGTTCTCCCGCGATCATAAAGGGAGTCGGCGGCGTAAGTCTCGCCGGAATGACTGCATGGCTGTGGCTGCCCTGGAAAGCCGAATACTCATGTCGGGCACGACGCCGACGATTGAGTCGCTGGCGTTCGCGAACCCGGTCGCGAATTATGGGATGGTGAGCGGCGACTTCGCGGGAGTATTGGCGGATGCCACTCCGGCGTCTTGTTATACCATTGAAATTGATACGAACGGCGACCAAATGTCCGACCTCTCGGGCATGACCGGCAGCCCCGGCAGCTTTAATTCCTACGGTTCCATGCCGATCGGCACAACCAGCGTCCAGGCTCGCGCGATGGAGTATGACTCCCAGACCGGTCAATACGCCTACGGCGATTGGCAACAGTTCGCCGTCAGCGATGGCATCGTTCCCAACACCCCGCCGACGATTGCGGGGCTGACGTTCACGAACCCATCAATCATGTCTGGCACGGTGTATGGAGACTTCACCGGCACCCTCACGGACGCCACGCCGGCGTCATACTACAACTTGGAGATCGACACCAACCACGACCAGATGTCCGACGTGTCGGGCAGCGCGTATCCCGGAAGCTTCGGCATCAGCGGTTCGCTGCCGCTGGGCACCACCAGCGTCCAAGCCCGCGCGATGGAGTACGTCAGCACGACGGGTCAGTACGTCTACGGCAACTGGCAGCAGTTCACCATCACGGGCACGGGAAGTTCCAGCAGTTCTGGCTCGGGAGAATCCAGTAGTTCCGGCTCCGGCTCCGAATCCGGTTCGGGAAGTTCCAGCGGTTCTGGCTCGGGTTCCGGCACGGGCAATACCAGCAGTTCCGGCAGCGGCTCCAGTTCGGGCTCTTACTCTGGGGAGGGATCGGGAGTGAACTCTGGCTCGGGAAGTAGCAGCATGCCTGGCTCCGGCAACGGCAGCCTGCCCGTTTCCGGCAGTGGAATGGGTTCCGGCTCTGCGGGTGGCAGCCTGTCTGGCTCGGGAGGCGGCACAACGTCGACTGGCTCGGGGAGCGGTTCCGGTTCCGGCAGCGGATCGGGGAGCGCCAGTGCCGCCAACACGAAACCCACCATTACGTCGCTGACTTTTGTTAAGTCAATTGTCACAGACGGTCGCGTGTACGGTTCGTTCGATGCCAGCCTCGCGGATGACACGCCGTCTGCGAGTTATACGCTCGAAATCAACACCGACAGCTCTGTCAAGCCCGACGGGGTCTACTCCTTCTATATCTCCGATGCCACCCTCACCGGCACGGTGACGACCGTCTCGGCGCGTGTGATTGAAAAGATCAGCTGGCCTTGGCAATCCACCGAACAATATGCGTATGGGGAATGGCAGCAGTTCACCGTCAGTGATGGTGTCCAAGGGGCGGGCGGTGGTGGCAATGCAGGAAGTGGCAATACAAGTGGTGGCACAACAGTTGCCAATGCACAAGGCACCCCGCCGACGGAACTCGACGCCGCGACTTGCCAGGCACTGGAGGATGAAATCGGGCGTCTCATGAAGGCAATTGCGAAACTGAACGTCGAGATCGCTGCATTGGATGATCTCATTTCAAGACTAGACCCTGAATACGATCACAACGCTGCCCAGCAGTTGGCCAGACAACAGCTGGAAGATCAGCGATTGGGGAAATCCCTGATTCGCCGCGATCTGGCCATCCTGCTCGACTGCGCTCAACAGCGTCTGGGGCAGTCACCTACGGGAAATCTAGTGGCGAGTTACTCTCCTCCCGCCACCGACGACAATTATGGGAACACGTACGATAACGCCAGTCAGGAACCCTGGGTGCGGGAGGGGCAGTTCTGGTGCTATGTAGTTGCGGGATCAGCCGCCGCTGGGGCTGGTGCCTTGGCGTACGCCGGAGTGAATGTCGTGATTTGGGGAACGGGTGCTGGCGTAGCTGCGGCAGGAACTCAACTCACGGGAGTTGGAGCAAGCGTTTTGCCACAAACCCTGTATCACATTTTCAATTTCTCAAAGCACAAACTCGCAGCACTTCTTACGGGATTTGCGGGAAGTGAAACAGCGGCCTTCGTCGCTGTTGAGGCAGCAACGATCGCTGAACTAACGAGGAGAGGGTTTTCATCGGGTTTGTTCCAGAACGTTGTTGTGAATGTGAATGGATACCTTGTCACTGTACAAGGTAATGTGATGGACGGGGTCGTTCGAATATCTTCATTCTGGATTCCCTAGCGTGCCTAGAGTTGCATGTATCTCTCTCTCCCTCTCCCTACGTCGAGTGCTCAACATGTCAATTTTCACACCTTTTGAGAAGGATTTACTTGATTTGCTCTTGTCGGGAGAAGATCCTGTGTTGACTTGCTTGTCATTGCAATTGAAGTCTGCGGTTGTTCGATGTCGAGAGTATACTGGCGTTGGACAATACACGACGTTCGAATTCACGTCGCCCGTCAAGCCACTCGAAGGCCAACCATCGTTCTGTTTTGGAGACGTGCTAGCCAAAGTTGACGGTGTCCCAAGTGGAGTGGGTTGTGTGTTGTGGATCGACCAAGGACTTATCGATACGTTGGAGATATATACTTACCAAGAAGAACTTCCCACCGACATACAGGCATTCGCCGTCCGATACCTCACGGATAGCGGCTTGCGTGACCTAGAGACTCTTCGTTCTACTGCGGGGTGGCCCGGATCACATTGTGATCCGACCGATTGATTGGCGGGGTGGCCCAGCGGGTGGCACCGGTTGGCTCGCTTTGGAGCCTACCGGTGTGCCTTGGCGGGGTGGCCCCGGTTGGCTGCTTTGAGCCTACCGGGGGGCGGCAGCCCAAGAGGTTCTTGGTGTCGAGTGGAGGAATGAAAGGGGTCAGGGTGCGTCGGCGAAAGCCGGGGAGAGGTTGCGAATGAGAGAGTCGTACCGGGTAAGACCTAGCCAGTCGCCTGGGCCTCGAGTGATG
>JAYWFM010000434.1:0-7718 GCA_043778825.1 Planctomycetota bacterium | reverse complement strand
CTCGGTCTTCCGTTTCGTGTGTTTCGTGACTTTCGTGGTTCCACTCCGAGAGTTTGGATGCTCTGAACCAGGGCACCTACGTTTGTGACGCACACACTTGAGCGGGCAGACTTCCGAAGGAGTGTGGTCGCCATTCGACGCAGGTTTTCGCTCCTCGGCCCCCACGGGGCCTGACTCGAAAGCCCAGGGCGCAGCCCTGGGAAATCGGACGCCAAACTTTCCTCAAGGCCCAACGGGCCGTCACTCGATTCCGCCAGCGTGTGACGGCCCGTTGGGCCTTGATCGGTTGAGGGGGCCACGTGTTCCCAGGGCTGCCGCCCTGGGCTTTCGGGTCAAGCCCCTTCGGGGCGAGAATCCCAAGGGATTCTACGTAGAATGGCGACCACACTCCTTCGGAAGTCTGTCGGCTGCGTTGGAGTCCAGCCTTTAGGCTGCCTCTGACCCCGGAGCAGGCTAAAGCCTGAACTCCAACGAGTCGGACTTCTTGACAGACACACGTCTCAACAACTATCGTGACAACACCTATGTGATCGACCCAGACAGTCTCACTCAGACTCAAAGGAACCGGACATGACCCAGCGCATCGAATCGGCAGATGTCATCGTGATTGGCGGCGGACCCTCGGGGACCACAGCCGCCACGCTCCTGGCCCAGCGCGGGCTGCGGGTGGTGCTGCTGGAGCGGGATCACTTCCCGCGGTTTCACATCGGCGAATCGCTCATTCCCCAGACGTATGGGGTGTTGGAGCGGCTCAAGATGCTGCCCAAGATGAAGGCCAGTCACTTCATCAAGAAGTACAGCGTGCAGTTCGTCTCCGAGCGCGGCCGACTCTCTGAACCGTTCTACTTCTGCGACCACCGGCCGCACGAGTCTTCGCAAACGTGGCAGGTGCGGCGCAGCGAGTTCGACCTGCTGATGCTGAACAACGCCCGCGAGCAGGGGGTCGAGGTCCACGAAGGGGCCCGCGTGCTGGATGTCCTGTTCGAGGGGGACCAGGCTGTCGGTGTGCTCGTGCAGCGCGAGGGCGAACCCCAGCCGGTCGAAATCCGGGCCAAAGTCATCGTCGACGGCAGCGGCCAGCAGTCGCTGATCATGAGCAAACTCGGCCTGCGCGAGTGGGATCCGGTCCTGAAAAAGGCAGCGGTCTGGACCTACTGGAAGGGAGCCTTCCGCGACACGGGGCACGATGAGGGGGCCACTGTCGTCATTCAGGTGCAGGGCAGGCAGGGCTGGTTCTGGTACATCCCGCTGCACGACGACATTGTGTCGGTGGGCGTGGTCGCGTCGCATGAGTACCTGTTCCGCGATCGTGAGTCGAAGGACTTCGAGAAGGTCTACTTCGAGGAAGTGGCCAAATGTCCCGGCGTGCAACCGCGCATCGCCGGAGCCACACGCTGTGATGTCTTCCGCGCGGAGAAGGAATACTCCTACCGCGCGTCGAAGGCGGCGGGCAATGGCTGGGTGCTGGTCGGCGATGCCTTCGGGTTCCTCGACCCGCTCTACTCCTCCGGCGTCTTACTGGCCCTCAAATCGGGCCAGATGGCTGCCGATGCCGTCGCCGATGGCATCGAGAAGGGCGACACCTCAGCTGCCCAACTCGGTCGCTGGGAACCCGACTACGTGGCCGGGATGGACCGCATGCGGCGCCTCGTCTGCGAATTCTACGACGGCTTCAGCTTCGGTCGCTTCGTGAAACGCCATCCCCACCTGAAGGGCTTCGTGACCGATGTCCTGATCGGCGACATCTTCAAGGACGATGTCGACGTGCTGTGGCCCCTGATGGACGAGATGCGCGCTGAGACGGCGGAACAAGCGGGAAACGTCGAGTGATCGCCATTGCCGGACGCTCGCCGAATCTCACAGCAGTTCTCGAATGACCTCGCCGTGGTCGATTGCCGGGACGGGGCGGGCGCGGGAGACGCTGGCGGCGGGTCCACGGACCGAGGTGAGAACTGCGGCCTAGCATGGCCTCCGGTGTGGCGTAGCCGGGAATCTGAACCGAAGTTTAGTCGTGTCTCATTTCACACTCTGATGCAGGGGATTTAAAAAGTCCATGCTCGGCCATAGAATCACGGTACTCTTCGACCCCACCTCTGCGGTCGAATACCTGTTCTGCGAGGGAGGGCTTCCGGCATGGTGAAGAATTTCGTTCTGATCGGTTTCAGTTGTACAGGGAAGACCAGCCTGGGGCGTTCGGTCTTCCAAGATGCAAGCATCATCGACAGCGACGACGAGATCCTGAAGTGTATCGAGAGGGCCACGCAGATGCAGTATAGCCACATCTACCAAGTCTTCATGGGAAATGGTCGTGACGAGGCAATCAGGTTGATCGAGCAGGCCGAGGAAGCACTGATAGCCGAGTGGGCCAATGATCGGGTGCCGAGGATCATCAGCCTTGGTCCGGGGTTTCCGTTCCGGAGCGGTTGGCAGCGCCTCCGGGCAGTGAGCGATGTTGTCCTGTTCCGACGATCAGCCCAGATGATCTACGACAGCCTCAAGGAGAGGCGGGACGTGTTGTTCACGCAGTGCCCCGAGGCGAAGCTCCACGACAACTGGGACGTGGGCGTCATGGTCGATGAGCAGCGCACCGAGTATCCGCCGCAGGTCGCGGTCAGCAACATCTCTGGGGTGCTTGCTGAGAGGGAACACTACTACCGGGACAACGATGCCGAAGTGAACACGGATGACTGGAGGCAAGCTAAGATCAAGTTGCGAGACATCTGGAACATGTTTGCCGCCGAACCATCCGCTGTAGCAGACACGGCCCGCCGCTTCGTTTCTGGAAGTGAGTAGCCCACTGAGGCGGGCCGAGATGCTGAGCGGGGGCGTTCTCAGGAGGTAACTCGTGGCTGATCTCCACTGCCAAATCACACCAGTTCCCGAATCACCTCGCCATGATCGATCGCCGGGACGGGGCGACCGGCGTGGTTGGGGAAGCTGACATCGGGGTCGACGCCCAGGACATGGAACAGCGTGTGGTGCAGGTCGCCGGGACGGAGCGGGCGTTCGGCGGGGACTTCGCCCAGTCGGTTGGTGGATCCGATGACTTGGCCCCCCTTCAAACCGCCGCCTGCGATCAGCACCGAGAGGGCGTTCCCCCAATGGTCGCGACCGGGGGTGCCCTGGCTCATCGGAGCGCCGCCGTTGCCGCCGTCGTTCATTTTCGGAGTACGACCGAACTCGCCGCAGACGACGACCATCACCTTACCCAAGAGACCGCGCTGATCGAGGTCGGTGAGCAGCGAACTCACCGCCTTGTCGACCTTGGGCAGGTACTGCTCCATCGACGCTTGATGGTTCCAGTGCGTGTCCCAGCCGCCAAAGTGACACGTCACAATCGTCGACCCCGCCTCGACCAGCCGCCGGGCCAGCAGCACGCTCTGGCCCCAGCTGTTACGTCCATAGCGTTCGCGGGTTTCGGGTGTCTCCGACTGGATCTGGAACGCTTCGCGAGCGGAGGCACTGGTGACGAGGTCGAACGCCTGCTGGTCGAACCGGCTGATCGACTCCAGCAGCCCGGACCGATCGGCCTCGCGGCGAATGCGATCCAAGCCGGTGTTCAAGCTGCGGCGATCGCCGAGCCGGTCGATGGTCAGTCCGCCGATTTCGCCGAGATTGGCGACCTTGTAATTGTCGGCATTGGGGTCGCCATCGGTTTCAAATGGGTTGTGTTCGCTGCCGAGATAGTTGCCGCCGAAGTAGCCGGGACGAATGCCGATGCTGCTGGCATAGGGCACCGCCACATGGGCGGGCATCCCCGGTTTGCGGGGGCCGGTCATCTTGGCGGCGATGCTGCCGATGAAGGGGTACTTTCCGGCTGTGGCCGCTCCGCTGACCTCGCCCCGACCGGTCAACATCCAGTGTCCGCCGGTGAAGTGATCTCCCGAGTCGTGGTGCATCGAGCGGATGATCGAGAACTTATCGGCCACCTTCGCCTGCAGCGGGAATAACTCCCCGAGGTCCATGCCGGGCACATTGGTCGGGATGTGCCGCCAAATGCCGCGATACTCGCTGGGAGCATCCGGCTTGGGGTCATAGGTATCGTGCTGACTCGGCCCGCCATCGAGCCAAATCAGGATCAGCGAAGTGTCCTTCGAGCCCCCGCCCTGCCCCGCCGAAGCCGCGCGTGCCTGCATCAAGGAACCGAGGGACATGGCCCCCATCCCCGCTAGTCCGATTTGGAGAAACGACCGTCGACCGATGCCATCGCAGTACGGGGCGCTGAGTGATTCCAGTGGTAAACGCAACATGCCGGGGTCTCTCACAGTGCCGTGCCAATCGAACGCATCCAAGCCTGTTGATTCTACTTCAGGGATCGGACGGATGGGAATGCCAGGAGCAAGATTTTTCCAGGAGGACGCCAAATCGGACGGCCTGGAGGACACTCGTTCATCATATCGGCAGCGAGCGGGCGGACGTAAGTCCCCCGTGCTGCTCCGCTCTCAAGTGCGCTGCCATGCGTATCGTACGGACACATCGCTCTGGCACGGGGGACTGACATCCCCTGCTCGCTGTTGATCAGGTGTACCGCACCGAACGGTGTTCCGGCTCGAAGTATTCGGTGAGCAGGCTGTCGACTTGCAGGAGGCCCTTGCGGGTGAGTTTCACCTCGTCCCCGTTGACGGTCAGATACCCGGCTCGCTGCTGGTTGGCCAGTGGTTCGGCGAACTCGACGAGCGGGTCCACGCCGAACTTCTTCTGGAACAGCGATGGCGTGACCTCGCCCTCCTTCATACAGAGAATCCACTCGCGGATCAGCTGCTGATGCGGGGTGGGGGTCATCGCGCGGTTGAGGGGGAGTTCGCCCTGGCCCACGATCGTCATGTACTCGTCGATGGCGTCCTTGTTCTGGTAATGCACCCCCTGGAAGTGGCCGAACGACGAGACGCCGACGGCCAGGATGTCGCTCCCCCGGAACAGGTTGTCGCGGTAGACGAACCGGTCCGTTTCGGGGTTCAGCACCAGTTCATTTCCACTCGACAGGTGATACCCCACCGCTTGCAGCCGGTCGATGGCCTCGCTGGCCCAACGGCGTTTGGTCGGCCAGTCGGCCACGGGCGACTCGATCCCGTGCTCCAGCATCTCCTTGGAGATCAGTGTGTTGAACGGCAGCTCCATCTGGTAGATCGTGATGTTGTTGGGCCGCAGCTCGATCGCGCGGTCGAGGCACATGTGCCAGTTCTCGTCACTCTCGCCGATCATCCCGGCGATGAGGTCAATGTTCACCTGCGGGAACCCGACGCTTTGAATCCAGTCGTACGCCTTCATCACCTCCGGGGAGAGATGCGCGCGGCCGTTTTCTTCGAGAATCTTGTCGTTGAAGTTCTCGATGCCCAGCGACACCCGCGTGACGCCGATCTCCTTGAGGGTCTGCACCTTTTCCAGCGAGAGCGTCCCCGGCTCGCACTCGAACGTCACTTCCTTCGCATGGTCCCACGTCACCGAATGGCTCAACCGCTCCCGCAATAAGAGCAACTGCTTCGCGCTGAGGTACGACGGCGTTCCCCCGCCGAAGTAGACGACTTCGAGGCTGCGCCCGGCGATGGCGGGCATGTCCTTGAGGAGCGTGACCTCGCGGTCGAGGGCGTCGACATAGTTTTTGACCATGTCGGCGTTCTGCTGGGTGTAGACGCGGAAGTAGCAGAACTTGCAGCGTTTGCGGCAGAACGGGATGTGCAGATACATCCCCAGCGGCACCTCGTGCGCGGGGGGCCGAGCAAAGGCGTCGCGAATCTCCTGCACCCGTTCCTTCTTCCATTGGGAGAACGGCGGGTAGTTGGAGACGAAGTAGCTGCCGACTTCGGTTTTGGATTCGGTCGACATGAGAAGCGGTTTCCCTGATGCACATGCAGCCTCCCCAGCAGGGAGACCGGACACCACAGCGACGCGATGACAGGTTCATCGTATGGCGTCGAGGGGCTGGGGGGCAAGAACGGGATGCGAGTTGCAGGCGGGCGGGTGCATTCGCCATTTGTGCGGTAATACACGGAATGCGAGTCGCGGAGCGACATCGCCTACGTAGTTCAGTCGCTCCGCGACTGAAGATTCCTCGGGGGGATCTCCAATAGGTGAATGCACCCCAGGCGAGCCATTGGCCGTGAGGCCCCGGATTCTGGTACGGGAACGTTGGAAACGTGCCCCACGGGTCCGGGTGCTGACGCACTCCGGCTCGCCTGCCTGTTTCTTGACCGCTGGAAGCGGGTCACACATAGCTGCGTTCCGGGGGCTTGGGACTTATCATCCGCCGCATGATCCCTCAAATTGCCCTGCGACTGATCTTCGGGATGAGCTTGACGTGGTGCGTCATGCCTCGGCGGGAGGTCACGTCGGGGTTCTTTCGGATTCAGATGCTGGTCACGCTGGGGCTGGGCGTGTTGGCCACGCTGACGCTCTCCCAGTTAGAAAGCCCAGGGGTTGCAACCCCTGGGCTTTACGCGCTGACGATTGGAGTGGCGCTGGCGTCATTCATGGGCTCCGTGATGTGGACGCTGGAACGCCGCTCGGCGGGCGTGCGGTACGCGCTGAGCATACTCGTGATGTCCACTGTGGCCCTGGTGTTTGCGACCTGGGGCCGAATGTCGGGCGTGCCGGTGGGATTCGACCTGCTGGCGGAACTCTCCGGCGGGTGGATCATCGGCGGGGCGATCTCGACGATGCTGTTGGGGCACTGGTACTTGACCGCCACCGGGATGAAGATCGAGCCGCTGCAACAGCTGAACGGCCTGCTCTTGGCGGCGGTGGTGTTGCGGACCCTGCTGGCGGGGGCGGTGTTCCTCTGGGCACCACCGCTGGAGGCGACGACGCAGTGGGTCTGGCTGGCTCTGCGGTGGGCGGGGCTGATCGGGCCGCTGATACTGGCGTCCCTGGTGTTCCGGATTCTCAAGTATCGGAACACGCAGTCGGCCACCGGGGTGTTGTACGCCATCGACATTCTCATATTTCTGGGCGAGGCGACTGCGGCGCTGCTCTCTCGCGATTTGCATTGCCCGTTCTGATAGGATCGACAAGGACTCTGGGGTAGCCACGTTCGCCAGAACGTGGGCGAGCATGGCAACGCGTCACCTCACTCGCCCACGCTCTGGCGAGCGTCGCTACGGGAACAACACACGGACTCCCACCATGCACGTCACCTTCCGATGTCCGAACTGCGATCAGTCTCAGCGCTCCGGCGACTGCCGGGCCGGGGGCGCGGTGCAGTGCGGGTGCGGCTGGTCGAAGCCGCTGACCGATCACGACATCACCGGCGAGGCCCCGAACCACTGTCTAGTCTGTGGGACGCTCGATCTGTGGAGGCAAAAGGACTTCCCACTCGTCTTGGGGTTGCTGTTCGTAGCGATCGGAGCCATCGGCAGCAGCATCGCCGTCTACTTCTATCATCCGGTATGGGCGCTCGGAATTCTGATGGCGCTGGCGCTGCTGGATATGGTGCTGTATCAGGTGATGAGTGATGTGCTGGTGTGCTATCGCTGCCGGGCGCGACACGGCCAGGTCGACCTGACGGGGCGGGTGGCGTACGATCACGAGTTGGGCGAGCGCTATCGCCAGGAAGAACTTCGCATGCAGGCGAAGTCGTAAGTTCGCTGGTGACACTCGCTCCGCTTCGAAGACTTCGCGTCGCGGCTAAACTCCCGACTCCCGACTCCCGACTCCCGACTCCCGACTCCCGACTCCCGACTCCCGACTCCCGACTCCCGACTCCCGACTCCCGACTCCCTTGC
>JAYWFM010000433.1:0-43392 GCA_043778825.1 Planctomycetota bacterium | reverse complement strand
CACCCCAACCGCCGCTACTTCGTCCTGAAATCCATCATCCTCAACAATCTCTACGCCGTGGACATCATGGAAGAGGCGGTCGAGATCTGCAAACTGCGGCTGTTCCTCAAGCTCGCCGCCCAGGTCGAGCCGGACGCCACGAAGGACAACCTCGGCATCGAGCCGCTGCCGGACATCGATTTCAACATTCGCACCGGCAACACGCTCGTCGGTTACGCCACGGCGGACGAAGTGCGGCGGCGCATGAAAACATTCTCCGGCGGTCAGATGAAGTTGCTGGACGAGGACGACCTCGCTTCGTTCGACCGTTTCAATCGCCGCTGTGCCGACCTCCAGCAGACCTTCGACAAGTTCCGCCAGCTCCAGACTGAGGGGGACGGCTCAGTCCCCGCCGCCGACAAGCGGGAACTTCAGAAACGGCTCAAGACGCTGGAAGACGAACTCAACCGGTTCCTCGCTGGCGAATACGGCGTGAAGGTCAGCGACAAAACTGCCTACGCGAAGTGGGTGAAGTCCCACCAACCGTTCCACTGGTTCATCCAGTTCTACGGCATCCTCCACGGCGGCGGGTTCGATGTCATCATCGGCAACCCGCCGTATGTCGAATACAAGGAAGTCAAAAAGGATTATCTCGTTAGAGGCTACACAACCGAGGAGTGCGGAAACCTATATGCTTTCACTTGGGAGCGCTCAATTGCCTTGGCAAATCGGGCGGGCCGAGTCGGCTTAATCATTCCCGTCGCGTCCGTCTGCACAGACGGATACGCAGCACTCAGGAGAATATGGCTTTCATATGGAAGTGTTGTTGCGAGCAATTTCAATGACCGCCCCGGCAAACTCTTCGATGGCCTTGAACACATTCGTCTAGCCATCGTCTTGTTCGCAAAAAGGAAGGAAGGCGCTCGAACGATACACACGACCACATACAACAAGTGGATTACGGAGGCTCGCGACCATCTTTTCCAGACCCTTTCCTTTACCGATACAACGGGTTTGGTTCGAGGCGGGTCGATGCCGAAGGTTGGCTCAAGTATTGAAGCGACGGTCTTGGGAAAAATCTCGTCGTCTTCGAAGACCTTGCAGGATTTCGTTGTCACCAGCGGGCGCAATCGTGTCCTCTACACCCGCAAACTGAGTTGGTTCGTTCAGATTCTGGATTTTGTTCCAGGCATTACGGATGGGCGTGGACGGAAACGAGAACCTTCCGAGTTGAAGGAAGTGCTGGTAGCGACCGAACAGCACCGGAACGCATTTTTGTGCGTGTTGAATTCGACACTGTTTTACTGGTTGCTCACTGTGTGGTCCGACTGCCGCAACCTGAATAAGCGGGAAGTCCTCGGCGTGCCGTTCAACTTTGATGAAACCAACAGCAGTATGCGAAGCAAACTGGACAAGCTCGCCGGGCTGCTGATGGAGGATTTCCAAGAGAACTCAAAAATCTTGGAGATGAACTACGCTGAGTGGGGATTGATGAAGATTCAGTGTATTTACCCAAAGCACTCCAAACCGATCCTCGACGAAATCGACACGGTGCTGGCGGGGCACTACGGGTTCACGGCGGAGGAGTTGGACTTCATCCTGAACTACGACATCAAATACCGCCTTGGCCGAGCCACTGGGGGCGACGAGGAGGACTGAACCATGCCTGCGAAGAAGAAACCCAACAGCACCACACGCGCCAGTACACCCAGTACACCCAGTACACCCCGCGCCTTCAGCCCGCTGATTGCGGAGCTGCGCGGCCTGATCCTGTCCGCCCGCCATCAGGCGGCCCGCACGATCAACACCCTGCAAGTGCTGACGAACTTCGAGATCGGTCGTCGCATCGTGGAACACGAGCAGCAGGGTGCGAAGCGGGCCGCTTACGGCACAGAGTTGCTGAAGGAGCTTTCGGCGCGGCTGACGGAGGAGTTTGGGAAGGGGTTCTCCAAGCCCAATCTGGAATACATGCGGCGGTTTTATATCGCGTGGAAAGACCGCGATCCTCGAATTGCCCAGAAGCCTTCTGGGCAATTGAAGATCGAGGGAAAATGCCAGTCGGACTCTGGCAAATCTGCTGAATATGAGATTGTGCAGGAGCCCTCTGCACAATTGCTCCCAGCCTCAATTCCCCAGAAGCCGTCTGGGGAATCATCCATGATTTCGGCGAAGCCTTCTCGGAAATCACCCTTCACCTTGGGTTGGTCGCACTACGTCCTGTTGCTGGGAATCAAAGAACCGGACGAACGCAGCTTCTACGAAATCGAGGCCACCAGCGAAGGCTGGTCCGTGCCAGAACTCAGGCGTCAGGTCGCCTCTTGCCTCTACGAGCGACTGGCCCTCAGTCGCAACAAGGTGGGGATCAAACGTCTCGCACAGGAAGGGCAGATCGTCACTCGTCCGGAGGACATCCTCAAAGAGCCGCTCGTCCTGGAATTTCTCGGCATGGACGAGAAGGCGGAATACTCCGAGTCCGATCTCGAAACCGCCATCATCAGCCAGATCGAGCGCTTCCTGCTGGAGCTGGGGAAGGGCTTTCTCTTCGAGGCGCGGCAGAAGCGTTTCACGTTCGACGAAGACCACTTCTTTGTGGACCTCGTCTTTTACAACCGCCTGCTGCGCTGCTACGTGCTACTCGATCTCAAGCTGGACAAGCTGACGCACCAAGACCTCGGCCAGATGCAGATGTATGTGAACTACTACGACCGCGAGGTCAAGCTGCGGGAGGAGAACCCCACCATCGGCATCGTACTCTGCAAACGGAAGAAGGAAGCCATCGTCGAACTCACCCTGCCCCAGGACGCCAACATCCATGCGAAGGAATACAAGCTCTACCTGCCCAGCAAGGCGGAACTGAAACGCAAGCTGCTGGAATGGGGAGGTGACCAGCCCTGACCCCCATGACGGCTTTCACCCTGACCGCCGCTGACGCCCTTTACCCCGCACGCTGGCGCGAGCGGCTGGGCGACGCTGCGCCCGCCCTACTGACCAGCCTCGGTAACCTCGACCTGCTGGCACTCCCCAAGACTGGGCTGTTCTGCTCCGCCCGCTGCCCCGGCCACGTCATCCTGCCCGCCTACGACCAGGCGGCCCGTTGGCGCGACGCCGGACGCTGCATCATCAGCGGCTTCCATTCGCCGGTGGAGCAAGAGTGCCTGCGCATCCTGCTGCGCGGTTCGCCACCCCTCATCCTCTGCCCCGCCCGCGCGTTGCCCCGGCGCATCCCTGCGGAATGGCGGCAACCGCTGGCCGACGGTCGCTTGCTCATCCTCTCCGGCTTCGCTGAGACGGCCACCCGCGTCACCGCCGCACTGGCCACCCGCCGCAACGAGATCGTGGCCGCCCTCGCCGACGAAGTCTGGTTCGCCCACATCACCCCCGGCGGCCAATCCGAACGCCTCACCCACCGCCTCACCACCTGGCGCATCCCTTTTTCTACGCTCGACCCATCGTGAACACGTCACGGCAAAACGAGCGACCACGAACACCAAATCCCCTTTCCGCAGCATGATCGTGCGGGAGATGTGGCGGACCGGGTTTGACGCCCTTGGCCTGCACACGATGGACACCGACAAGCCCATGCCGGGGCACGGGCTGATGCAGGCCATCGCCCGCGTGAACCGGGTGTACATGGACAAGCAGGGGGGCCTGATCGTCGATGATCTAGGTCTGGCTGACCAGTTTCTGCGGGCGCTGTCGACGGTCGCCAAGAGCGGCGGTCAGGGGAAGCAGAAAGCCGCCCCGCAGCCCGCCCCTCTCCGACATCAATGCCAGCCACCCAGGCCGTCTGGCCCGCGACCCTCCCCGAACGCATCCGCGCCGTCCGCCACGCCCTGACCACGCACGCCAAACCCGCCTCAGTTGCCGACATCGCGGGCCAGTTCAGCCGGGCCAACACAGCCACCGTCTCCGAACTCCTCGAAGCCCTCGTCGCCGTCGGTCAGGCCCGCGTGACCGCAAGCGGGGAATATGCCCCGTGAGGCCAAGGGGCGGTGGGCTGGCCCGGTGGGGCCGTTCATTCGGAAATCTTTCGAAAGTGGACAGGACATGCCTTTGCATGTCAGGCGTCGACAGTTACCTTGCTCGCAGGGCACGGGCGAACGGTCCGCAGTGGCCGGGCTGCGACCTCTCGTTACCGCAGACTCTCATCGGTCCCTCTGGGGACGGCATGGGAGCGGTTGCCCGGTGTTCCGTTCAGTGACCGGCTGGCATGGGCTGCAAACCCAACCGGTGGATGGCAGCGAGCGGAAGGCTTCTGTTCAAGGGAGTGACATGCGATCCGACATGGTGACGACGCCTTCCGGGCGGCAATACTCCGTGGCCGATTGGTTGAACGGATTGAACTCAGGGCCATTTGACGGATTCTTTAACCGCATTCACATGACACTTAC
The DNA here is from genome assembly GCA_043778825.1 of Planctomycetota bacterium. Classification (GTDB taxonomy): domain Bacteria; phylum Planctomycetota; class Planctomycetia; order Planctomycetales; family Planctomycetaceae; genus TH-plancto1. The sequence goes on along the minus strand of JAYWFM010000433.1, from coordinate 39,022 downwards.
ACATCTGAGTCGGATGACTACAGATTGCGAGATTTCCGATGAGTTTTACAACTACATTCTAGACACTTACTGTGACGTGTACTTCTCCCATATCGGGTACTCACGAAATGTATCGGACTTGATTGTCGTCACCATGAATCTTTCGACATCGACGACGGCCTCTGATGAGGCGTTGCGTATGATTCGGTCGGTGTGCTACGACCTTCAGGTCCAGGGGCAAGGTCCGTATGACTCGCCTTGGTCGTACACTGAGATCGAGAAGCAGAAGACTCTGACGCGATTGCAACATCGTCCCAACGCAGAGTTGTGGTGGCAACGAAAAGCAGAATTGGTGTGTCGGGAGGGGTTTCAGAGTCGAATTCGATCCCACGGTCTACGCGGGGGTGCTGCAAGATGGAGCGGCACCGCCATTGATGAACTCATGGAACGGGTCGCCGTGGAGGAATGCCATCTCAAGACGCACCTGAGATCCGTGCCACCCGCGCAGGCGGTCGCGCTGCTCTCGCATCAGGCGATTCCAGGGGAGGCGAGTCCAAGTGGCGAATCGAAGACAGTCCCGATACTTTTTAATCCGACAACGACCGCACCGGGATTGGAGGGACTTCGCCCCTGCATACGCAAAGCCTGGAGCCAATATCAAGATGCGACTCGCCGGAATGCCGAGTTGACCACGGACGCACAAGTGTATGAATGGCTCGAAACGACCCTAGAGGAAGGTGACTTCAAGCTGCCCTCATTCCGCACATGGCAAGGGTCGCTCAGCAAGGCCAGAACGGCTCTCGGCCAAAACAAGAACCGTAAGGGAGTGGGGCATCAGACCCGATCGGTCATTTCGATTCGCGACAAGTAAATCAGACGCGAATCAGACGCCCACAGTTTTTGTTGATTTGTTTTAGGCGGTCGTATCCGCATGCGGCATCAGTGTTACGGTCACTCAGACGCACTCAGACGCGAGCGTCTGAGTGCGTCTGAATCCGTCTGGGTTTCCGGTCTATATCAGGCGATGTTTGTCGTCCGCAGTGAGCGGGCGGGATCGCTGGTGAATTCCAGGAGACTCTGGCGATGGACCAATCCACTCAAAACCCGGCGGAATCCCCGGCGACGTTGCTCTCGATTCGGCAGATTGCCGGGATCTTGGGTTGCTCGACGCGGCATGTGCAGCGGCTGGCCGATGGCGGCAAGATGCCGCGCCCGATTCGGCTGGGGGCGCTGCTCCGCTGGCCCCGGCAGGTGATCGAAGACTGGGTCGCGGGCGGCTGCCCCGTTAGCCGGACTCCGCAGCGTGCGTCCCGGTAGTCCTGCCCCGTTCCGAGCGGCTGAGTCTTGGTCAGGACTTGCCGTGCCGGGAGAGGGTGATTCACGGTTTACCAACGAACAGAGACGCACCGGCTGTCACCGGTCCGTCTCGCGCGTTCGTTCCACTTCTCGGGTGGCCGCTGGTGCTTTAACGGGCGCAGCGGCTCCCCTCTTCTCAGGATGTCGAAATGGTAACAACACGCCCCCACGCAGGCAAATTGTCGTTTCCGATCGCAGGGCGTACGCGGTCCGAATGTCGAGCCGACGCCGGGAAAGGGGGCCACGATGTCCCCTGTTGAATTGGTTCTGTCGAAGTTCCCGGATGCCACGCCGTCCGGCAACGGCTGGATGGCTCGCTGTCCGGCGCATGAGGATGGCCGGGCGAGTCTGTCGATCTCCGAAGGGAGTGATGGCTGGGTTCTGCTCTGTTGTCACAAGGGATGCAAGTACGAAGCGATTTGCGATGCCAAGGGGTTGCAGCTCTCCGACCTGTTCCCGAATCCGTCTACGGCGTCTACGTCTACGGAACCCCGGCAATCCCAGAAGAAACCGGGGAACCGTAGACCGGCAGTCGCCAAACCGCAGGGACGGACGTTCTCATCGTCGGCTGAAGCGGTGGCAGTTCTGGAACGCGGTCGCGATCCGGTGAACGCATCCTGGACCTACCACGATGCCGCCGGGGAGCCTGTCGGGATCGTCCTGCGCTGGAACTTGCCGGACGGGAAGAAAGACATCCGCCCGGTCAGTCGACATGCCGACGGCTGGCGGATTGGCGGGATGCCCGCACCCCGCCCGCTGTACCGGCTGCCGGAACTGGCCAACGCGAACCGCGTGTACGTGTGCGAGGGGGAAAAGGCAGCGGACACGGCGCGGACGATCGGCCTGACGGCGACGACATCCGCTCACGGCGCGAAGTCCCCCGAGAAGACCGACTGGACCCCGCTGGCGGGCAAGGAAGTCATCATCCTCCCCGACCACGATGCCGCTGGACAGCAATACGCCGAAGCCGTGACGGGCATCCTGTCGCGGCTGGACCCGCCCGCCGTGGTCAAAGTGGTCGAGCTGCCCGACCTCCCCGACAAGGGGGATCTTTTCGATTGGGTGGCAGCGCAGGGGGACGCCGTGGAACCGAAGGAACTTCGCATGCGGGTGGAGACAATGGCCGATGACGCGGAACCGGTGATGCCAATCCCGTCCGCCCCGACAGTCGACCGCTTCCAGCCGTTCCCAGTCGACGCCCTTCCGGAGCCACTCCGGGGCTTTGTGAAGGCTGGTTCGCAGGCCATCGGCTGCGATCCGTCGTTCATCGCCGTGACCATCTTGACGGTTTTGGGGGCCGCGATCGGGAACGTAGCCCGGATCGAACTGAAGCGAGGTTGGCTGGCCCCTTCCATTCTCTGGTCCGCAATCGTGGGAGAGAGCGGGACGGCCAAGACTCCGGCCTTCCAACTGGTGATGAAGCCGGTCCGGGAGAGACAACAAGCTGCGCTCCAGCGTCATGCCGTTGCGGAGCGGGAGTATCAAACGGCGCTGGCTCGGTACAAGAAGAAACTGATGCAATGGGAGAAGCAGAAGGAGTCATCCGATGAGCCTCCCCGGAAGCCGGACGAACCGCAAGCCGTGCGGCTGTACATCGAGGACACGACCGTGGAAGCGGTGGCCTTGCTGCTCGCTGGGAATCCCCGTGGTCTGTTGCTGGCCCGTGATGAGTTGTCCGGCTGGTTTGGATCGTTCGACAAGTACGCGGGCGGGAAAGGTGGGGCCGATGCGGCGCATTGGCTGTCGATGTTCGGCGCGGGGACGTTGACGGTCGATCGGAAAACCGGAACGCCCAAAACGATCAGCGTGGCCCGTGCGGCCATGTGCATCACGGGCGGAATTCAGCCTGGAGTCCTCCAACGGGCTTTGGGCGTGGAACACCGGGAATCGGGGATGGCCGCCCGGTTCCTGTTGGCGTTCCCTCCACGGAGAGTGAAGGGATGGACCGAAGCGGAGATTGATCCCCGGCAGGAAGCCCGCTATGCGGAAGTCCTGAATCGGTTGTACGACCTGCCGTTGACATGCGATGCCGAGGGACGAACCGGCCCTCTCGTGGTTGGAATGTCCCCCGCAGCCAAGGCGGTGTTCATCCGGTTTGTGGAGTCGAACGGCAGGGAACACCATGAACTGTCCGGAGACTTGGCCGCTGCCTGGTCCAAGCTGGAAGAGTACCCCGGACGGCTGGCATTGGTCATTCACTTCGTGCGTTGGGCGGCGAATGACCCGACGCTGGAATCTCAAGAGACGGTCGACGCGGCCAGCATGTTGGCCGCTGTGCAACTGGTCGAGTGGTTCAAACACGAAGCCCGCAGAGTCTACGGCCTGTTGTCCGAATCCGAGAGCGAGCGGGAGCAACGTCGGCTGGTCGAGTGGATTGAACGCAAAGGCCACCCCGTCACACCCCGCGACGTGCAACAAGGCTGCCGCTGGCTGAAGGCGAGCGGGGCCGCCGAACGGGCGCTGCTAGCGCTCGTCGGAGCGGGGGCCGGAACTTGGCTTCCCTCTGCCAAAGGTCGCCCCGGCCAGCCCACCCTGCGGTTTCAGTTGCCCGCCGTCTACGGTATCCCCCATTCCCCAGAGGCTGACGGGGTTCCGTAGACGTAGACGCCGCTGTCGACCTTCCGACGCCTGTCGCAGTCTTCGACACTCACTGCCCCCGACCGCCCTCTCAGAAAACCCAGCGAATCACCGCGTTTTTCGGAAAGTGCGACATTCGGACATCGAGGATTCCCAGGAAAACGCCTGACAAGTCCATAAACTCCGCCACTCCGCCACGGGCCAAATCCACAAGAACAGCCTAAAACACTCAGAACTACCACAAGCTCCGCCACTCCGCCACAAGAAATTTTTATTCACGCAGCCCCGCAACGCCCTCCCGAACAGCGTTGAATCCCCCCATCCCCTCCCGGAGAACCTACCGATGTCTCTGCCTGTCGTCGACGCAGTCAACCTTGCGAATCACTGATTCTTGGGGCAAAAGCGGACATTCGAGAATCGAGGATTCCCAGGAAAACACCTTACATGTCCACGAACACCGACAGACCGACACGGCACGATTCCACAGAATCAGCCTAATACACTTACCGAATGCACATACACCGACACACCGACACACGATTTTTTTTCACACGCAGCCCCGCAACGCCCTCCCGAACAGCGTTGAATCCCCCCATCCCCTCCCGGAGAACCTACTGATGTCACTCCCCATCGTCGGGTCAGAAATCTCTTCCAATCAGGAGAGTTGCCGTGATTCCGACTTGCCTCAATCTCACCCGCAGTGTAACATACATTCCACCATGCCAGGCCAACTGCCGATCACTGATTTGCTGCGGAAGACGATCAACGAGAGCGGAGTGCCGTTTCTCACCCTGGAGCAACAGACGGGCGTACTGCGTCAGTCGCTGATGAAGTTCGCTCGGGGGGAAACGTCGATCCACCTCGATTCCGCCGATGAAGTCGCTCGATACTTCGGGCTGGAACTCCGACCGGTGAACCGCAAGGCCGCGAAGCCAGCCAAACCGGCTGCCAAGCCCGTCCAGGGGCAGGCCAGCCCGCGAAAGGATGACCAGTAATGGGAACCGTCTACCGCAAGTCCGTCACGCGACCGCTCCCCGCACAAGCGGAGATGTTCACCAAGGCCGGGGAACCGTACGCCCGCTGGAAGCCCGCCAAGGGCCGCGCACGAACCGCCCAGGTCGTCACCGGGGCCGATGGCTCGCTGCGCATCCGGACAGAGGCCGCGACCTTCACGGCGAAGTATCGCGACGGGGCCGGGATCGTCCGCGAAGTCTCGACCGGTTGCCGGGATGAAGACGCCGCCCGTTCGATCCTGCGCGACCTGGAGCGCCGGGCGGAACTGGTGAAATCAGGAGTCATGTCGAATGCGGAAGACTCGATTGCCGATCAGCAAGTGGTTCCGCTCGATGACCACTTCGGGGCGTACCTGGATCACCTGCAAGCCAAGGGGGCCGGGAAGTCGCACCGGGACAACACCGGGCGGAATCTCCGGCGGGTGGCGGGGGAATGCGGCTGGAAGTCCCTGCGCGACATGACCCGGCCACCCCTGGAACGCTGGCTCGCTCAGAGGACGGAATCCGGGATGTCGGCCCGGTCGCGGAATGCTCACTTGTCCTCGCTGGTGTCGTTCGCCAACTGGTGTACCGACAACGGGCGGTTGACGCTGAACCCGCTCTCCCGCATTGCCAAGGCCAACGAGAAAGCCGATCCCCGACGGCAACGCCGGGCTATGACCGAAGCCGAACTCAACCGGTTGATTCTGGTGGCTCGCTGGCGTCCACTGGCCGAACATGGACGCGAGTCTCTCGATGATGAGGGACAGGCCGGAACGCCCCGCAAGCGGTCGAACTGGAAGAAAGCCGAACTCACCTTCGACTGTTTGGAGAGGGCCGTCTCGCTGGCCAAGCTGCGGCTGGCCGGGAATCCGGAACTGGTCGAGAAGCTCGACCGGCTGGGACGCGAACGGGCGTTGATCGTCAAGACGCTGGTTCTGACCGGACTCCGAAAAGGGGAACTGGCGTCGATGACCGTGGGGCAACTGGTTCTCGATGGCTCGCTGCCGTGCCTGATGCTGAACGCCGCCGATGAGAAGAACCGGCAAGGCTCGACGATCCCGCTCCGGGCCGATCTGGTGGCGGACTTGAGGGAATGGCTGGCCGATGTACCGCAGCCCGCGACGCTGCGTCTGAGAGATCACAACGCCTCACGCGACCCGTCTCGAAAGCTGTTCACCGTTCCCGCCGGTCTGGTCCGGATTCTCGACCGGGACTTGAAGACCGCTGGCATCGCCAAGCGCGACGACCGGGGCCGCACCATCGACGTTCACGCCCTGCGCACGACGTTCGGAACTCTGCTCAGCAAGGGCGGCGTCGCCCCCCGCACAGCCCAAGCGGCAATGCGTCACAGTTCGATCGACCTGACGATGAACACCTACACCGATCCCAAGCTGCTCGATGTCCAAGGGGCCGTCGATTCCCTGCCGACGTTGACCCTCCCGACCGACCTGCCCACCCGCCAGCGTCAGACCCTCAAGGCGACCGGAACCGACGACAGAAGAGAAAGCGCCGTTGCACCAACGGTTGCACCAACTCTCGGCAAATCTGGTGCAACGGGGTCATTTCCTGTCATCGCATCAAGAAGCCCCGATGAGGATTCCGAAGGCTGGGGAAGCGACTCAAACAGCAAAATACCAAGGAAAAAACCTTTGTCCGCAGGGTTTGCGAACAAAGGTCACAAAGTGGAGGATACCGGACTTGAACCGGTGGCCTCTTGCATGCCATGCAAGCGCTCTACCAACTGAGCTAATCCCCCGTGGCGATCTGCAAGCCGTTTGGTGCGGTTTGCACGAGATTGATCGGTTGTCCGGAAAGCAACGATGAGTCTATCTTCGCTGAATCCCTGACGAAACCGAACCATATCGGGCGAGGGAGTGACCGTCAAGCATTGGGAATGGGTGATTGAGATGAATTTTGAGGGGGAGGTGTCCCTTTCGGGGCGGTGCCAGCGACCCGGACGAGTGCTGGGAACGGGGACATGGTGCTTGCTTGATTGCTCTGGCTCCGCAGTCTACAAGGGAGTCTGTTGATCTCCGAGGAATGTCGATCTCCCTGGAGCATCCCCCGTTCTATTGAACGTGGCTACGATTTGAGAGACTCTGCATGACCGCTCCGATGGAAACCTGCCGAATCGCCCTCAAGGAGTGGGCTGTTGTGTGTCGCGCCCTGGCGACCGGCGTGCAGACGGTGCTGCTCCGCAAGGGGGGCATCTCCGAACCGGGCGGGACGTTCCGCTGCGAGCACGAGGCATTCTGGCTCTACCCCACGCGGTTTCATCAGGGGGCCGAGTCGCTCACCCCCGCTGGAGTGGAGTTGCTCGATGGCCTGACTCTCCCGACAGATCCGGGCCAAGTCCCGATCTCGCTCCTCGCCCGCGTCCAGTCGGTCCAGCGGATCACCGATCCCGCCCAACTCACTCCGTACCTCGACCGCCAGATCCTCTCCCCCGAGACCGTCCTCCAGCGGTTCCACTACAAACGCCCGGAGCTGTTCGCCATGGAGGTCACCTGCACAGCGCTCCCGACGCCCTTCACCCTCCACGAAACCCCCGACATGGCCGGGTGCCACAGTTGGGTGGAACTGCCGGAGGGGTATACAGTGCCGAGCGGCGGCCAGAGCCACAGTCGGCCTGCCCCAGCGGCCATGCGGCCCGCCAGATAACCTCGCGATGCGCTGGATGATCTGATGGACGGCTTGGATCAGCTCGATTTATAATGTAGCTGCGTTCGCCAGAACGCGGGCGAACATGTCCTGGTGGCGTTGATGTCGAGTTTCGATCGACGAACAACTGGAGGTGAGACATGACATTCAAAGTCGTGATTGAACACGGCGACAATGGCTACTTTGTCGCGCACCGCCCCGCCCTGAAGAGTTGTTGGTCTCGAGGCAAGACTCGGGATGAGGCGTTGGCCAACATCCGCGAAGCGATTGCCCTGTACCTGGAACGCAGCCTTTAGTCTGCTCCTAAGCAGGCGAAAGGCTGCGCAGCGCTGTGACAGTGCGGCAGCGAGCGGCTGGACGTAAGTCCGCCGTGCCAGTGCGCCGCCGCCCCGCTCATCAGTCGCAATGGGCACGCGGTGAAGCAGAGCCTCGGGGACATGCGGTACCAAACGGATCTTGGGGCCGACAGTTAAGTCAATCCGGCTGCAAAGCCATCAATTCCTCGGCACTCAGTTTCCCAAGCCGTTCAAGTTCCGCAGTAAATTCCCCTGAGTCCTGAGCGGTCAGTGTTAAGGTGAAACTGATGGAAGTGCCGGGCTTATGAGATTCGATGGCTGATCTGACACGGTCAAATAGAGTTGCTGCATAGTCCTCAATTTCCCGGATCGCGTTTGACGTAAAATTTGAAGCAAGGCTAAACAACCTCTCTAGTTGCGGTGCTGTTCTGACACGGTTGAACTCAAGAGTCCAGTCTAGCAACTCTTCGTAGCTGTCTGCCATCCTTCGTGCAACATGAGCGATCCTTGTGATGTTGCCCGGTTCCCCAGGCGCACCGACTGCCTTTTCAATCCCATTGTTGAGGGCGTTCGTGAAATTCTCTGTGGGCTGCCTTGCATGACTGAGTTTCAGAGAAAGCCATGTGTTTGCTTCGGCGATATTTCTTAATGTGATTGAAGTTCCCATTCCCAGCTTCAGTTCGAGGTCGAGTTTCTTGTGTTCCAGCTTGGCAACTCTTTCCTGGAACAGCTTTGCGAATACCAAGTACTCCCAGCCTTTAGGTTTCTCAACGAAGAGCCGCAAGGACTCTGGACCAAGTAGTAGATACGCTTCGTCGATTGTCTGCATTTTTGCTCGCAACTCAAGACAATCTGAAAGCAAGTAGCTCAGTTGCTTCTTCATTGTGTCAACGATGTCTTGGGCAGTGTCAAATGGGAATACCCACACTGCCCCAGAGTCTCTCAGTTGCGACACGAATTCAAAGAGCTTCGGGTTGTCGACGGTTGATGTGAAGTCTGCTTGTGGATTTGCCTTCCAGACCGGAAGCACAGCCAATATGTCCTTCTTGACAAAGACATATCTGGGGATGGCACGCGCGCTTGCCTCGACAAACTCAAGATTTGTTACGGAACGACCTGACCCAGTCAGGCTTCCATATCGATTTCCCACTACTAACAAGAAGATGTCTGCGCGGGTTCTAACAGCTTCCAAACAGTTTTCGACGGTTTTTGTCGAAGGATTGACTGGAAACGAAGCGTATTCAGACATCACTGGTTCAAGGCTGAACGACTCGGCGAAGTTCCATAAGTCGGCGCGAACCTGAGAGAGGTCGTAACAAGTGGAGCTAACAAAAAGAGTCGTTCGGCTACCCTTTGGCATGGGGATTCCTGTGTCGGAAGAACAAGTACTCGTACGCTACAGAGCGACCAAGTTGCATACCAGTGTTGCAACTGGGAATGAACGTGTCAACGGATGCGAGAACGAGTGGCACGCCCTAACGCTTTGGGAATTCGTGTGGGTGACGCTCGCTGGCCTCCTCACTACGGCCGCAGTATCGCCCCGTCGGGGATCTTCTGCCCCGGCACAATGCGGCCCGCCAAATCGGTCGGGGCCAGGGCGAACAGCGGGCTGATTTCGACTCTCGCCTCATCCGCCACCTCGGCCCCCGCTGCTCGCAACCACTCGCGGTTGAGTCGGCTGATGGCGTGTCGCGAGGTCTCGGGCGAATCGGCCCCTTCTCGATTCTTCACCGGGTTGAATTCCGCAGTCCGGTCGGCCTCGACGACCAGCGCCGTCGTTGCCATCGGCAAGCTGTCGAAGATGAACTGTTCGAACTTGAAGGCATTCTTCGCCGAAGGTTCTGGTTGGATGCGTTGGCCGCTGCGGTCGATGTGGGGGACCGGCTTGTGGGCTCGGTGGTAGGGCAGGTCGCGCCCCTGGTCGACCAGTTCTTGCAGGAATCCGCGCCGGATGACGTGCATCGCGGTGTTCCCCGCCCGGAACCGCAGCGTGCCGTCCGGCTCGACTTCGCGGGTGCGTTCGACTGGCATATCGCTGTACTCGATGATCTGCGTCTGGTCCTCGACGCTGACCAGTACGCCCATCTTCTCCTCGGCGGCGACTTTGTTGACAACCTTCGTACTCATGTCCGACCCATGGAGTGCATGCAGCCCCAGAAACGCCGGGTCGCAGACGATGGCCATTGGGTTGTCGACCTGGTGGTAGTACAACGTCTCCAATCCCCGGTCCCGCATCAGGTCCAGAAGACCCGCCGAGCGCAGGGCCTTCAAGATCCCCCCATGCCCATCGGGAGTCAGGGCCACCTCATGCTTCTCCGCGAGGTGAATCCGCCCCGTCTGGTCACACACCGCCGGCAGCTTCCCCTGTCGAAAGAAATACACATCCCCCGGTTTCAGACCAAAGAAGTGGTGCTCCTCAAAGAAGGCCACCGTGTCGTCGTGCGTGGCATCGCTGGTCATGATGAAATACGGGATCGCCGCCCCCGCCCGCCGTCCCCGGGCCAACAACTGCTCGCAAAACACCTGGTACAGCGACCGCTGCGAGACCGGCCCGATCGGGTACATCCCCTTGGGCTTGTCGAACCCGAGCCGCGTCCCCTGCCCGCCCGCGACGAGAATCGCCCCGACTCGCCCATCGCGGAGTTGCTCCTCCCCGAGGGCGGTGGCCTGGCGCCAGAGTTCCTTTTCGGCTTCCGTCTTCGGCTGGGCGACGAGTTGCGTCGGCGGTGTGGCCCGAGCGGCCAACTCGCTCGCCGAGGAGCCGCCCGCCGCCTCGCGCTCCGAGAACAACCGGGCGATCAACGAGTAATCGATCGATTCCAACTGGGCCAACAACCCGCTCCGCTGAGCCTGATTCAGCTCATTCCACCACTGGAGCAGATGCGACTGTCCGTACTGAGACAGTCGGGCGTGAAGTTGGGGCAGGTTCGTCATGAGTCAAGCTCAGGGAGATGGCGCGGCAGCGATCCGAGGGGGGGCTTTGGGATTCTAACGACTCCGTGGACCGGACTCCTCCTGATTTTGTACTTCGGACGTTTCCGACAGAAGTCGAAGTCGTGTGGGCTTTAGCCCACGCTTCCTTGATGATAACGCTCCCGCGTGGGCTAAAGCCCACGCTACAGGGACTTTTGTCGGACACGTCACTTCATGAATCGGCCCCGGTTCAGACTTTCCGAGAGGACCGGGAGGGAATTGACACAATCGTGCGGTCCATTCCCCAGGGCTTCCAAGGTGTGAAGCACAGGGGAAATCGCATGGAATCGACGAACAAGCAGACACCGTCGCCGCTCTTTGTCCCGTCAGGGACACCCGACAATAGCCCACCGTTTCAACGGTGGGGAACACCGAGTTGTCAGGCCCCAGCCCCGTCAGGGGCGACAGAAAACGCTGCACATGCCCCAGGCGACACTCGGAGGCCGAGGGGCTCTGTCGTCCCTGACGGGACTGATTGGTTCGACGGGCGCGCTGTCCCACCGTTGAAACGGTGGGCTATTGTCGGGTGTCCCTGACGGGACAAAAACCTGAATTTCCCTTCAGAGATGACCACCATGGAAGCCGTGCCCCACTCCCTCGCTCTCCATCACGCCGACAGCCCGTCGCGGGCCACGGTAAACGCCGCAATCCCCTCATCCAAATCCGCCCGCGTGTGCCCGGCGGAGATCTGCGTGCGGATGCGGGCTTTGCCCTGCGGCACCACCGGATATGAGAAGCCGACGACGTAGACACCCAATGCCAGCATCCGCTCCGCCATCTTCCCGGCGAGGACCGCATCCCCCAGCATCACCGGCGCAATCGGGTGCTCGCCCGGCAGGATCTGGAACCCCCGCCGGGTCATCTCCTCGCGAAAGTATGCCGTGTTCTCCCACAGTTGTTGCCGGAGTTGAGGCTGGTTCGCAATGAGATCGAGTGCTGCCAGCGAGGCGGTGACGATGCTCGGGGCCAGCGAGTTCGAGAACAGGTACGGCCGCGACCGTTGGCGGAGGTACTCGACGATTTCCTTGCGACCGCTGGTATACCCGCCGCTGGCCCCGCCCAGGGCCTTGCCCAGCGTCCCGGTGAGGATGTCGATGCGGCCCATGACGCCCTGCTTCTCATGCGTCCCGCGCCCATTCGGTCCACAGAACCCCACCGCATGCGAGTCATCGACCATCACCAGAGCGTTGTACTGATCCGCCAGTTCACAGATCGCGGGGAGGTTCGCGAAGTACCCGTCCATCGAGAACACCCCATCGGTGGCGATCATCCGGAACCGCGCCGACTGGGCCTGCTTCAGCTGGGTTTCGAGATCGGACATGTCGTTGTTGCGATACCGGAACCGCTGAGCCTTACACAGCCGCACGCCATCGATGATGCTCGCATGGTTCAACTCGTCCGAGATGATTGCGTCTTCGGCCCCGAGCAAGGTCTCGAACAGCCCGCCGTTGGCATCAAAGCATGACGAGTAGAGGATCGTGTCCTCGGTCCCCAGGAACCGGCTCAACGCCGCTTCGAGGTCTTTGTGGATCTGCTGCGTGCCGCAGATGAACCGCACCGACGAGAGCCCGAACCCCCAGTCCTGGAGCCCCCGCTGGGCCGCCTCGATCAGCACCGGGTGATCCGAAAGCCCGAGGTAATTATTCGCACACATGTTGAGGACCGGACGATCGCCCGCCACCCGCACATGGGCCGCCTGCGGGCTGCTGAGGATGCGTTCGCCCTTGTAGAGCCCCGCGTCGCGGATGGCCTGAGTCTGCTGAGCGATGTGAGACTGGAAGTCACCGAACATGAGCAGGCACCTCGGTTCGTGGAGTGGGAGGACTGGAGGGTCACAGGATACCGGGCTGGCAGCGTAGAACGGAATTCATTCCGTTCTCTCCTGCGGCGAACGGAATAAATTCCATTCTACATACCGCTTCATTTCTCCCCCACCGGGACCGGCGGTACACTGGTTCCCGTCTTGCCGTCCGATTCAGGCGGCACCGTTTCCATCGAAGGATCACCTCATGAGCAAGCAGTTCAATGTCGCGATGGTCGGTCTCGGGTTCGGGGCGGAGTTCCTCCCCATTTACAAGGCCCACCCACTGGCCAATGTGCAGGCTCTTTGCCAGCGGAACGAAGAGAAGCTGAACAAGGTCGCCGACCAGTTCGGCGTCGCCAGTCGCTATACCAAGTACGAGGATGTCCTCGCCGATCCCCAAGTCGACTTCGTCCACATCAACTCGCCGATTCCCGACCATGCCTGGATGAGCATGGAAGCCCTCAAGGCCGGGAAGCACGTGATGTGTACCGTGCCGATGGCCACCAACGTCGCCGACTGCGAGAAGATCTGCGATCTCGTCGCCAGCACCGGCAAGAAGTACATGATGGCCGAAACGGTCGTCTACTCCCGCGAGTTCCTGTTCATCAAAGAGATGTACGAAAAGGGCGAACTCGGCCAGATCCAGCACCTGGCCGCTTCCCACCCCCAGGACATGGACGGCTGGCCCGATTACTGGGAACGCATGATCCCCATGCACTACGCCACGCACGTCGTGAGTCCAGTCCTCGGCCTGATGAACAAGCGGGCCGAGTACGTCAGCTGCTTCGGCTCGGGCACCGTTCGCGAGGACATTCAGAAGAAGTCGGGGAACAAGTTCGCGGTGGAGAGTTGTCATATCAAGCTGAAGGACAGCGACATCACGGCTCACGTGTGGCGGTGCCTGTACGATGTGGCCCGGCAGTACCGCGAGAGCTTCGACGTGTACGGCACGAAGAAGAGCTTCGAGTGGACGCTCGTAGAACATGAACCCCACGTGTTACATACCGCCAAGCGCCCCGAGCCGGAGATGGCCGAGAAGATCACCGTGCCCGACTACGCCCATCTGCTCCCCGAGCCGATCCGCAAGTTCACGAAGCCCAGCGAAATCCACGACGCCGACCACCTCAGCTTCCTGCAAGGCGGCGGCCACGGCGGTTCGCACCCGCACCTCGTCAACGAGATGCTCAACGCCCTGGCCCAGAACCGCGACCCCTGGCCGAACGCCACCTTGTCCGCCAACTGGACCTGCGTCGGCATCCTGGCCCACGAGTCGGCCCTGAAGGGTGGGCAGATTGTCCACCTGCCCGCGTTCACGCTGAAGTAGTTCGCCAAAGAGCCGGAAGCATCAGCGCTCGGAGTGATCCGGGCGCTGACGACCCGAGAACAGAGTCGGGTGCCATCTGGCGAGAGCTTTGACTCGCCAGTGCTCAGACGCCCGACCACTGGATGGAACGGTTGATGGTCGCATCACGCTCAAAGTCACTGGCGGCCCAAAGCGACCGCCAGTGGCACCCCAAATCAGCCCTCATTCGGCGGTGGGTTCTCCGCCGACAGTGCCACCCCGCCGATTGCTCCAGAACGATGCAGAGGATACCCTGTAGGCCATGACTCAGCTTCTCGAACTCGCTTTTGCAGCAGCGTCCAAGCTCCCCGACCCGGAGCAGGATGCCTTCGCTACGCTGTTACTCGCCGAACTCGATTCTGAGCGGCGCTGGACAGAGGCATTCGCCGCCACCCCAGATCAACTTTCTGCTTTCGCCGACGAGGCACTTCGTGAGTTCGGATCTGGGCAGACTCAACCCCTGGACTTCGAGCGTGATTTCTCGAACCACTAAACGGTTCCGGAGGCTCCTTTCTGACCTTCCGCCTCATGTCCGGATACAGGCGTTCGAGGCCTACCGCACTTGGATGCGAGACCCTTGGCACGCGAGTCTCCAGTTCAAGCAAATCCATGCGACCCAGCCAATTTTCTCGGCGCGCATCAGTCTCGACTGGCGCGCTGTCTGTGTTCGCACCGGCGATACTGCCCTGTGGTATTTCATCGGCTCGCACGCAGATTACGACCGACTCATCAAAACGTTGTGAACCGTCGCCTCACCATGTGCTGCAGCGAACGGCTGCGCCGTCGCTGGGCGTGGAGCCCGCGACTCAATGCGGATATTCCGGCGCAAGCACCGCACCAGCGGCACCCAGCATCGCGGCATCGCTGGGGTTCCCGAGTTGGCCCAGCCAGCGGTCGACCTCGCGCAGCGAGGACTCCAGGAACGGCAGGGCGATCTTGGATTGGGACTCGGACGCCGACGACAAATCCCCATCCAGACGGCTGAGGACGCAGGCACTGGCGAACAGTTCCATGGCGACCCAGGCCAGACGTTCCTGTTCGAGCTGGCGTTCCAACACCTCTTCGCGATGGTGGATCAGGGTCTTCTGCACGGCCCGACCGAACCGACCGATCCGCTGCGAGAGCTTATTGGCCCACGGTTGGAGCGAGGCGGTTCGCACGGGAACGGTTGGGGAACTGAACCGGGCCTTGACCCAGTCGGCGGCGAATCCGGTGATCGTGCCGAGTCCCGACCAGGGATGCTGCGTGGCCTCGTACACCTCTTTGAGGTGCAGCCCCGGACCGCGCATCCCGGTGAGGGCGATGAACGACAGGAGTACCTCGTTGGCCCCCTCGCCGATCTGGTTGATGCGGTGATCGCGGAGCATCCGTTCCAGCGGATGGCCCACGAAATAGGCCGCGCCGCCATGGATCTGGAAGGCGTCGTTGACGATCGTCCACAGCCGCTCGGTGCTCCACACCTTCAGCATGGCGGTCTCCAGCATGTAGTCTTCGAGACCTCGGTCGATGAGGCCCGCGGTCACAGTCGTCATCGCCTCCATCGCGTACGTCCACATCGCCATGCGGCCCAGCTTCTGCTGTACGAGTTCAAAATCGGCGAGAGGCCGACCGAACTGTTTGCGAGTGCGGGCATGCTCGACCGCCAGTCGCAGGGAGGTCTTGGCCGCTCCGGTGCAGCAGGCCCCGAATGTTGTCCGCCCGAAGTCGAGTACGGTGAGGGCCACTTTCAGCCCCTTGCCCAGCGGTCCGAGGATGTTCTCCTTCGGCACCGGCATGTCCTCGAAGGCCAGCCGCGCGGTGGCTGTGCCCCGGATGCCGAGTTTCTCCATGCGGGGCTCCGTAATGCGGAACCCCGGCATGTCGGGCGTCACCAGAAAGGCAGTGATCGCGGTCCCCGTGCCTCCGGGGATCGGGGTGCGGGCCATCACGGTCAGGATGTCCGCGATCGAGCCATTGGTGATGTACCGCTTCTCGCCGGTCAGCCGGTAGTGGCTGCCATCCGGGGAGGGGACTGCCCGCGTCTGGACGTTGGCGGCATCGGACCCCGCCTCTGGTTCAGTCAAGGCGAACGCAGCCAGCTTGCGACCGGCGACGAGGTCCGGCAGCCAGCGCTGTTTTTGCGACTCGGTCCCGAATAACAGCAGTGCCCGCATGCCGATCGAGTGGTGGGCATTGACAAAGATGGCCGTCGAACTGCACCGGCCGCCGAGCACTTCCAGGATCTGCCCATACCCCATCTGCGAGAACCCGCGTCCGCCGATCTCGCGCGGGGCGGTCATGCCCAGAACGCCGAGTTGGGCCAGGCCGTCGATCACCTCGCGCGGGATGTCGGCCTCGCGATCGATCCGCACGGGGTCGAGATGGGCATCGCAGAAGGCCCGCACCTCAGCGACAGCTGCATCGACTTCCGCTTGCTGAGTCGCGGGGAGACGTCGATAAGGGAATATCCAGTCGGCGACGAACTGGCCCCAGAACAGCCCTTTGGCGACGCCACTTTTCTGCGGCACCGGGCCGAGTAACTCTTCGGCCTGCTGGACCTGCAAGTCGCGTTGGAGTCGCCGTTCGTCGCGTGAGTCGGCTGTGGTCATGGTCGGTTCCTTGGGGGGCGTGGGATAGGCTTCCAGCCTGTCGAGATTCCGAAGAGATGACGGGCTGGAAGCCTATCCCACGGTCCACGGCGGTTCACGTTTCTCCAGGAAGGCTTGCAGCCCCGCGCGGGCTTCCTGGCTGCGGCGGGCTTCCAGGTGCCACTGTTCCATCGAGCGATCGGTGTGGTCAGCGGATCGACCATACAGGGTGGCCAGCAGTCGCTTGGTCGCGCGGATCGTCTCCGGTCCCCCAGCGAGCACTTCGCGAGCGATCCGCAGGGCCTCCTCCAACAACTTCGCATGAGGAACGATGTGTTGCACCAAGCCGACTTGCCGGGCCCGTGGGGCATCGATCGATGTGCCAGTCAGCAGCAAGTCGCGGAGATCGCCCTCTCGCACACGCGTCCGCAGCACATCCCCGATCAGAGCGGGGAGCAGGCCGCGCCGCGCCTCCGGAAACCCGATCCTCACATCATCGGCCGCGATCACAATATCACACGCGGCCATCAAACCCGCGCCGCCCGCGAACGCGCCGCCCTGCACGACGGCGATCGTCACCAACGGGCCATCGCTCAGTAAGTGCAACGCCCGCGAGATGCCCGCTGCGGAACGCTCGATGAGTGCCTCGTCCGCCGCCTCGTGCAGGTCGAGCCCCGCCGAGAAGACCGGCCCCTCCCCGCGCAACAGCACGACCCGATTCACAGGGTCCGCTGCGAGCGACTCCAGCGCCGCACACAACTGCTCCAAGAGTCCGACACAGAGGGCATTCCGCCGCTCCGCCCTCCGCAGCAACAAGCCCGCGACGCCGACTCCGTGAGACTCTCGCAGCACCCACTCGGACATAATCTGTCTCCGACTGATTCACCGGCTGCATTGTATACACGAACTCGACCGCATGGTGTAAAAACTGGGCATGCGGTCGTGAGACTCCACGAACCGGAAAGCGGGTGGACTGCACGCCGAGCGGTCGAGCGTGTATCTTGCGGCATCCCGAGTTGACTGCCTCGCAGCCCGACTCGCCCTTGTTGAAGCGACCTCTCCCACCGAGCCTGAGACATTTATGCACGCCATGCCCATCCTGATCGTCTCGCTGTGCATCCTGGCGATCGCTTACCGGTTCTATAGTGCGTTTTTGGCGGCACGGGTGGCGGTGCTGGATGATCTGCGACAGACGCCCGCTCACACACTCAACGATGGGCAGAACTACCATCCGACGAACAAGTGGGTGCTGTTCGGGCACCACTTCGCGGCCATCTCTGGAGCCGGTCCGCTGATCGGGCCGGTGTTGTCGATTCAGTTCGGGTACATGCCGGGGCTGATCTGGATTGTGGTGGGGGTCTGTCTGGCCGGGGCGGTGCAGGACATGCTCGTGCTGGCGGCTAGCGTGCGGAATGGCGGGCGTTCGCTGGCGGAGATTGCCCGTGCGGAGATTGGCCCGGTGGGCGGCACGGTCGCCTCGATCGCCATTCTGTTTGTGGTGATCATTGCTCTGTCGGGACTCGGGATTGTGGTGGTCAAGGCTCTCGGTGGGGAGGAGATCAAGCTGGCGGCGAAGACGCAGATCGTGCTGCCAGAGGGCCATGTGCCGAACCTCGGATCAATAAGCGATGGTCGTGATCTATTGCTGGTCCAGGCGGGGAGTGAGGTTCTCTACCCGAACGGATCGAAGGTGAAGCGGTCCGAACCGTTCACCTTGGCCAGACCTGCGGCCAAAGCCGGACAAGAACCGCCGATGTGGAATGTTAGCATATCAAACTTTCCCACCGATCTTCGACACGTTGTGACCCTCCCCGCCGGGATGACTCAGCTCGTCCCCGGCAGCTCCTGGGGCACGTTCACCATCGCCTGCACCGTGCCGATTGCGCTGCTCGTCGGCCTCTATATGTACGTGTTCCGCAAGGGGAAGGTCGTCGAGGCGTCGTTGCTGGGAGCGTTGGCGACGTTGGCCGTCACAGTGGCGGGGAACTGGATTCCGGGGTCGGTATGGGAGCCGTATTTCTCACTGACCCGGGAGCAGACCATTCTGGCGATCTGCGGGTACGGGTTCGTTGCCGCGGTGTTGCCGGTGTGGTTGCTGCTCTGTCCGCGCGACTATCTGTCGAGCTTCCTTAAGATCGGCACCGTACTCCTGCTGATCGTGGCTGTGGTCGTGGCCAATCCGAAGATGGAGGCCCCGGCGATCAACCAGATATTCAAAGACGGCGGCGGACCGTACTTCAATGGAGCGATCTTCCCGTTCTGCTTCATCTGCGTCATGTGCGGGGCGGTGTCGGGGTTCCACTCACTCGTCGCTTCGGGGACGACACCGAAGATGATTAACAAGGAAGGCGACATCCGCATGATCGGCTACGGGGCCATGCTCTGCGAAGGGGTCGTCGGCATCGTCGCCCTCATCGCAGCTGCGTCGCTGCCCGCCGGGGATTACTGGGCGGTGAACATCGACCTGTCGAAGGTCGAACAGTACGCCAGTGCCCTGGAGCAGATGAACGCCACGACCGACAACCTGCCGAAGCTGGAAGAGCAGGTCGGCGGCGAGTCATTGCGAGGCCGCACCGGGGGAGCCGTGACGCTGGCCCTCGGGATGTCGAAGATCCTCACCGATGCGACGGCAAAAGTCTCGGGCGGGCGGGTCGATATCAACTCCCTGATCAAGTATTGGTATCACTTCGCGATCATGTTTGAGGCGCTGTTCATCTTGACCACGATCGACACCGGAACCCGCATCGCGAGGTTTCTGCTGCAAGAAGTTCTCGGCAAGGTCTACAAACCGTTCGCCAAGACCGACTGGCTGCCGGGGGCCATCCTCTCGACTGGGCTGGTGACACTCGGCTGGGGCACGCTGATCTGGACCGGGTCGATCGACACGATCTGGCCGATGTTCGGCATCGCGAACCAGATGCTGGCGGCGATCGCGCTGTGCATCATCAGCATGTGGGCCCTCAACAACGGACGCGGCAAGTTCGCCTTACTCACGCTGATCCCGATGGTCTTCGTGATCATCACGACAACCACAGCCAGCTACCAGATGGTGACGGGACGGTTCCTGAACGACTTCAAGGCTGGCCTGGAGACGAGCAACCACGCCATGACGATCAAGGGGGGGGTGAACATCTTCTTTTCGGTGTTTATGGTTGCGTCGCTGGTGGTGCTGATTACGGAGTCGGTGCTGCGGCGGATGCGAGGGACGAAGGCGGCGGAGGTTGGAAATCCGTGAGTGCGAGAAACACTTTGTGATTGCCCGATAACTCTGGGGGCCTTCCCTTCTGCGTCCCGGCAGGGACGGTTTGATCATAGCCCACCGTTTCAACGGTGGGTGGTCGGTGTACAGCCAGTGATTGAGTCCCGGAAGGGACGACAGAAACTCCTGCCGCCCGCCTGCCCTCGAAGCGTCTGTCGCCCCTGACGGGGCTGAGGCGGTCGCCAGCGTCTAGATCCCACCGTTGAAACGGTGGGCTATGATCGGGTGTCCCTGCCGGGACAAAGAGGCTGAGTCACCACCTCGGCTGGGCGTGGTGATCCACGCTGCAATGTGCGTCTCGCACTCGAAATCCGTAGCCGAAGAACAGTCGCCTGCCACATCCTCTGAGCTTGTGGTATTCTGCCTGGACCTGATTCGGAGCCCTTCGATGAGTACCGCCACTCTCTATCCCCACCTGACCACCGATGCCGACGGAATCGTTCGCATTGCGGGTGGTCGCTATAAGGTTCGGCATCTGGCCGCCGAACACTACCAGCATGGCTGGTCGGCGGAGGAATTGCTGCGACAGCACCCGGACCTGCGCCCCGAGGAGGTCTACTCGGCACTGACGTACTTCTACGATCACTACGACACGATGGTTGAGGAGTTGAAGGCGGACGCCGCCGTCGCGGAAGCGAAGCGCCCGCCCCAGGGCTTGTCTCGTGAGGAGTTTCTGAAGCGAGTTCCTACACATCGTCCGCGTCATAGGTAAGTCAAGCAGCATCTGATTCTAAAGCATCCACCATGTTCAACCTCCCAGCCGTCCAATCCGCTCTGCGTCAGTACCAGTTCGCGGGCTGGCTCCTCTATGAATTCCGAGGCTCCAACGTCCTCGCACGCCGCATCCTCGATATGGGCGAGCAGCCGCTCACCTCGCGGCGTTTCCTGTACTGGATTCCGGACGAGGGGACGCCGGTGAAGATCGTTCACCGGATTGAAGACTCGGCCCTCGATCACCTCCCCGGCGAGAAAGTGGTCTACCTCAAGTGGCAAGAGTTCGAGGCCGCCATCCGCGCGGTCGTCTCCGGAAAGTCCCCGGTCGCGATGGAATACTCCCCCGGGAATGGCAATCCGTACATCTCCAAAGTCGACGCCGGGACCGTCGAACTCGTCCGCAGCTTCGGGGCCACCGTCGTCTCCTCGGGCAACCTGATTCAGTTGTTCGAGTCGACCTGGGACGACGAGCAGGAGCGGATGCACTTCGACGCAGCCAAGGTCACGGATGCGGCGTATGGAGTGGCGTGGAAGTTCATCGCGGATGAGATCGAGCGGACCGGAGGGGTGGAGGAGGTCGCCGTGCAGCAGGCGATCATGGACCACTTCCACAAGCATGGGTTGACCACGTACTCGCCGCCGATCGTGGGTCGCGGCCCCAACAGCGCGCTGCCGCACTATGAGACCGGTCACGGCGACAACACCCGGATCGTCAAGGACGATTTCGTGCTGGTTGACCTGTGGGCCAAGCTCAACCAGCCGCGTGCGGTGTACAGCGACTTGACCCGCACCGGGTTCGTGGGAACAGCTGTGCCTGAGAAGTACACCCAGGTCTTCCGCATCGTGGCCGCAGCGCGAGACGCCGGGATCGCCTGCGTGCAGGAGGCGTTCGCTGCTGGGCGCTCGCTCTCCGGAGGAACGGTCGATGACGCCGTGCGAGCGGTGATCGAGAAGGCGGGGTATGGCCCGTACTTCACGCATCGCACGGGGCACAACATCGGCCAGGAGGTCCACGGCAATGGAGCGCACATCGACAACCTCGAAACCCGCGAGGACCGGCTCCTGATGCGGCGGACCTGCTTCTCGATCGAACCCGGCATCTACCTCCCCGGTGAGTTCGGGGTCCGCAGCGAGATCGATGTCTACATTGATGGGCAAGGGACGGTGCATGTCACCGGTGGTGAGTTGCAGCGCGAGATCGTGCCGATCCTGCGTGAGCAGACTTCACACGGGAGGAAGTGAGACATTCTTTCGTAGCCACGCTTCGCCAGAACGTGGGCGACTTGGCGTGCGTGCCCGCCCTCTGGCGAGGGGCAGCTACACGGCCCGGACTTCGTCACGGCATTTGCAGAGTGACATCGCCTGGGGGGCCGCCGCTGCATGGAGGACGGGCACATCGCCAGTGTGCCCCGCGTGACACACGCTCGCTGTCTGGTTATGTTGCGAGTCGACACGTTTCGCCGATCTTCGAACGGGGAACGCTCTCGGAATCGGCCCTTTCGGACGGACACCAGATGCTTACTCCGCGACCTGCCATCGAGTTCCCCGGCGAGCCGAAAGCGAACGCTGTGCGGGCCTCCCTGACTCGGGGAGAGCCGGTCTCACTGCGGACGTTTACTCCGAGCCAGGTGGTCATTGCGAAGTCGGCCGGGGTCTTTCACTGGACCAGCGATGGTCGGCGGCTGTACGACTACACCTCGGGCGTGCTGGTCTCCAATCTCGGTCACAACCCTCGCCGCTGGATGCAGCGGTTTGCGAAGTATATGGGCTGGACCGAGAATGCTCTGTTCGGGTCTCCGGCAGGTGCGAATGAGTACGCCATCGGTGTGCCGTTCACGGCGTATAACGCGATGACGGAGATCGAGGGTTTGGCGGTGCAGCGGTTGCTTCGAAGCATGCGGGCTTGCGGCGGCGGCTCGCGGATGGAGACCGTGATGTGGGCGGCGAGTGGCTCAGAGGCGGTGCAGAAGTCACTGTGGGCTTGCCTGCATCGCGATGAGTCGCGCGACCTGATCATCGCGACCCGGTATGGGTTTCACGGAAAGAAGGGGCTGGCCGGGGCCGTGACGGGTTCGGAGACCGATCCTGATCGCGATCCGCGCGTGAAGTTCGTCGGGTTCCCGCGCGAGGAGATCGACGACCTCTCCCGGTCGCTCGAGGCGGTCGATCTGACTCCGTATCGCCGGGAGCTCGAAGCCCTCTGGACCCAACACGGGCGGAAGATCAACTGCCTCATCACCGAGCCGTACCTCGGCGGCGGCGGCAGCTTTCACCCGCCCGCGGCTTACCTGCAACTCCTCCAGGCGTGGTGCCGCGAACACGACATCGTGTTCATCTTGGACGAGGTGCAGTCGAACTTCGGGCGTACCGGCAAGATGTATGCCTACGAAAAGTACGGCGTCGAGCCGGACATCGTGTGCCTCGGCAAGGGGCTGGGCAATGGGGTGGCGGTCAGTGCCGCTGTCGGGCGTGACGATCTGATGGCCATGCTGAAATACGGTGAAGGGTCCGATACCTGGAGCGCGAACCCGCTCGCCTCCGCAGCTGTGGTGGCGACGCTGGATGAGTTTGAGAGCGAGGATGTCCTCGGTCATGCGGCCCAGCTCAACGGCCTGTTCACTCGCAGTTTGAGTGAACTGAAACAGACCGGCGTGATCGCCAAGGTTCGCGGCGAGGGGCTGGTCTTCGGCCTGGAGTGTGCGGGGATCGGCGGTCGCCCGCCGCAGGAGATCGCGATCGAACTCGTGCGGACCTGCTACCTCGGCCAGGCCAGCGGGGATGGGATTCACTTCCTCGGGCCACTGGCCGGCAAGGTCTTGCGGGTTAGTCCACCGATGACGATGACCATGCCGGAAGCCGAGACCTCTCTGGCTCTGCTCCACGAACTGGTTGCGGGCATGGCGACCCGCTGTGCGTGACCGTGGGATAGGCGATAGAACTCTTTATCCCGCCAGGGACACCCGACCGTAGCTGCCCCAAGTGCGCAGCGTGAAGCGTGCGATGTTTTGGCATCGGGAGGCTGACCGCAGTGGAGCGAGTGTGTTGGCCGGTCTGGGGGATGGGAACCAGCAGGTCGAGCGGGGTGCGGATCGATTCGGGCAGAGTCGGAGCCGGAAGAACCAAAGTTTGTTGACGCACACACCTGCCGTGGCAACGAAGAACCGGATGAGTTGACATAAGTTGAGGTTTATTGGTAAAAAGGTTGAGTCGATCATTCTACCCAGTGGATCTTCTGGATCTTTGCAAAGGAACTGTGTGTGATGCCAATGCGTCCGTCGACGAGCCTCGTGGGATTTCTTCTGATTCTTGTCACGCTGGTGTCGAGCACCTCGGGTGGCGAATTGGATCGCGTGATTTCTCGAGACAATGAGGCATTGACTGCCAATCGTCCGCTCCAGCCGATGCCGGTTGTGGACGATTTTGTCTTTCTGCGACGGATCTATGTCGATTTGATCGGACGAATTCCCACTGATGCGGAAGTCCAGGAATTTGCGACGTGGCCCGTCGAGGGACGCCGGGAGCAACTGATTGATCTGCTGCTGAAAGATGAGCGATTTGCGGATCGCTGGACGATCTTCTTCGCCGACATGCTGCGGCTGCGGTCGCAGGCGACGGGAGGGGCCGCTCTGATTGCCTATGTCCATCATGCGGTCCAAACGGGCATGCCCTATGACGAGATGAGTCGGCGACTGATTTCCTCGAACGGCAAGGCCGGTCGCGTCCCCGAGGTCGGTTTTATCCTGGGAGACGATGCGGATCCGCTGGCGATGGCGAGTGTGACCTCTCAGGTGTTTCTGGGTGTGCATATCGGGTGTGCCCAGTGCCACGACCATCCGTTCGACACCTGGACACGCCGCGACTTCTACGATCTGGCGGCGTTTTACGGGAAGACCCGGCGCTACGAGAGCCAGCTCACGAAGGTCGTGTATGCGACCGAGATGGAACAGACGACCATCCTCTGGCCACCCGATGGCGTCGGGCCAGCGGAAGAGCGCAAGCCCATTGCGGCCAAGTTCCCTTTCCCGATGGATGAATCGAGCGAAACTCCCGAATACATCCAGCGGCTCATGGCGACTCGGGCGGCGAAGCTGGCCGCCATTCCGAAGCCCGATGACAAGGGCCCGTCCGTCGACGACCTGCTGGAGAGTGTCTCGGACAAGGTGGCCCAGGCCACGACGGGCCAACTGGCGGCAGAGCTGGCACTGGCGGACTCGAAACGCGACATTCGGCAGATCGATGTCCAGAAGGGGCTCTACAAGACGAGCGAACTGCGAGAGCAGTTGGCGGTCAGCGTCACCGACCCGAGGAACAAGTATTTCTCCCGCGTCCTGGTCAACCGGGTGTGGAAGACGCTGGTCGGACGGGGCTTCATCGAGCCGGTCGATGATTTCCGAGACGACAACAAGCCGGTCATGCCTGCTTCGCTCGACTATCTTGCGGACGAATTTGTGGCCAGCGATTACGATCTGCGCACCCTGGTGCGACTGGTCGTCACCAGCGACGCCTATCAGCGGGGGCACGCCCCCTCGAATAGCGACGAGGTCACCCGAGTCGAGTTGGAGACCCATCTGCTCGCCACGCCGGTCCGGCGGATGATCGCCGAATCGCTGTACGACAGCGTGGTCACGGCGGGACACCTGTTCGAGCCCAAGCACAGCCCGGGCAAGAATGAACGGACGATCCACGAATACGTCCGTGTGCCGAAGGGGACCAAGCCCGGCGAGGCCGTCCAGCCGAACAATTTCGCTCCGCTCAAGGGCCCCGCGATGGCGGCGATGGCGAGCGGCGAGGCGATGGCCGGTGGTGGCGAGTACGCCTTTGAAGAGGCGATCGAGCTCGACTTTACCTCGCTCTTGAAGGAGCAGGGGGAAGACGACGAGGTCGCCCTCGATGCGATGCAGGCCATGTCGAAGGAAGAAATTGAAGCCCAACGGATGGTTCAGCAGCGGATGATGCGGAACTCGACCGAGTACGAAGATCAACAGGTGACTCGGATTGTGGACGACAATCCCGTCTACAATTCGTCCCTGCGGATGCAGTCGCCTGCTCCCGAGGGGCACTTCCTACGAGTCTTCGGTCAGCCGAACCGCACCGATCTGGGCGATCTGCGAGACGACAGTGCCTCGATGCGGCAGGCTCTGATGATGCTCAATGGTCGACTCAGCCACGAAGCGGCCCGCGTTGGCGATCTGGAGCCGATGTACGCCCTGTTGCAGGGGAGCAAGGCCAATCTCGATGAAGCCATTCGCTTGGCCTACCGCGAGATCATGACCCGCAATCCCACCGCCGAGGAGCTGGCCGATGCGAAGGCCGTGATCGCCGAGCAGGCGACCGTCCTGGACGGCATGGCCGATCTGCGCTGGGTGCTGATCAACTGCAACGAATTCCGATTCCTGCCTTGAACGACTTGTGCGATCGGTTTCGTGACTTCACGGGGACGATGGCCACGCCCACCCACCTCGACCCCGAATCCAACTCCCCACTCCCGCAACACCGAAAGAGAGCCTTTCCATGGTCACCGGCTGCCTCGATTACCAACTGTCGCGTCGTCTGTTCATGGGAGCCAGCAGTGCCACACTGCTGGGGATGAGTGTCAAGGGCCTGCTGGCCGAAACGGGAAAGGATCACGAAGCGAAGGCCGAACATGTGATCCTGTTCTGGAACGGTGGCGGGATGTCGCACATCGACACTTGGGATCCGAAGCCGGGTCGGCCCACCGGTGGCGAACTCAGCCCGATCAAGACGAGTGCCTCGGGGATTGAAATCTCGGAGATCTTCCCGACGCTCGCCGGACAGATGCACCACTGCTCCTTGATCCGGTCGATCGCGGGGACGCAAGGGGACCACGGACGGGCGACCCATCACGTCCAGACCAGCTACCTGCCGTTCCCCAACTTGGTGAATCCGGGCATTGGCTCGGTCGTCACGCACGAGTTGCCGAATCTCGGCGACCTGCCCGCCTACATCAGCATCAGTGGGCAGGCCCCGAGGGCCGGGTATCTCGGCCAGAAGTGCGAGGCGTACTACGTCTCCAACCCCGGCGACAAGGACCCCTACCTGGCCTTCCCGGAAGGGATCGCCGAAGTGCGCGGCAACAAGCGGCTGGAGACGCTGGCCAAGTACAACCAGCGCTTCACCGGGGACAGCACCGATTCCCGCCTGCGATCGACGGAGACCTCGATCGAAGAGGCCGTCTCACTGATGCGCAGCCCCGCCCTGGAAGCCTTCGAGCTGTCGAAGGAATCGCCCAAGACACTGGCTCGATACGGCAACACCCCGTTCGGTCGCGGCGCTTTACTGGCGAAGCGGCTCGTGGAAAAGGGCGTCCGCTTCGTGCAAGTCAACCGGGGTGGGTTCGACACTCACACGGCCAACTTCGATGCGATGCGCGATCACGGCGAGGTCATGGACCCCGCGCTGGCCTCGCTCATCAGCGACCTGGCCGAGACCGGCATGCTTAAGAAAACGCTGGTCATCATGCTCAGCGAATTCGGTCGGACCCCGAAGATCAACAAGGATGTCGGCCGCGATCACTGGGCTTCGGTCTTCAGCTGCTTCCTCGCGGGCGGCGGCATCAAGGGCGGCACGGTCCACGGCTCGTCAGACGAAGACGGAGCCGAGGCGAAGGATCAGCCCGTCAAGGTGCAGGACATCCACGCCACGATCTGCCATGCCTTGGGAATCAATCCCAACAAGGAAGTCATGACGCCTCTGGCTCGACCTTTGAAGCTCGTCGATCAGGGGACTCCGATCACCGGCCTGTTCGGCTGATGCACCGGAACGTGTTCCTCGAACGATCCGCCCACGCATGAGGAACAGCTGCGAGTGCCCTCTGGTCACTCGCAGCTTTTTTTTCGAGAGCGAGTGAAGTGGGTCGTTCGGTGGAGATGTGATTGGCGTGGCTGGTTTCAACTGGGGAAGTAGCTGCACTCGCCAGAGTGCGGGTTCCCCGCGTTCTGGCGAACGCAGCTACCCCTCGTCTTCCAGCGGGGGGGACCACCAGTCGGCATCAGCGGTCGTGGTGAGCAGTCGATGAGACGAGAGTTGCAATGGCTTCTCGGGCATCGTTAACGTGGTCGGATTCTGTACCCCAATGGATTGGGAGAGAACCATTCTTTTGGGGGCGGTTTGTGATGCGACAGGCACTCGCGGGTTTGTTGGTTCTGTTCGTTTGCACTCCGCTCCTGGCCCAGGCTCCCGCGATCCCGGTGGAAGAACCCGGCACCACCGCGGTGCGAGGTTCGATCGTGGAAGATCGGACCGCGAAGAAGCTGATCGAAGCGGGCGATGCTCGCCTCGATGCCAACGAGGCCACCAAGGCCGTCGAGATCTGGAAGTCGGTCATCGAGCGCTATCCGCGCAGCCGCCTGCGCTTTGACGCCCATCTGAAGCTCGGGAATTACTTCCTGGAACGCGAACGGGTCTACGACCGCGCACGTGTCCACTTCGAAGCCGCCGCCGTCGAGGAAAACTCCAGCGAAGAGCAACGGGCTGAAGCGACTCTGAAGCTGGGGGTCTGTTTCTACCACGCCCGCAATTTCGGCAAATCGTTCCAGGTGATGCGGGATGTCATCGAGAAGTTTCCGGTCAGTCCCCAGGTGAACGAGGCGTATTACTACATCGGTCTGGGGCACTTCGAACTCGGCCATTACAGCCGCGCGATCCAGGCGTTGGAAAAGGTCGGGACGACGTTTTCCGGCGAGGTGGGAATCGCCGAGAAGCTCGAAGCGGGCAAGCGTCTGTTTGTGCGGATCGAGGATGCAGACCTCGCCGTGCTAGAGCCCAACCAGCCCGTCAAAGTCACGTGCAAAGCAACCAGCGGCGATGTCGAGATCGTCGAATGCTTTCCGGTCGGTCGACATGTGCGTCTGGTCGTCGGGTCGGCTCCCACTCGTCTGGGCCACCCCATCCCGAACAACGGCACCTTGGAAATCCACGGCGGCGACAAGGTCGAGGTGCGGTACACCGACGAACATACCGCTGACAAGAAGTTGAATGCGAATGTTCTGAAAGAAGTGATCGTCGTAGGCACCGCGATGGCTGCGATCACCGACGGGGCCTTCTCGGAAACGGTCCATGGCGCGGTCCTGGGCAAGGGAGTCAACCTGCGGATCATCGACGCCGATGGCGATGTCTCCGCCAATGCCGATCGCATCGAGGCGACCGCCCAGCTGTATCGTCTCAAGACGGACGAGGAACTCGAAGCCGAGGCCATCGCCCGCACCCAGTTGCCCGCCACAGCCGCCCCTCCCGCCGCAGTCCCGCCCGCCGCAGTCCCGCCGACAGGCGCGGCCGGAATTGACCCTGCCTTGCCGGAGATCGATCGTTGGAAGCTGGTCGATTCGGTGAAGGTTGCGCTGACGGAAACCAAGCCGCAAACCTTGGCGGCAGATCGACCGGCGGTGACACAGTCGTCCCCCGATCAGGTGCCGCTCCCGAGTGCTCCGGCAGCCACGAAGCCAACAGTGGCCACACCTGCTGCCACAAAGCCTGTCGTGGCTGCCCCGGCTGTCGCCGTTCCCGTTCCCGCGCAGCCCGCCGTGGTAGACACGTCGATCCATACGGGACTCTTCCAAGCCACGGTCTCGCTGGTCAAGGCCGACGTGATCGTTCCGAACGATGACGTGCTGCAAGCGTTGCCCTCGGACGAAGTGCGGCTGGTCTACCTCGACGCCGTTCACGGACGCGAGGGCACGCGTCAGGTGCAGGCCATCTCTCGCTGCCTGGAAGGAAACATCGGCGGCGTGCGCGTCACGAAGGCCGAAATCTCCGACGAGGAATTGAGGATCCAGACTCAAATTCGCACGGCAGACGCGCTCACCCAAATCGCCAACCGCTACAAGGAATTCGGCCTGCAAGCGAAGGCCAACGAAAAGTACGCCCAGGCCCTCGCCGTGTGCGAGGAGGTCGCCGACGATGCCCGTCGCGTGCGGGGCAGCCAACTCGAGCAACTCTACGTGCAGTTGTGGAACATCTACTTCGAGATGGACAAGCTGGAGTTGTCGGCGGCGATGTGTGAACGCTTGCAGAACGAGTTCCCGGACAGCGGCTTCGTCGACGACGCACTGCTGCGACTGGCTGAGGTCGCGCGGAAGCAGGGGAACCTGGAGCGCGCGATCGGAGTTTACAGTCGTCTCGTGGGGATGCAGACCAGTCAACTGCGGGGTGAGGCCCAGTTCGGAGTGGCCGAATGCTACGAGACTCTGGCCAGCAAGTCGCCCGGGGAGGCGGGGGCTCAATTGCGAGACCGCGCGTTCCAGGAGTTCAAGCGGGTCTACGACCAGTTCCCGGAGAGCGGTCGCGTGGGAGAGGCGGTGGCGAAGATGGCCAACTACTACTACATCCAAAAGGACTACGCCCGCGCCATCGACACGTTTGAAACGGTCCTGGACAACCATCCGGACGCCAAGTTTCTGGACGTGATCCTGTTCAATTATGGCCGCTGTCTGTTCCGCATGGACCGCCGGGCGGAGGCCCAAAAGCGGTTCGAGCAGTTGATCAGCGAGTTCCCCGAAAGCCCGCTGGCCGCCGAAGCCAAGAAGATTTCCGAAGCACTAGCCAAGGCGGATAAATGATGTCGCCGAGTCCCCGGCGGCTCAGGCCTCTGAGGCTGCGGGGAGCGTGGTGCTGGCGTGTGTCGAACAGTTGTCTGTCGATTCTGTGTGAAGTGAGAATCATGAAGCGAATCCATCTCGTTCTGGTGTGGGGTCTGTGGGCCGGTGCGCTGGGTGCGGCGTATGGTCAGGAACCGCCCGTGGTGGATGCTGTCGGGCAACAGGCGGCAGCACTGGAGGCGGACCTCGGCAAGTTCAAGGACTCCACGCCCGAAGCCGCCGAGGTGATGGTCAAGCTGGCCGACCTGTACTACCGCGACGGGCGGTTGTTTGGTCTGGTGCGCGTCGCCGAGAAGTTCGTGGCCTCGCATCCGACGGACCCTCGTCACAGCGCGATGATGCTGAAGTTGATCGACGCGCAGCAGGGGCTGTCTCGCAACAAAGACTTGTCGACGACGGTGCGGCAGTTTCTCGCCCGCTACCCCACCGCAGCGGAGTGCCCGGCACTGGAAATCCGCTTGGCGGACTCGCTCCAGCAATTGGAAGATCGGTTGAAGTCCGCCGAGGCCTGCCGAGTCGTCTGGCTGCGGCAAGGTCCCACCGAGATTGGTCGCCGGTACGGGATCACAGCGATTCAGTATTTCAATTCCGTGGGCAGCACCGACACCATTATCGCCGCTGCAGAACTCGGTGAGCAGATGCTGGACAAGCTCCCCGCTGGGGAGTTTGCCCGCGAGGTCGGGGTTCAGAGCTTCACCGACTATCGCCGGATCGGGCACTGGGCCAAGAGCAGCGCGGTCGGAACGAAGATTTTCCAAAAAGGTGTGGCGGGCGATCCGGAGTCGCAACGCACGCTGCATCTCCTGATGGCCGAGAACCACGGCAATATCAGCCAGCAGGTCAATGCCGCCCAGAGCCTGCAAGCGGCTCGCGCGATTCGAGACGATCAGTATGTGCATTACAACCTGATCTACCGGCTCTATCACGCCGCCGCCAAGCCGAACGAACTGGAGCCGCTGGTCAATCAGTACGTCCAGAAATACCCACTCCGGCCCGATCGATTTCATGGGATCAGTTACCTCGCGAATTCCTGTATCGCGAATGGCGAGAAACCGCGTGGCGCAGCACTCTTCAAGTCGGTGCTGGTCGACGATCCGTTCACCAACAGCAACGCCCAGATCTTTGTTCGTCAAAACGGGGATGAGCCGCCTCGGTTGGCCGATTCAGAGCAGAGTCTCCTGCAGGCGATCGGTCAGAACAAACCGGGAGTGTATTACCTCCGCTACGCGCTGGCGTTCGACCTCTATCGGGATCGCTTGAAGGACATCCCCAAGACGAAGGCCGTCTTGCGCGATCTGATCACCAAGTCACCCAGCAATGATTCCTACACGACGGGAGCCGTCGACTGGCTGCTCTACAACTGCGCTGATGACAACGAGTTTCTCGCGGAGTTGGCCGTGATCCTGGCGGCGCGAAGGCAGCACGCACACATCGCAGCCCTGCGAGATTCCGTCGAAACTTGGGTGGCCGCCGCCCGGCAGAACAAGGACTACGCCGCGCGGGCCAACCTGGCCGCCGAGTCACTGAAGCCGGCGAACGCCGATCCCGTGATGACCGCGTGGATCGATCAGCGAAACAATCAGCACGGGCCCGGCGAGGCGATTCGGGATCAGATGCTGCAGCCCGCGACCTTCAATGCGCTGAGCGACGACGCCGCGCGGACACTGCTGCAGACGCAGTCCGAGTGGTTCCGCCATTACTCTCCAGGGAACAAGCGCGGCGAGAATGTGCGAGTCTACGCCCAGTACGCTGCGCGGTTCCCGAAGGACTATCAGGTCGCCACCTGGTGGCTGGAAACCTCGACCGATTACGGCAAGCCGGAGGACATGAAGGCCGCTGCCGAACACCTGCTGACGTTCGCTCCGGAGCGATCCAGCGGTGACGACTGGCGGCGACTGTTGATCGCCGCAGACCGGAACCCGACGGTGTCCGCCGCACTCGCCCGCGCCACATGGACCTGGATGCAGCAGGCTCAGCTGAAATTCGGGCACGACGCGACCTATGCCGTCGGGACCGGCGACCAGCTTCTCAAGATGGGTCTGGAAAAGGAAGCCGTCGAGTATTGGACGATTCATGTCGCGTTCAACCGGCAGTATTCCGATGCGTATCAGTGTGCCTCGCGACTGCTGGCTCGCCTCAAGGAGCCGCCCCAGCGGATGGCCTATATCCAGGAACAGTTGAAGTTCGACAACGATTATTACGGAACGTTCGCGCAGTGGATGGCTGACGAATACCTGAAGGTGGGCGACGTGGCCAACTTTGAACGCGTGTTGCGCGAGACGCGGACTCGGCAAATCGAGCGACCCCTGCGACCGTCGGGATTTGAGATTCACAGCATCGCCGGGTGGCTCGACACGGTTCGGGCGAATGTCGAGATGAAGCCCGACATCAAGACGCGGTTCATCACCGCGATTCGCGACTTCCAAGTCCAGCCTGCTTCGGCAGCGGCCCACCTGGAATTGCTGGCAGCGACTCCGGTCGATCCCGCTGCCAAGATGGCCCGGCTGCTCGACCTGCAACGGTCCACATACCAGATGGGGAATGAATACTACGACTGGGACCGCGTCTCACCGTTCGCGGTCGCGGCGATCGCCAAGAAGGACTTCGTCTCCGCAGCCGTGCTCACGACCGGCATGCTGGCGAACATCCCCAACGTGGACGAGGCCCGCAAGAAAGCGGTCCGCGATCTGGCGACGCAGGCTCTCTCGCGGATGGGCGGCGTGGGACTGACGATCGACGATTCCAGTCCGCTGGCCCCACTGTTGCAGGCGGCGATGTACTACCGTCTCGGCGACGACCGGATGGCGTTCGATGCCTATCGCGCCAACAAGGCTCTGTTCGACCAGAACCGCAACCAGCTCCCGCCCGATTTGCTGATGTTCATCTGCGAACGGGTCATGGTGGGGGGGACGGATGCCGACCACGACTATGTGGAAGAGGTGCTGCGCGGCTGGCTCGTGGCC
The DNA here is from genome assembly GCA_043778825.1 of Planctomycetota bacterium. Classification (GTDB taxonomy): domain Bacteria; phylum Planctomycetota; class Planctomycetia; order Planctomycetales; family Planctomycetaceae; genus TH-plancto1. The sequence continues at coordinate 5,922 of JAYWFM010000433.1, read as the reverse complement.
TATAGCGAGTCGCCCCAGATGGAGGACTCTGTCAAGGCCCGCATGCAGTTGCTGCTGGCGAAGAACTTCTTCAACGCCCGGCGGTATGACGTGGCTCGTGCGGAATACACGACCGTCGTCAACCGCTATGCCCTGACGCCTCAAGCCATCGATGCGGAGTTCGGGATCGGCGAGACGTTCCTCGCGCAGAAGGTGTTCGACCAGGCCGAACTGGTGTTCGAGAAGCTGGCCCGTCGGCCCGAAATCGATGTCGTCGTGCGGGCAGAATTTCTGCGCGGCGTGCTGGCCTTCCGTCGCGGCGATCGCGACGAGGCCCGCGACATTCTGCGCAGCGTGCTGGAACGAGTCCCCAATATCGATCTCGCCAACCAGGCCCTCTTCAATCTGTCCGAAGTGTACGGGGCCGAAGAGCGTTACATCGACCAGCTCAACCTGTTGCGGACGGTCGGGCGACTCGGTCGCACCAGCAAGCGGCGGCATGTCCCCGGCACAGCTCTGTCGGTCGTGGTCCATGACAGCGATCTGGGGATCAGTCGCGGCCACAATCGCATTCCCGTCCGCGTGACCACGCTGCCGGGCGGCGACTCGGAAATGATCTACCTGGTCGGCTCGGGAGCGGGAAAGGGTCTGTTCCGTGCCGACCTCGAGACCCGTCTGGGCCAGGCCACGCAGGACGATCACGTCCTGCAACTGACCGGCAAGGACATCATCAAGTGCGACTATCCGGATGAGTTCAAAGCCGACTTCAAAAATGTCCCGCTGTCGGATGTTGAAATCGCGGTGGCCGACAACGCGAAGTTTGAGATCTCCAGCAGCAAGATTGAAGACATCCAACAAGAGACCTTCAGCGAGCAGCTGGAACGCGAAGCCAATGCCCGCAACGACAAGCGGGTCTCGGAGGTGCGTCCCGCCAACCAGATCAAGCCCGGCAATCCGATTTACATGCGAGTCAAGGATGCCGACCGTGACCAGTCGGGCGACATCGATCAGGTGGTGATCAAGCTCACCGCCGACAGTGGCGACCAGATTCAGGTCGCCATGAAGGAGACCGGTCCGCACACGGGCCTGTTTGAGGGAACCGCCAAGTCGGGCGACCTGCCGGCCGGGGCTTTGGCCAGCGACACCGGCATCGATCACAGCGCCCTGATGTCGATCGATCGCGATCCCAAGACGTTCTGGATGAGTGAGCCGGACGGCGCGACACCGAAATGGTTGTCGATCGACATGAAGGATCTGCGATCGGTCTCGCGCACGAAGCTGGTGACTCCCGATGCGACGAAACAAGCCCCCGTGCGCGGCGACCTGCTGGGGAGCCAGGACGGCCAGTTCTGGTTCCGCATCGCCAGTCAACCCGAACGCGAACCGGCTCCGCCCCTCGTCGCGGAATATGGGCCGATGACTCGCCGCGTGTATGCCGGAAATCACACCGACTTCACGACGTGGGAGCAGGTCGTGGCCCTCAACAAGAACGGTAAACCCTTCGAGGAGGTCGCCGCCGAGACCCTGTTATGGCAGCGTCCGCCCGAGGGTGAGAGTGTCGCCGCCCCCTATACCGTGCTGTGGCAGGGCAAGTTCGTGCAGCCCAAGGAAGGTGCCGTGCGCATCGTCGTCAGCGGCGGCAAGACCGCCCTGCTGATCGACGGCATTCTGGAACTCCCCGTCGGTGTGGGCGGTCGGAGTGTCGATCTGTGGTTGTCGGCGGGGACTCACAATCTCTCGATCTTCGCCGCTTCGGGGGCAGGGGCGTCGCCCGTGGAAGCTCAATTGGCCCGAGCCAGCCTGACCTCCGAAGAGGTCGTGCTGTTGCCCTTCCGAGCCTCGGACTTTGACCTGACCAAGCTGGCGGCAGAGCAGCCAGCCGATCCGGTCGTGGCTGCACCTCCCGTGGCGACAATTCCGCTGCTGCTCAAGGACGGGAAGATCACCAAGAAGACCGAACAGTTCGGAGTGCAGGCTGCGAATGGAGTCGATCTCATCGGAAACTGGCAGTCTGCGGACGACACCGTGCAGTGGGACTTCGAGGCCACACACGCCGGGCCGCATGAGATCTGGCTCGATCTTTCCCACGAAGGGGACGGGGGCCGCTTCCTGATCTTCGTCGGTGACAAGCTCGTCGAGGCCAAGGTGCCCAACACTGGCGGCTGGGCCAACTTCCGCCGCGTGCGGGTGGCGACGGTCCTCATCGATCAGCCCGGTAAGAAGTCCCTGACGATCCGACCCGTCGAGATCGGTGGTGCCGGATTGATGGTGCTGAAGGAGGTGTCTCTCCGCCCCGCCACCGGACCGAGCGTGATCGTGGACACCACCAGTTGGGAGTTCCGCTTCCCGAAGCATGACCTCCGCTTCGTGCGGTTCGTCTGCCATCAGTACATCGGAGAATCACTCGCGATCAGCAACGTCGAGGTCGGCGGCCAACAGCCGGACGAACTCTACATCCCCACGCAGGAGGATGTCTTGGCTCTGGCGGCGAACGACACCCTGGAAATTGCGGGTGGTGACAACGTCATGGCCAACTACACCGATGAGATCACGCTGAACGAACTGGCCGGGAGCCAACTGCTCGTGGGCAAGCTTCAGGCCACGTACTACAACGCGGCGACGCGGGCCATCAGCTACGACTTCGATAAGGCGAACAACGGTGCGGTGTTCACCGTGCGTAAGGAGCTCAAGCGGATCGACCCCGGCGACCGGATCGTCGTCGAGATCGTGGACTACGACGAAGACCGCACCGATCAGCGCGACACGCTCCCCTTCGAGGTGGTCTTGACCAATGGCAAGGTCATCCCGTTGCAGGCCACCGAAACGGAAGCCAACACGGGGACGTTCACCAAGGAGATCGATACCTCCGCGATGGCCACAGCGGGCCAAAACGCAGCGGGCAAGATCCAGGTCAAAGCCGGCGACCAGATCACGCTCCGCTACCTCGACACGCACAACACATTCCCGGGCCACTCGGTCCCCCGAGAAGAAGTGGTGTACGTCGCGAAGCCCACCTCAGCTGAGGTGAGAGTCCTGGAAACGCGAGTCGTGCCGCCTCCCAAGGAGAGCAAGGCCGCCCCGCAGATCCTGGTTCTGCCCAGGAAGGACAAGGCACCTGCCGTCGCCAGCGTCGCGTTTGAAGCCCCCTTCACCGTCGAAGTCATCGACCCCGATTCCGCCAAAGACAGCCGGAGCACGGCTCTGGTGACGCTCACGACAACCGATGGAGCGACCGTCGATGTGGAATGCCAGATCTCTGCCAGGTACTCCGATCTCGCGGGCAATTCGGCGGAGCGGCTGGCCCTGGAAGAGGGCCGCTTTGTCGGACAGGTGATCCTGCAACTGGGCGGTAAGAACAGCCCCGCGGTCGTGCCGGTCATCACCGAGATGCCGCGCGACCTGGTCGGCAAGGTGCGGCTCGGTGATGCGCTGTCGAGCGACAATGCGAATGCCAATCTGGTCACGCGCGTGCTCAATCTGGCGGGCAAGGACATCGTGACCGCGACCTTCAAAGACGATCGCCATCATCAGGGCAAGCCAGCGACCGTGTCCGCCACCGCGCGGTTGGTCTCCAATGGACAGTTGCTGGTCACTGATCGCGATTACGACAAAGAGATCACGCACCAGCACGTCGGCGAGCGGTTGTACATCAAGGTGACCGATGCCGACTTGGACATCACCGACACTCGCGATTTCGCCACCGTCGAGATCACCACGCAGTTGGGCGAGAAGGAATCGATCCAGGTCGAAGAGACGCTCGATCACAGCGGCGTCTTCACCGGTTCGCTGCAACTCAAGGCCGTCGAGAAGCCGACTCCGGGGAATCTGAATCCCGCCGACCCGGTGATCGAAAGTTACTTCGGGGATCAGGTCACAGTCCGCTTTGTCGACCTCGCGGCGAGTACGGAAACGGGAACTCTGGAGCAGATCAGCGTACTCCCCGTCGTCGTCGGGACCGACGGGCTGGTGGCGGCGTTCAGCAAGACGTTCCACGACGAAGGGCTGGCCGTGGAGACCAAATTCCGGATCGCCGAAAGCTACTTCGAACTCTTCAAGAGTCACAAGACGCTGGAACGCGATTCCGAGAAGAAGATCGACCTCGAAGCGGGACGCCGGATCCTGCGCGAGGTGATGGAGGACTATCCCGATCCGAAGTACGCGCCACGGATCATCTACCTCTCGGGGCAGTTCGCTCAGGAGCTGGGCCAGTGGGACGAGGCGATCAAATCGTACGACACGATTCTGCGTCAGTATCCCGATCACAACCTGGCCCCCGATGCGCAGTACAAGATGGCACAGTGCTACGAACAGGCGGGTGACTTCGATCAGGCCCTCGAAGCCTATGTCACTCTGGCCGCGACGCATCCCAAGAGTCCGCTGATTCCGAACGTGATGATTCGCATCTCCGACTACTTCTACAAGCACGAGAAGTACGAAAACGCCGCCCAGGTCGGCGAGAAGTTCATGGAGCGGTTCGAGTCGCACACCAACGCCCCTCGGATGTCGTTCCGCATCGGCCAGTGCTACTTCAAGGCCAAGAAGTACACGCAGGCGGGCAAGGCGTTCGACAAGTTCACGGAGGTGTTCCCCAAGGACACGCTGTGTGCCGATTCCTACTTCTGGGCCGGTGAGAGTTACCGCACCCAGGGCAACAACCGCCAGGCGTTCATCAGCTACAACAACTGCCGCTGGAAGCACCCCGACAGCGAAGGGGCCAAGTACGCGCGCGGGCGGTTGGCTCTCCCCGAAATGCTGCAACAGTTCGAGGCCGAAGCCAACAGCGTCGATGAAGACAACAACAACTGACCGTCGCCGTTCTCGGGAAACCCGCTCCCCAGATTCCAACACTCGTCGATTCACCGCGTGAGAACCAACTGATGTGGATGCTCCTCTCTCTTCTTCTGCTCGGTCAGGCGGAACCCACCGCGCCCGGCGGAGCGGCTCCGTCCAGCGCGGTGAGTCCGGCAGACGCGACCGCTGCTCTGACCGCTGGGGGCGCGCAGTCGAAGGACGCGGCAGCGCCCACTGCGTCGGAGGCCGCTCCCAAGGCTGCCGCCCCCGAAGCCGAGCCCGCTGCCGACGCGAAAGATGCAGCCGCCCCGGCGACCGGCTGGCTGCACGACATGTTGCACTCGGGGGCGCTGGGGTACATGCTGGCGGGCGGCATCTTCATGTGGCCGATCTTTATCCTGGGCGTGATCGCGCTGGCCGTGATCATCGAGCGCTATCGAGCGCTGCTGATGCTCAACACGCAGGCCGACGCCCTGCGGGACAAGGTCCGCGAGCTGCTGGAGGCCGATCGCGTCGAGGAGGCCCTGAACCTGTGCGACCGCGAACGGGGTCCGGTGCCCGCCATTCTCGCAGCCGGTCTGCGCAAGTATCTGGTCGCCGACCGTCTGGGCTACGACGCGGCGAAGATCGAGGAGCAGGTCATCAAGGGGATGGATGATTACTCGGTCCACATCGTCGCGGCCATGGAGCGGCATCTGCCAATTCTGGCCACCGTATCGAGTGCGGCCCCGATGATCGGATTTCTGGGCACCGTCCAGGGGATGGTGCTTTCGTTCGCCGACATCGTGGCCAAGATGGGCGAGGTGAACATCGTGGTGGCCGCAGCCGACGGGATCATGGTCTCGCTGTTGACGACGGTCCTCGGTCTGGTGGTCGGGATCCCGGCGTTTATCGCCTTCAACTACTTCAACAGTGTCGTCAACGAGTTCATTCTCAAGGTGGAAGAATCGTCCGCAGAGTTGATCGAGTCGGTCACGATGCAGCTGGCCTTCGCCGGAAAAGACGCCGAGCAGTCCGCGTCACTCTCCCGGCAGGGATGATCGTCCAAGAATCGAGGACTCCCCCCCACTCCCCACTCCCCACTCCCCACTCCCCACTCCCCACTCCCCACTCCCCACTCCCCACTCCCCACTCCCCACTCCCCACTCCCCA
>JAYWFM010000432.1:0-3254 GCA_043778825.1 Planctomycetota bacterium | reverse complement strand
CCATGTAGAGGGCCGTGCGGACGGCTTTGCGGCCGCCGTAGATGCGTCGTTTGCCGGTCCATTTTCCGGACTCTTGGGGGTGAGGGGCAAGTCCGGCGAGGGCGGCGACGGCTTGTCGGGAGAGGGTTCCGAGTTCGGGGAGGTGGGCCAGCAAAGTGCAGGCGGTTTGGGTGCCGACGCCGGTGGCGGTCTGGAGGGCAGTGGCCTTGGCAGCGAGTTCTTGTTCCTCGACGATGAGTTCCTGGAGTTGTTGATCGAGCTTCTCGATGAGGGTGGTGAGCCGCTTGATCTGCGTGCGAATGTCTTTGGCGATGGACCGATCGGGGCAGGTTCCCAAGCGATTCTTTTCGCGGGTGCGGTCCTCGACGAGCTGGGTCCGTCGATCGGCGATGGCTCGCAGTCGGCGGGTAGCGGGTGAGGTTTTTTCGGTCGGAGCGGGTTGCGTGGCCTCGCCGAATCGGGCCAAGACGGTGGCATCGATGGCATCGGTTTTGGCCAGCACCTTCAGGCTCTTGGCGAAGTGCCGGACGCAGCCTGGCTGCACGACCGAGACGGTGATGCCGGCGTCCTGGAGGGCTTCGGTGAGGTTCCGTTCGTAGCCTCCCGAGGCTTCGAGGACGACATGCGGCGTCTCCCACTTCGCGAGCAGCTGGATCAAAGTCTGAAACCCTTCGTTCGTGTTGGCCAACACTTTGAAAGATTTTGTGGAGGTCGCGAGACAGAAATCTTTCTTCGCGACATCGATTCCGAGGTAAACTGGTGTCATCTGATGGGTCTCCCTGTCTTGCAAAAGCGAGCTCCGGCGTGCCGTGCTCAAGCGACTGTTCGGGTGGACGCCCCAGAGAGGACCGCGTGTTCCCAGCTCCGTGACGATCACCGGCGAAACCATCGCTGGCGATCCAGGCACTGAACGAACTCCACGATCCCGAAAGGCACCCCGGCCAGGGTGCCTTTTCGCTTCCGGGGCAGGCCAGAATGGCATAGAACCCTACGCCAAAATTCAAACCCCGGTCGCGACACTCTCAACTTACAAGGCACGGAGGCACGGAGGCACGGAGAAAAAGAGGATACTCCGCGATGAAACCGACAGGCCAGGGCCTCCCAGACATGACACTCCGCAAATATCAACCTTGGCCTCCGCTGCGACTCCTCTTGTCCCGACAGGGACACCCGAAAATAGCCCACCGATTCATCGGTGGGTCCACGAAACCTCTCGCGGCCAGCAGCCCCGACAGGGGGCGACAGAAGCTCGTAGCGTGGCCCGCCGCCGACCGCTCGCCCCCACGGTGATCGCCCGTTTCTGCCGTCCCTGACGGGACTCGTCGGTTCGTCGTGAACGCTGTCCCACCGTTGAAACGGTGGGCTATTTTCGGGAGTCCCTGACGGGACACAGAGGGCGATTTGGTGGCGAATGCTCACCTGGGAACCCCGACCCTGTCGGCTTTGGCGCGGAGTGTCAGAAAATCAGATGACTTTCTGGACGTGTCCTCATCCGATCCCGTATTTCTCTGCCTTGGCCTCCCGGCAGTCGAGTCTCTCGGTATGATCCGTAACCGGCAAGTGGCTCCGGGGAGATGTCTCCAGCCGATCGGGATCTGAACCGGACAAGTGGTAACGACCACGATCAGCAGTAGGAGTTTGGAAGCATGTCCCGTGGGCGGTCAATTCGTGTCTCGCTCATCGCCCTGCTGCTGGTCGTGTGCGGCTGGCAGCTGTGGCCGGAGGGGCGTGCGTGGTGGCCGCGTGCGGTGGGTGCCGAGGAACTATTGATCCCCGTCCAGCGCAATGACCGCTGGGGGTATATCGATTCCAGCGGCCACGATCGGATGCCGTTTGTATGGCAGGGCGCGAAGGGTTTTGATGAAGCAGGAATGGCACAGGTCGAGCGCGGTGGCAAATGTGGCTGGATCGATCGCCAGGGACAGATTGTCATCAAACTGCAATATGAGTACCCAGAGAAATTCGACAGGGCAGGCTGGACACGAGTGCGATACTATGGCAAATGGGGTTGGATCGATCGCCGTGGACAGTTTGTCATCAAGCCACAATGGGACGGCGCAGGTGTTTTCGACACGGCAGGCATGTCACCGGTGCGACGCGATGACAAAAGTGGCTGGATCGATCGCTAGGGGCAGATCGTCATCGAACCGCAATGGGAGGAAGTAGGGGATTTCGACACGGCAGGCATGGCACCGGTGCAACGCAATCGCAAATGGGGCTGGATTGATCGCCAGGGACAGATCGTCATCGAACCGCAATGGCAGAGGGTAGGGGATTTCGACACGGCAAGCATGGCACGGGTGGAGCGCTTTCACAAATGGGGCTGGATCGATCGCCAGGGACAGATTGTCATCGTACCCCAATGGCAGTTCGCATGGGATTTCGACACCACTGGATGGGTACGGGTGGCCCGCGATGCCAAATGGGGCTGGATCAATCGCCAGGGACAGATTGCCGTCGAACCCCAATGGGAGGAGACAGGGGATTTCGACACAGCAGGCTGGGCACGGGTGCGACGCAATGGCAAATGGGGCTGGATCGATCGTCAGGGACAGACTGTCATCGAACCGCAATGGCATTACGCATGGGATTTCGACACGGCAGGCTGGGCACAGGTGGCCCGCGAGCGCAAAAGTGGCTGGATTGATCGCCAGGGACAGATTGTCATCGAACCCCAATGGGACAATTACCCAACGGCAATTGAACACCAGGGCAGAACTTGGTACGTCGTCGTTTCCAAACGCAAATCAACTCTGATAAGGCTGTGGGAGAAGCTTCCCGGCTGGGTACCTCGTCCCCCATTTCCAGAGGCCTATCAGGAATCGGCCTGCTACGACTCGACCGGGCGGATGATCTGGTCGAGCGAGGATCGCTTCCGCCGCCGCCTGATCGGGGGGGCGTGTGCCGCGATCTTGGTGCTGTATGGCGTTTACGCGGGCATCCGTAGGCTTCGCTCTTCTCGAAGAAAACCAATCCCGGTGGTGGTGTCCTCCTCCCCCAGTGAGTCTTTGTCGTGCCGTGTCACGCCTGAGAAGTCGGAAGAATCAGGCCGGGAGGGCGAGGCTCCTGCCGAGCCGCTGCGGTGAGAAAGCGTCGTCTCCTGCTCGCGGCAGACATGAATCCGAGTGGCGGCAGCCATATTCCCGAAGGGAATTGACACTCCGCGCTGCAGCCGACAGGGGCGGGGTTCCCAGGTGAACATTTCCCAAGAAAGCACTCTGTGTCCCGTCAGGGACTCCCCAGAGTCGCCCACC
>JAYWFM010000431.1:0-18873 GCA_043778825.1 Planctomycetota bacterium | reverse complement strand
GGCCGGCGTGGTGATGCGCCGGGATTGCGGGAACGGCAGCGTGACAATGCGCGCGATCCCCTTGGTCGCGCCTGGCATCTGGCGCGTGTTGATTGCCGAAGGGGAGGCGTCGCCCATGGCGGGCGCGAATCCCGATGGGGCAGGTCTCACGCCGCGCGAATGCGACGTCCTGGGTTGGGCCGGGCACGGCAAGGCCGACCTGCAGATCGCGGCCATCCTTGGCATCAGCGTCCGTACCGTCCAGAAGCACCTCGAGCGCGTTTACGCGAAGCTGGGCGTGGAAAACCGGCTGGCCGCGGTCTTGCGGACACGCGAGGCGGCCATCCGCAACGACCCGCGCAGCCATTGATCGGACCAGGTTCGCGCGACAAACGCACGGGCGCCATGGTACCGTTGCGGCCTTTCGCCCGGCGTCCATACGAAATGCGCAACCTGCTCCGCAATTGGTGTACCCCCGTCGTTCTGGCCTTCACGCTGCTCGCCGCAGCGGCAGCGCTGGCGCAGACCGCACCCGCCGCACCCGCCGCACCGGCTGCACCGGCGACACCCACCAGGCCCGCACCCCCAGTGGCACCGTTGACTGGGTCCACGGCCCCGAAGGGACGCAGCTGATTGAACTGGGAATTGACGGTCGTGTCCGGGGTCGTCGGGTTGACGTTGAAGTCGAAGTCGACTCCGATCTGCTCGAAGAACCGGTCACTGACGGTGATGTAGCGGACTTCGATCGTGACCTGCAAGTCCTGCAACCGCCGCAGTTGGCCGAGCAGGTCGGCAATTTCCTGATGCACCCGCTGGGTCTGACGCACGACGAGGCTCAAGGTACTCTCGTGGTTCGAGATCGACGCCTGGCCTCCGTTCTCTTCCCAGGAATCGGGATCGACGGTGGTCATGATCAGGTCGGACAAACCGCGATAATCGTGATTCGAGGCGCCCTGATTGTCGACTCCCGGAATCGAGGAATTGGTCGGCAGGAGCGAGTTGCTCCCCTCTGCGGGCACCTGGGCCATCCCTCCGTACCCGGGCACAGAGAACAGACCACCGCTCGTCGACTGGGCCGTGACCGTTTGGGGCTGGCGGCCCATCAGTGGAATAATCAAGTCGGCGACCTGATACACCACCGCCTTCATGTCGCCCTGACGACGGTTCTTGCTGGTGATCATCAGCACTTCGTTCTCGACGATGTAGTCGAGGTGCAACTGCTCCAGCATCAGGTTCAGAGCACTTTCCAGGCGGATGCCATCCACGCTGATGGTGACGGGCGTACTCTCGGTGTTGCCTTCTTCATTGAGCCCTTCGGAGTCGAGGCTGATCCCGATTCCCTGGGAATCGGCGATGTGAGCCAGCACATCCTTGAGCGGCATGTTGTCGAAGTGCAGGGAGACCGGAGACTTCAGAGCCGAGTAGACCCGCTCCTCCACCGGGCTGTGTTCCTTGCCAGTGACCGGAGTCCCCTTGCGGTTGGTCTTGATGTCGTTCCAGTTCTTGGCGTAAGCCACCGACCGCCCATCGGCCACGGGACTGACCAAGTCGTCTTCGACATCTTGCAACGTGTTGTAGACGCTTACTTCCTTGTCGGACTTGAGACGCTCGATCTGATCGGCTCGCATGGCGAACTGAGCCGTCAGTTCCATATTCACCACGACCGCGTTGTTCGGGTCGAGTGCCTTGGCCTGCTTGGCGACGGCGTGAGCTTCCGCAAAGCGGCGTTGTTGCCGGAGGTCGTTGAACTTCTCGACCAGAACGGCCATTTCCTGATCCACGCGGACGCGGGTCTGAATCTCCCGCTCGACCAGATCGCGGGTCTCGGCGTTCTTCCGCTCCAGTTCAATCACCGGAGCGTGCTGCTTCATGTAGGTCTCGACACCGGTCAGCGAGCTGCGGACCGAGCCCGCCAGTGGCTCGACCTGCTCGGGACCGAACCCGCTGGACTCAATCGCGGCCAGTTGACCTTCGAGGAGTGACTTGGCCTCCTCCGGCTTCCGCTCTCTCAAGCGTTCCGCCCGGAAGACCGTGTTCAACGTCTCCGTCCGCAGCTTGTCGAACTTGGCTTCGTGCTGCTGCACGGCGGCATCGAGTTGGCTTGGATCGGAAGCATCGACGACTGCTCCCCCCTCGCCCTCGACCGCGCTCACTTGTCGAATCTTGTTGTTGCGTGGAGCGAGTTCCCGCAGCTTGTCCTGCAACTGCTGCTGGCGGTAGCCATCCAGCTTCTCGCCCGACTGGTAGGCGGCCAGGAAGGCCTCGTAAGCATGATGTCGATCCCCCTGACGCAGGGCATCGATCCCCTGGTTGTACAGTTCCAGAGCGGTGCCATCGGCGATGACCGGAGACTTGTCAAATCCGGTCCCGGCAGGCATGACACCGTGCGGACGTGCGCCCGTAGCAGCCACGGGAGAACCGCTGGACCGATTGATCTCGGCCAGCATCATCTCCGGCGTGTCTTCGAACAGCTCGTAGGTCACGTTATATTCGGCTGCGGCCTGGGCCTTGGTCCGGGCCAGGGTCGCGTTGCCCGCATCGAGGGCGGCGCGAGCCTCCTCAATCAGTGACAACGCTGCCTGCTTCTGGTCTTCAATGCTCAGCGTCGATTCGCTGGCCGCGACCGTCTTGTTCGGCTGACCGGCGACGAGCCGCTCCAAGTCCTCGCGAACCATCTCGGGACGGTCATCGAAGGTGTTGTAGGCGACATCGATCTGCTCGGCCTTGGCGACCAGCTGTTCGGCCTTCTTCACATCGCCGGACTTCAGCGACTGACGAGCCTGGGCGATGAGTTTGTCGGCCTGGGCTTTGTTGTCGTTGGCCCCGACGGACTGATTGACCGACGGGCGTGAGGCGGCGATCGAAGCTCGGGATTCGGCTTCGCGGATTTCCTGCAGGACGAGGTCGGGACGGTCATCGAAGATGGCGTAAGCGACATCGAGTTCCGCCGCCTGGGTGGCCTTCTGCTTGGCGATCTGGAGGTTGCCGGACCGCAGCGCCTGCTGGGCTTCGCGGAGCAGTCGGAGAGCTTCGTCGTGGGTGGCCTGCCCCTCATTGGAACTGGCTGCGGGGATGACCTTCTTGCGATTTCCGGAGATCAGCACCGACTTGGTCTGACGTTCGATATCCGCCAGGACATGCTCGGGATGTTCATCGAGCAAACCCGAAGAGACCTCCAGCTTCTGGGCTTCCATGGCCAAGGCGCGGGCCTCTTCCAGTTGCCCGTTGTCGAGGCACTCGCGGGCGAGGGCCACGAGTTCCTGGGCCTGGGCCTTCAGATCCGATTCGCCTTGCGGAGCGATGGTCTGGGCACCACGGGGAGCCGGAGCTTCGGTTTCCGTCCAACTGGGCTTGGCAGGCCGCTGAACCACTGCGAAGGTTTCGGAGGGCCCCTTCGGACTGGCCGCCTGCTTGCGTGCCAGATCGGCCAGGACGTGTTCCGGACGGATGTCGAAATTGCCGTACTCGACATCCGTGTCACGGGCCTGGTCGACCTTCTGACGGGCCACATCGAGATCGCCCCGACGAATGTCTTCGCGAGCCTCGGTGAGGAGGGCCTGCACAGAGGCGTGCGGGTCATCGGCGGCCGAGACCTGCTCCACCCCACTCGGGGTTTCGCTCTGGGCGAACTGTTCGTCCGAGGCCGGTCCCTGAATCAGGGTCAGCAGCTCGGTCGGCGTCTGCTCATCGGCCTTGAAGGTGATCTTCCACTGCCGGGCCATCTGGTCCGCCAGACTGGCCAGACGAGTGGCTTCCTTGCTGTTTCCAGTCCGCAGAGCGATGCGGGCCTTGTGCATCTCGTCCTCGACCCGACGACGATTCACGTCGGAGGACTTGGCCGACTTGGAGGGGGTGGTCCCGCTCGAAGTTCCCGTTCGGTAGCGATCGAACGGATTCTGTTCGGACACCGATTCCTGGGCATTGGTCTGGCCGTTAATCCAGACGCTGGCCGCCACCAGACCGCCGCAGGCGATCAGGCCGAGGAACCGCTTGAGGGACCGCCCCATCGTGGGTGCGGTGTCCGCGTTCCGGGAAGAAGAAGTTTTTCGCGCCATAGAAGCACCAGCCTGGAGTTCCGGGGTTGGAGTCGATCCGGGAAGAACCACTCGATCGAGTCAGGATTTCCGAGAAGCCAATGCGTGGGGGGCACGCAGTCGGCAGGAGAGAAAACCTGTTCGTTCGAAGTCAGTTCCGATCTGAAGTGGGGAAGGGTGACCGAGGAGTGACCATTCGAAGATGACCATGTACCGGATATTTTTCGGGAGGGTCAAGACGGCTCATGGAAAAAGTGGAGGCTCCTGCAGGAATCCGCCGATCGCCGTATTCCATCCGGCCAGACCTGCCGAAAACCGGCGTTTTTCGGTCCCGCCGAGACTTCCGAAGGAGTGTGGTCGCGATCCGACGCAGGATTCCCTGGGATTCGAGCCACTCTTCCACCCCGCAGGGGTCACAGCCCATAGCCGGTGGTCGAGCGCAGCGAACACCACCGGTCTCAAGCATCCAGAGGCTCCCGTATCCCGCAGGGATTCCAGCCGACGTGCGGGAGTCAACGACGCGGAGGGCTGCAATCCCTACGGGATAGGCTTGGCTCGGGGGCCACTGACCGGTGGTGACGCTGCGCTCACCACCGGCTATTGGCTGGAATCCCTTCGGGATAGATCGGGCTGATGAACGGAGCGACGGGGGGCATTCTGCGGAGACTTGAGTCTCCCGAGCGGGGCTGAGGACTGGAACCCTGCGTAGAATGGCGACCATACTCCTTCCGAAGTCTCCGAAGTCTCCGAAGACTTCCGAAGTCTTCCGCGTGGGCTCCCCGGCATCGACCGTGCTTGCCCTCCACCGGCTCTCTCCTTAACCTGCCTCGTGACCCGCAGCCCGCCATCACGCGGCCTGCGCGTCACATGCCACCTCGAACGCCATCCCATGGACTGAACCGACGGACTGACAATGCAGCTGCACGGAGTGGAGATCGTCGACACCTTTGCCGAGGCGTTCTCCATGTCGGGGACGCGACTGATCGTGACCGCCGTCTCAGAACGCTGGGCGATCGTGGCGGCCAACGAATTCTGCGGCAACGCGACCAGCGTCATCGGCTGCGATGTCGAGGCGTCGATCGAGCGCATCCTGCCGCCCGAGGCCACGCCGGACGGCAGGCCCGGTGCCACGGTGCTGGCGTTCGCCTTCAGTCGCGAGGCCCTGTCCACAGCCGTCTCGAACCGCATCGGGCAGTGCATCCTGACCTGTCCCACGACCGCCTGTTTCAATGGGGTCGCGGAGTGCCCAAAGGAAAAACGCATCGCGGTCGGCGGCAACCTGCGGTTCTTCGGCGACGGGTTCCAGTCCTCGAAGAAGCTCGGCGATCAGCGGATGTGGCGGATGCCGACGATGGACGGCGAGTTCGTGTGCGATGACAAGTTCGGCACGTTCACCGGGGTCGCCGGCGGCAACTTGCTGCTCTGCGGAGAGACCCAAGCCGCCGCTCTCGCCGCAGCGGAAGCGGCCAGCGAGGCCATCTGCGCAGTGCCCGGCGTGATCCTGCCGTTCCCCGGCGGGATCGTGCGTTCGGGGAGCAAGGTCGGCTCGATCTATAAGAAGCTCAAGGCCAGCACGAACGAAGCGTACTGTGCCACGCTGCGGCCCCTCGCGAAGACCGAACTCCCCGACGGAGCCAACGCCGTCTACGAACTGGTCGTCGACGGCGAGAACTTCGAACTCGTCAAGACCGCCCTGCGCGCCGGTCTGCATGCAGCGTGCGGCGTGCCGGGTCTGAAGCAAGTCACCGCCGGGAACTATGGCGGGAAGCTGGGGAAGCACCACTTCCACTTGCGCGATCTGATCGACTGAGGGATGGAAACGATGAACGCCCCGCGGGGAGAGACCTTCGTTGCCTTCGTTGCCTTCTGTTCAATTCCTTCTGTTCCACATCGGGATGTTGATTCGGACCAATTCCTACGGGTCATCTGGCTGGAACACGGACAACAGGTCGGGCTGATTGTGGCACGACGCTCCGCGTCGTGACAGACGACGCGGAGCGTGGTATCACAATGATCCGCCTCCACGAGTGACACCCATGACGGAAAACACTCTCGCCATCGGCCCGACGGGACGACTGCGGTTGATCCACGACGCCGAAGCGGGCGCTACCGATTTCCCAGAGCCATTGCTGCACCAGTTGCGGGAGTCACTCGCCGAGTCAACCGCAGCGGGGTTGGTCGCATTGGCGGATGCGTCGTGGCCCGCGGAGTTGCCCGCGACGTTGGCCTTCTGGCGGAGTTGGGTGCGGTTGTTCTTTCGCATGGCCTGCCACGCGGAGAGCGAACCGGGGGCGGCGTGGCGGACGTTGCCACCGCCCTCGGACGATGACCTCGCGGCGCTCGTGGCATCCGCCCCGCCGATGGTCGGGCTGGAGTTCGTCACTGCTCCCGCCTTGAGACAGTCGTGGGAGGAACTCGGCGAGCATGTCGCCGAGCAGTCCACAGCCGACCCGGAAGGCCCCGGGGCGTGGCTGCACCGGGTGAACCCGCTGGCGCATCTGGTGGGGAAGGTCACGTTTCATCTGGCGGAGAACAAACGCGACCCGGACCGGCCCTTTGCCTTCCTGGCCACTTTTGCCCACAAGCTGTCGGCTCAGGCCAAGCCACAGCATCGACCGTTGGGGGAGGCACTCAAGCAATCAGTCGCTGCACACGACCTCGAACAGTTGGACCGGTTGCTGGAGCCGGTGCGGCGGGCGGCTGAACAGTCGCCGCTGGTGGCGGAACTGTTGAAGTCGAAGCGACTGTTTGCCGCCCAGACGTGGACGGCCACGGAAGCGTATCGCTTCCTGCAAGAGTCGCCGTCGATGGAGGCGGCGGGCGTGGTGATTCGGCTGCCCAACTGGTGGTCGGCCCGGCGTCCGACGCGACCGCAAGTCAAGGTGCGACTGGGGCAGAAGCAGCCCTCGACCATGGGGTTCGACAGCCTGCTGGACTTCCATGTTGAGGTGGTGCTGGAGGGAGAGCCACTGACTCCGGAGGAGCTGAAATGCCTGCTCGCCGAGTCGCCCGGTTTGACGCTGCTGCGCGGCAAGTGGGTCGAGGTCGATCAACAGAAATTGCAGCAGGCTCTGGATCATTGGCGGACGATCAGCGACGCGCATCCCGATGGCATGCAGATGATCGAAGGCATGCGGATGCTGGCCGGAGCGCAGATCGATCCGAGCGAAGGGGCTGTCGACGAGCGGGTCGCCGCGTGGTCGGCCCTCGTGGCGGGGGACTGGTTGCAGACGACTTTGAAGCGGATGCGGACGCCCGATCATTCGGACGAGTGCCAGCCGGGCCGCGACTTGCAGGCCACACTTCGGCCTTACCAAGCGGACGGTGTCCGCTGGTTGTGGTTCATGACCGAACTGGGTTTGGGAGCGTGTCTGGCCGACGACATGGGGCTGGGCAAGACGATTCAGGTGCTGGATCTTTTGCTGCAACACAAGCGGGCGGCGGGGACTCAGAAGGCACCGCCGAGCTTACTCGTGGTTCCGGCTTCGCTGATTGGCAACTGGAAGCAGGAGGCGGCCAAGTTCGCGCCGACGCTGCGGGTGTGTTACGTGCATCGCTCCGAGATGGAGGCCGACGAGCTGACCCGCCGCACGCGCGACCCGGCGACCGGCTTCGCGGAGTTCGACCTCGTCGTCACCAGTTATGGCATGGTGCGTCGGCAGCCCTGGTTGGAGCAACTGAAATGGTCGCTGATTATTCTCGACGAAGCCCAGGCGATTAAAAACGCCGGGTCCGCGCAGACGCGGTCCGTCAAGAAACTCTCGGCGCATCGGCGGATGGTGATGACCGGCACTCCCATCGAGAATCATGTCGGTGAGTTGTGGTCGCTGTTCGACTTCTCGTCGCCGGGACTCTTAGGCTCGTCCGGGGAGTTCCAACGCTATGTGAAGCGACTCAATCAACAGCGGGACGGACAGGCATTCGCCGGTCTCCGCCGACTCGTGCAGCCTTATATTCTGCGTCGGCAGAAGTCCGATCCCACCATTGCTCCGGACCTGCCCGACAAGATCGAAATGCGGACCGAATGCGGGCTGTCGCTGCCGCAAACCGTGCTGTATGCCAAGGCCGTGGAAGACCTCCAGAAACAATTGCAGGAGAAGTCCGGAATCCAGCGAAAGGGGCTCGTGCTGACGGCTCTCATGCAGTTTAAGCAGATTTGTAATCACCCGTCTCAGTTCCTGCGCGAGGCAGACTTTAATCCCAATCATAGCGGAAAGTTCCTGCGGCTTGGACAATTGTGTGAACCGATCTTTGAGCGGCAGGAGAAGATGCTGGTGTTCACCCAGTTTCAATCGATGTGCGACCCACTGGCGGAGTATCTGGCGTCACTGTTTGGACAACCGGGACTGGTGCTGCATGGCGGGACGCCGGTCAAACGCCGCAGCGACCTTGTGAAGGAATTCCAGAATGATCCCGCGCGGCCGTTCTTTGTGATCTCATTGAAGGCCGGGGGCAGTGGACTGAATCTGACGGCGGCCTCGCATGTGGTGCATTTCGATCGCTGGTGGAATCCCGCCGTCGAGAACCAGGCCACCGACCGCGCGTTTCGCATTGGCCAAAAGCGGAATGTCCTGGTGCATAAATTCGTCTGTCGCGGCACAATCGAAGAGCGGATTGATGCCATGATTGATGACAAGCGCGCCGTGGCCGATCAAGTCCTCGACGGGGAGGACGGACCGAAGCTGACGGAGATGCCCGATGACGAACTGCTGAAGTTTGTGGCCCTCGACCTCGGTCGAGCCACAGCCGACAGCGGCGAGGGCTCGACCTCGGATTCCAGCTCAGGGGGCGGCACATCTCGTCGCACGACTCGCAAGAATCCCAAAGAGTGAGTCTCCCTCGGAGGCACGGTGTCAGCGTGCCCGTCCCGCCTGCAACCTGACTCAGGCCAGCGGGTGGAAATAGACTTCACACGGGAGGAATTGAGACATTCTTTCGTCGCCACGTTTCGCCAGAACATGGGCGACTTGGCGTGCGTGCCCGCCCTCTGGCGAGGGGCAGCTACGAATCACTCGGGACCGCGCGAAGCATCGCTTCCCGCCACTGGGGGTTGTCCCCGTGGTTCCCTCGCTTGTGCGATACGATAGCGCACAAGCGCGGGAACCACCCCGACAAGCGGGGTGGAGGGGAGACTATTTCCACCCGCCTGAGTCAGACTTCATACACTCCATCAAATCAAACCAGCTACCGCGCCAAACTACCTCGCCAAGCGATGACGCATCGCTTTCATACGTCGCGTCACGTCCGAATCATGCGTGACCCACGCTGAACGCGACTTCTCAAACGCTTCGGCTTCGGCATTGATCGCATGCCGGTGGCCCTCGACCTCACACCTCAGCTGTTGCAGCTCGGTCGCGAGAGCAGTGGACAAAGTCAGGATGGCGTTCATGGCCGCACCTGTTACCGCACCCTCGTGACCACGTGATCGGGCCAACCATTGGCCGAACTCATCGCGTCATCCAGGGAGTCTGGTTCTCTCGATCGGCTTGATTCGCCGCTTCAATTTGGAAAATGAAGGCTCTGGGAAAGATTTGCGGGGCAGTGAAAGGCTGACGATTGCGTAATCGTTCCCGGCTGCGTAATCGCTACCGCTCCCAGTGGTTGATCCGGCTTGGTAGGCTGTAGGCGATGTCGCTCCGCGACTCGCATTCCGCCGATCGAAAGACTCACTCCCGGACGTTCGTTTGGCTTCGAAAAAGGTGTCTGGCAGAACGAATCTCAGTCGCGGAGCGACGTGAGCTACAATCAGCGACCGCACCGCAGGCACATCGGGCCAGCCCGACCGCTCACACAGAGTCTCCCCATGAATCCCATCCGCCATTGGTCCTTCTCCTCCAGCGGTCAGCTCGCATTCGGTTGGGGGGCTATTCGTGAACTGGGAGCAGCCGTCCGGCGGTATGGATGGAAGCGGGTGCTGGTCATGACCGACCCCGTGATCGCCCGGCTACCGATGTGCGAGTGGGTCGACGCGGAGTTGAGAAGAGCCGGGGCTGACCCCATCCTCTTCGACGGCGGCGAGCCCGAGCCCTCCGTCGCAGCCGCCCAGCGCGGGATCGACGCGGCTCGCCAGTGCCAACCGGACGCGATCATCGGCCTGGGCGGCGGCAGCAACATCGACCTCGCCAAGATGACGGCTGTGGTCGCCCGTCACGGGGGGACGCCGCAGGACTACTTTGGTTTCGACAAGGTGCCCGGCCCGGTCCTGCCGCTGATCGCGATCCCGACCACCGCGGGGACCGGCAGCGAAGTGTCGCACTCCTCGGTCCTGACCGACACCGAACACGCGGTGAAGGTCAGCACCCAGAGCCGCTATCTGCGACCGCTGCTGGCCATCGTCGACCCCGAGTTCACGCTCTCCTGCCCCCGCAAGGTCACTGCCGACAGCGGCATCGACGCTCTCACACACGCCATCGAAGGCTACACCAACACGCGATCACAAGACCTCGCGATCCCGATCGACGAGCCCTTCGCCTATGAGGGCAAGAACCCCCTCAGCGACCTCTTCGCCGAGAGGGCCATCCGCCTGATCCACCGCTCACTCGTTACAGCTGTCGAGTCCCCGACCGACCGCCCGGCTCGCGAAGACATGGCCCTCGCCGCGACGCTGGCAGGCCTGGCGTTCTCGAACAGCGGCGTGGCCCTGGTCCACGCGATGGAGTATCCGCTCGGCGGCGCGGTCCACTGCACCCACGGCGAGGGGAACGGGCTGCTGCTGCCGCATGTGATGCGCTACCTGCGCGAAGTGCGGTCGAGAGAGCTGGCCGAGATTGCCGGTTTCCTCGGCGTCGACACGAGCGGCATGACCCCGACCGAAGCTGCGGACTCCGCCATCCTCGCCGTCGACACCCTCCGCGAACGAATCGGCGTCCCCGCCCGCCTGTCCGAACTGCACGTCACGCCGCAGCACCTGCCGCAACTGGCCCACAAGGCCGCCAGCATCACCCGCCTGATGCTCCTCACCGCCCAGCGCCCCACAGAAGCCGAAATCCTCGACATCTACCAGCGGGCGATGTGATCCAGCGAACGATCCTCGTGTCAACTTGTTCATTGTGAAAGCAATCCTGGACACGATCAATGAACGAGATGGTCTTGCCACGAGGCGTTTCTCGCGAAACAATGCGGGAAGGAA
The DNA here is from genome assembly GCA_043778825.1 of Planctomycetota bacterium. Taxonomy (GTDB): domain Bacteria; phylum Planctomycetota; class Planctomycetia; order Planctomycetales; family Planctomycetaceae; genus TH-plancto1. The sequence continues at coordinate 7,731 of JAYWFM010000431.1, read as the reverse complement.
AGTGGCAGAGCGACACTCAGGAGCAGAGAGATGCAGCCGACGACTGCTCGGGATTTCCTGAAAGTATCTCTCCAGAGACTCACGGCTGCTGAAGAAATCATGGAAGTCCTGCGACTCACTCTGGAAGCACAATACATTGGGGGCTACTCGGTGGAATGCTCCCTGAAGGCTCTGATCTTGGAGAAAACAGCCGAGCTGGATCGACCCGCAGTGCTCTACCAACTGACGCATGGCGCCACCTATCATCGACCCGAAGTACTATTCGACAGGCTAAGAGAACGAGGAGTTCTTAAGACTGTCGAGATCGCCATGAGGATGCGTCGATACGACTGGACGACGGATCTCCGGTACGAGACGGGGCGAAAAGACACCGGCGAGACAAATGGTTTGCTTCGCACTGCAAGAATACTCTACGGATGGGTTGAGGAGCAGATACCGTGACGACCGCCACCATGTCCTCCTGGGAAGCCAAACGCACTTCTGAAACGAGGAGTGTCGAAGAACTGTTGCTGCAGTATTTTCAGCAAGCCGATGCTTACCGCTATAACTCGGCCTCCATTCGGGTCAGAGTCATTGATCCTCAGTTCGAAGGGATGTCTCGCGAACAGCGAGACGCCATGGTCGAGCCGTACCTCGACATGCTTCCTCCAGAGACACAGAGGGATATCATGACGCTGTTCACATTCGCTCCCTCGGACCTGAACCGCACACCGATGACGCTCAGACAGCACATGCTCAACACTGAGTTTGACGACCCCAGTCCGTCGATGCTTTGACGGAGGGCCAGGAAGGCCCACAAGGCCGCGAGCATTACCCGCCTAATGCTCCTCAACGCCCAGCGCCCCACAGAAGCCGAGATCCTCGACATCTACCAGCGGGCGATGTGATTCCCAATGCAATATTCGCCTGATTTCTGGCGTCTGGGCCACTCCGCCCCCCCGCTTGCAATTCATTCGAGAGTCGCCACCCCACGATTCCCGTTGACCATTGACCACAAAATCCGGTAACACCCTCTCTCTTCCGCCTCCCCACCGAGGGTCGATGATGGTCCGCCTTCGACTACGTCTCTTGTTTGGGCTGGCGTTGTGTCTGGTCGGTGCCGTGGGCCGCCTGGTCTCTGCGGACCTGTTGCCGAAGACAGAACGCAGCGTGGCCCGGTCGCCGGTGTACTTTGCTCCTGCCGCCGCCCCCGAGACGCAGATCGACCTGTCGCGGCCTGAAACACTGGACGGCGATGCCCCTCTGCGATTGCCAGCGGTTGAGCCGGACGAGGCTTCCACTTTCTCCGAGGCCGAGGACAAGGCCGTCGAGGCCCAGCCAGAAGCCCCCTGTAACGAGAATCCCCCCACCGAATCCTCCAGCGGTATCGTCGACATCCGGCAACCCGATCCCACCGCTGACGAGGCCGCCGAAGCTCTGAAAAGCTCCGTTGAGCCCAGTTGGCTCAACGATGTCATCGACGAGAACGCCGCCCTCTGGCGCGAATCGACCGATGTCCTGGAGATCATCCCCAACAGCAGTGGGTTCGGTCTGACCTCGCTTGGGTTCACGTCGATGTGGAAGTCTGAGAATGCCCCCGGGGTGTGGGTCGTCCCTCGCTTCGGCTGGACCTTCGTCTCCGGGCCGTCTACTCCGGCGGTCCAGGCCCAGCTGTACGACCTGCGGCTGGAAATGAACATTGCCCAGCCGCTCAACGATGTGTGGACGGTCCACCTGCAACTGGCCCCGGCGTTCGTGACCGACTGGAACAATAAGTCGAAGGATGCGTTCCGGCTGATCGGCGGCGGGATGCTGGCGGCTCATGTGAACGACGAGCTGACGCTCATTGGCGGGGTGCTGGCTCTCAGCCGGTTCGATCTGCCGGTGCTGCCACTGGGAGGCGTGCGCTGGCACCCCACTCCCTGGCTGGAGGTCGACGCCCTGTTCCCGAATCCGCGTCTTTCCTGGAAATACCGCGTCGAAGAGGACAAAAGCCACTGGCTTTACATCGCGGGTCAGCTCGGCGGGAACCAGTGGGCGATCGACCACGCGACCAGCGACAACGACAAGCTCGGCTACCGCGATTACCGCGTGGTGATCGGCTGCGAAACCCGGCAACGCGACGGGAACCGCTCGCTGTTCGAGGTCGGTTACGTCTTCGACCGCCAGTTAAAATTCAGTCACGGTGTCGGCAACCAACAGCCGGGTGAGACGTTCATCATCCGCTGGGGCAGCCGGTTTTGAGGACATGGTCCATAACATTTTCCTGAATGTGCGGTGAGACAATCATTCAGCGCAGGTGGAATCCGAAGGAAGTCGACAGCGAATTTAAGGAGCCAGCGAATCAGAATGGCAGTCCATTCACTGGCTCCTTAAATTCGCTGTCGATGAGAGCTGCGAAAGCCATCGCAGTACCGGATCTCGGGAAGTTGTTTAGGACCGTTTCTGAAGGACTGATGCAGCGACCGATCTGCGACGCTCGCCCACCTCGGGCCGGTCCGATAGGATCGTCCCGTTCCAGCTGCTGCTCCTCTCGCTCTTCTCGCTTCACTCAGGAATGTACCGATGTTGCGGATGCTGAATCTGATCGGATGCGGGTGCCTGCTGTTCCTCCCCCTGGCGACTGCACTGGCTGCCGACCGGCCGAACATCCTGTGGATCACCAGCGAGGACAACGGGCCGCAGCTGGGCTGTTACGGCGACCCGGATGCGAACACGCCGAACCTGGATGCGCTGGCGAAGCGGTCGGTGATCTATCGCCACTGCTGGTCGAATGCTCCGGTCTGTGCCCCCGCCCGGACGACGATCATCACCGGGATGTTTGCTCCCAGTACCGGCTCCGAACATATGCGGAGCGAGGTGCCCCTGCCTGCCGGGATGAAGATGTTTCCGCAATCCCTGCGCGAGGCGGGGTACTACTGCACGAACAACCTCAAAGAGGATTACAACCTCACCAAACCCGGAAAGGTCTGGGACGAATCGAGCAACAAGGCCCACTGGCGCAAGCGTGCCGCCGGACAGCCGTTCTTTGCGGTGTTCAACTTCACGACGACGCATGAGAGCGAGGTCCGAAAGCGGCCGCACCAGTTCGTGCATGACCCGGCGAAGGTCCACGTCCCCGGCTACCACCCCGACCTGCCGGAGGTCCGCCAGGCGTGGGCTCAGTACCACGATCAGATGACGATCATGGATGGGCAAGTCGGCCAGAAACTCGCGGAACTCAAGGCCGACGGACTTGATGGGGACACGATCATCATCTACTTCGGCGACCACGGGCCGGGCCTGCCGCGTTGCAAGCGGTCGCCGTGCAACAGCGGGTTGCAAGTGCCACTCCTCATGCACATCCCGGAGAAGTTTCGGTCGCTCGCCCCCGAGGGATACGCAGCGGGTGGGGCGATGGACCGGCTGGTGTCGTTCGTCGATCTCGCCCCCACGATGTTGAGCCTCGCCGGAATCGAACCGCCATCGACGATGCAGGGCCGGGCCTTCGCGGGGCAGCACTCGGCCCCGCCGCGTGAGTCTCTGTTCGGCTATCGCTCGCGCATGGACGAGCGGCTCGACCTCACCCGGTCGATCCGCAACGAGCGGTTCGTCTACGTGCGGAACTTCATGCCGCATAAGGCCGCTGGGCAGTACCAGGCCTATATGTACGAGACGCCGATGATGCAGGCGTGGAGGAAGGCGTACGATGCCGGAACCCTCGCCCCCGAGCACGCGAGGTTCTTTGAGCCGGACGCCCCCGAGGAGCTGTACGACCTCACCACCGATCCCGCCGAGGTCCACAATCTCGCGAGCGAACCGCAGCACGCCGATGTCCTGCGGAAGATGCGACTCGGCCTGCACAACCTCCAGCTGGAGATCGGCGATGTCGACCTGCTCCCCGAAGCCGAGATGCACCGCCGGATCGCGGGGAGTTCGCCGTATGAGCTGGGGCACGACCCGAGCCGATTGCGGATCGACCATGTGTTGGCTGTTGCCGAACTGGCGAGTGACGTGAACGATCGAAGCTGGAACCAGTACCCGCAACTGCTCCAGCACAGCGAGCCGGGAGTGCGGTACTGGGCTGCGATGGGTCTGATGCTGCGCGGGCGCGAGGCAGTCATCGGGAACGTGCCTGCGTTGGTCGCGCGGTTCGATGATGAGTCGCCGGCCGTGCGCGTGATGGCCGCTGAGACGCTGCTGCGGACCGGTTGCCATCCCCAGACCCCAGCGATCCAAGTTCTCGTCCAGAGTTGTGCCGATGGCCCCGCGCCCCCCGCCCTGGCGATCCAGGCTCTCAACGCGGTGGACGATCTCGGGTGGGTGGGTCTGGAAGTGATCCTCATGCTCCCCCAGGAAGAAGGCAGCCAACCCGAGAAGTCCCGCAACCACGGAGACTACCGGAAGCGTCTGCTGGAACGGTTCACATCGAAGATGCGGAAGCAGTGATCGGCATGGCGCTAGCCACCGGTTCTTCTCACCTCAGTTCGTCGTGGAACCGCATGCCGGGGAACCGGCGGCTAGCGCCGTGCCGTTCAATCGGCGGGGCGTCCCGGACACTGCGTGGCCCATCCCCGTAGCTCCGCTTCGCCGCATGCCAGTCGACTTGCGATGGGATTCGGCATAGAATCCACTCACATCGAAAATGCACGCCCCACTGCATTCCGCACAGCGGAGGAACGACCATGAATGAACCGACGTTGGAATCGCTGGCTCAGCGCATCGACGCACTCGAACGGGAATTGAGAACTCAACGCTCCACCGAGTCGAACAAGGACTGGCGTCGCGTGGTGGGAATCGCGGGTGACAGCGATTGGATGCGCCAAATTGATGACGAAGGACGAAAAATCCGCGAAGCGGAACGCGAGGAAGCTCGCCGGGAGCCTGCGGCATGATCCTGTTGGATACCGATCATGCCACGTTGCTGAAGTACCCTGCGGGGACTCTCCGCGACCGACTCCGCGAGAGACTGGACCGTCTGCCCCACGAAGAAACGGTCGCCGTCACGATCGTCACCGTGGAAGAGCAAATGCGAGGTTGGCTGGCCTGTTTGGCGAAGGAGCGAACGACACAACGCCAAGTGGCTCCCTATCGTGAATTGGCGAGGCTCTTCGAGTTCTATTCCCAATTCACGATCATTCCCTTTGACGATCGGGCGGCGATCCAATTCGACGCACTTCGGTCGGCGAAGATTCGTATCGGAACAATGGACCTCAAGATTGCCTCGATCGCCATGGTCAACCAGTGCGTACTCCTCTCCGCCAACCTCCGCGACTTTGAGCAAGTCCCCGGTTTACGCGTGGAGAACTGGCTCGCATGAGCCACACTCTGCGCCGGGTGCCACTGGCGATCGCTATGGACCGCCAGTGTTTTCGAGCGTGTACCGTCTCTCTCGATGTTGCTGGTCCCCCCACACTGGCGAGTCAAAGCCCTCGCCAGTGGCACCCGGCGGCTGCTGGGACGGCTCAAGACCAAGATGCCCTGACAATCAGGCGGAACCGACAGGCTGTAACAAGGACGATTTCCAATGGGGCGGACCGGACAAATGAAAACGGAATTGTGGATTGCACTTCGCACGCTCCAGATATTCTTCTTGGGGATGATTGGTGGAGTTTCGATTCAACCTTCCTTCGCAGCCGATGATTTCGCGGCATGCCAGCAAGGTTGGGCTCGCGCTCTGATTGATATTCGGAGCCCTGGGACCGAACCGCATGATTACGTAACTTGGGGGCCGATTGGACAAATCGCGACGTATTGCCCGCACCATCCGGAACTCATCGAAACGCTATTCACTGTCTTAAACGATGAGACACGTCGCGAAGACTGGGACCAGGCAATGCAATGGATTGCGCAGGCTGTCCATTACGGTGTGAAATTGTCCAAACCGCAGGTGGAATCGCTGGTCAAGATACTCCCCAAGTTGCCCGTGTATCACCGAGACGGTTGCCTGAGCCTGCTGGGAGGGCAAAAGGATAATGCAGAGATCGCGATCGCAGCTGTGCGCCCCTACTTGGCAAATGAGAAAGCGACATTGAGTACGATTGCGGCATCGGCTGTTCTGCGATTAAGCCCGACCGACCCAGAGGCTCAGAAAGTGCTGCTTAAGGTTGCCACCAGCCCGACCATCAAGGATCGTCGGTGTGCAACTCGCCGGATGGGCAGAAGTGGAGTCGACACTCCGCAATTCCGGGAGGCATTGCGAGTGGCGATGAAAGATTCGGACTCCGGGGTGCGGGTCTTGTCGTCCCGCTCGCTGTGGGAGATCACGAAATCCACCGATGAATCACTGCCAGTCCTGAAAGTCTCGCTGGCTGATGAGAGTGTTCAAATCGATTGTAACACGGTGATGTATCCGAGCGCGACGTACCCCTCACAGCATTTGTCGACGATCAATTGCCTCGGGGAGATGGCCATCACTGAGCCGGGTGCCAAACAGCTGCTCGAAGACATCGCGATGAAAAGAATTGCGGTCGGGGACGAATGGCCACAGATATCCCAAACTCTCATTCGCGCGCATGGAAAAGTGAAGTACGGAGAGATGTCGTTTCAGGAAGCGGCCATTCGTACGGCACTCGCGGATGACGGTGTGTTTTCGGAAATTGCCAAACAGCGTTTTTCGAAACGCACGACCGTCGAGCTTGAGGAGACGCTGAAACTGTTCGAGGCGTTTCGAAAGCAAGAAGCCCTCTGGAGCGAGGCGAGCCAACTTCCGTGATCGCTGGGTTGCTGAGCCACAAGCAGGCGGGATGGCAAGAAAGCCCCGACCCCACGGCAGGGTCAGGCGAGCAAGTCCGTGAGCGGCATGACGCTAGCCACCGGTTCTTCTCACCTCAGTTCGTCGTGGAACCGTATGCAGGGGAACCGGCGACGAGCGCCGGGCCGCTCACTCGTTTCACGTGCCATGTTTCCCCGATTTCGTGTAGGGCACGGCAACGCTCGCCAGCATGGGAAAGTGTTTCTGGTTCAATGTCACGAGGGTCGCTCCCCACAACTCGGCGGTCGCGGCAATCAGGGCGTCCGCCAAGCCGACACCGTGACTTTTTCCGTAGTCACGGCGATACAGACCGCCCCGCCGGGCCAGAGCTTCATCCACAGCGACCACTTCAAACGCCGACAGAAACGTGTCCAGAGCTTCTCGTTCGGCTCCTTCACGTACCCCCGCATAGAGTTCTGCGACGGTGATTGTCGAAACCAATAGCAGTTCGGTCAGCCCCTCCAAATAGGCAATGGCCTCCGCTTGGCCCCGGAGGTAGTCGATCAGGACATCGGTATCAATCAGCAACGGAGAGACCGCAGCGGCCATGACGATCGTCCTCGATTACGGTCGATCCCACTCGCGGCGGAGTTCTGTGAGAGTGGGCAGGTCGTCGCGCTGGCTCCAGAGACGGCGCGCCCGACGCAAGGCCAGCAGGCGGTGGTCGGACTGGTGGCGCCCCAGATACGACTCGACCGCTTCGTGCAGCAGTACTTCCGGTGAAACTCCCTTGACCTGACTGAGCCTCAGCAGTGTCTGACTTTCTTCGTCCGTAAGCGTGACTTGTGCCGTGGTCATGATCGTTCTCGCGTCGTATGAGCTGCGCCTCACTGTCCAGAGTATCGGTCGAGGCAGGGCTTCGCAATTCGACTGAAGAAAGACTTCCGAAGGAGTGTGGTCGTCATTCTACGCAGGTTTTCGCTCCTCAGCCCCAACGGGGCCTGACTCGAAAGCCCAGGGCGCAGCCCTGGGAAATCGGAAGCCAAACTTTCCTCAAGGCCCAACGGGCCGTCACTCGA
>JAYWFM010000430.1:0-18907 GCA_043778825.1 Planctomycetota bacterium | reverse complement strand
CCCCAGAAGCAACCCCCCCATTTCAAAATATTCGCCCCCAAAACACCGGCCCGGGCGCGATCCCCCGAAAAATTCACAACCTCTCCGCGACTCGCATTTCGTGTGATACCGCCAAATGGCGAATGCACCCCGGTGTGGTCGCGATGGCGGGGACGGATGGTGAACATCGTGATGAGTCGGTAAACTGCTGGGCAGCTTCGGAAGGAGATGCGATCATGGCGGATCTGCCTCAGATGTTTCAATTCGATGAGGGGCCGGGGGGGTTCGAAGACCAGGCCATCCAGAGCGGGATGCATCTCTGGAGCGAGGCCACGCTCATGGCCGCTCTGGGATATCAGGCGGCGGACTCGTTCCGGCCCGTGGTCCACAAGGCACAGCACGCCTGCCTGTCGCTCGATATTGAGATCGAAGACCACTTCGTGAGGCAGGCCGACAGCACGCACCACTTCACGCGATTCGCCTGCTACCTGATCGCGATCAACGGGGACTCCCAGAAGCCCCAGGTCGCAGCGGCTCAGGTCTATTTCGCCGCTCTGGCCCATACGTTTCAGACGGCCCTGGAGCACTCGCAGGCGGTGGATCGGGTGCTGATTCGCGAAGAGGTGAGCCACGGGGAAAAATCGTTGTCGAGTTCGGCGAGTCGGCACGGGGTGGAGAACTACTCGTTCTTTCAGAACGCGGGCTATCGCGGGATGTACAACATGAATCTCAAGGCCCTGAAACTCAAGAAGGGGGTCAAGAGTGGCGAGAGCCTGATCGATCGCATGGACAAGACCGAACTCGCGGCCCACCTGTTCCGCATCACGCAAACGGATGCGAAGATCAAACGGGTGGGGGCCACGGGGCAGGCGATGCTGGAAGAAATCGCCAAGACGGTGGGGAAGCAAGTCCGGAAATCGATGATCGAAATCAGCGGCCAGAAGCCCGAGAGCATCCCCCTGGCAGAACCCCTCGCGGAGTCCAAGAAGAAGCTCAAAGCCGCCGGGAAGGAGTTTCGGAAACTCGATCATGAGGCGAGTGGCGAGGCATGACGGCCAGCAAAAAAGCCCAGGGGTTGCAACCCCTGGGCTTTCTTATGTGAGTTGGATGATCGCTATTTCGCGGGCACTTCCGGCTTCAGCAGCGGGAAGAAGATCACGTCGCGGATACTGCGGCTGTTGGTCAGCAGCATGATGAGCCGGTCGATCCCGATCCCCAAGCCACCCGCCGGGGGCATGCCGCAGCGGAGGGCCTCCACGAATTCGTGGTCCATCTTGGCCATCGAGTCTTCCTCCGACAGACCCGAAAGCTGGGTGCGGAACAGTTCCTCTTGCAGCTTCGAATCGTTCAGCTCGGTGTAGGCGTTGGCCACTTCCATCCGCTGAATGTAGAGTTCGAACCGCTCGGCGATGGCGGGGTTGTCCTGCTTCCGCTTGGTCAGCGGGCAGATGGCAGCGGGGTAGTCGATCACGAACACCGGGCCGACGAGGGAGTCTTCGACGAAGAGTTCGAAGACCTCGCTGACGATCACGTCCGGGTGAACGCCCTTGGTATCGATCCCCTTCTTGCCAGCGATCTCGATGACCGCGGGCATGTCGGTAATGGCCACGCCGACGTGCTCCTGGAACAGGTCGGAGTAGGTCGCCCGCTTCCACGGCGGTGTGAAGTCGATCTCGGTGTCGCCCCAGGGGAGGACGAGCCGCTCCTGGTCGGGCGGGGTCTCGCCCTTCGCCAACGCGCGGGCGGCTTTGTCAGCCAGGACCACGCGGACGCAGTCGGTGATGATCGCCTCCGACAGGTCCATCATCGAGCGATAGTCGCCGTAGGCTTGATAGATCTCGATCATCGTGAACTCGGGGTTGTGCGTGGCATCGATCCCCTCGTTGCGGAACACGCGGCCCATGTCGTAGACCCGCTCGATCCCGCCGACCATCAACCGCTTGAGGTGCAGCTCCAGCGCGATCCGCAGGTAGAGCGGCATGTCGAGCGCGTTGTGGTGCGTCGTGAATGGGCGAGCTGCTGCTCCCCCGGCGATGGCGTGGAGGACGGGTGTTTCGGTCTCGTAGAACTTGCGGGCCTTGAGAGTTGTCCGCACCGAATCGATCAGCCGCGTTCGGAGCAGCATTCGCTCCAGCACTCCTTCAGAGTAGATCAAGTCGAGGTGCCGATGTCGCAGCAGCGTCTCGATGTCGCTGACGCCGTGGAACTTCTCTGGCGGCTGGGTCAGCGACTTGCAGAGGATCTTGAGATCCTGGATGAAGACCGTGATCTCGCCGGTGCGAGTGCGCTTCACCGGGCCATCGACGCCGACGATGTCGCCGAGGTCAAGCTGTTCGATCAACAGCCAGACCGGTTCCGGACAGTCAGCCTTGCTGACCATCAACTGGATGCGGCCGGTCATGTCCTGGATATGGAAGAACTTGAGCTTGCCCTTGTCGTTCTGGAGCATGATCCGCCCTGCCACGCGGACGGTCTCGCCATCGACGCCGTTCTCGGCGGGTGCTTTGGCCCGGGCCTCGCGAATCGAGAGGTGGTCATCGAACCGCTGGCCGTACGGATCGTGGCCGAGTTCGACGATTCGCTTGAGCTTCTCCAGGCGGGCAGCTTCCAGACGATCGGGGGCGGAGGATTCGGACATGGCAGAACTCGGAAAGAAGACTCACAGAACCGTGGGATAGGCTTCCAGTCTGTCATGCTCTTCTTCTTTCGCGATCAGAAGATGACCGGCTGGAAGCCTATCCCACATAGCAAAAACCCCCGCAACCGTGCGGACAGCTGCGAGGGTTTGACGCATCCGGGGAGTCCGACGTACGGACGGCCCCTGCTATTCAGCATCGTCCGCGTCATCATCATCGGCGGCAGCGACCACCTTGGGGGCGACGCAGACCGAGCGGTCCAGGGAGGCCGTGGTGCGGTCCACGGGCAGATGAAACGGCGTGTCGTTAAACACAGCGGAATCGAGGATCAGGTCGACGGCCTTCCGCTCGCGAATCTGAGCGAAGAGGTTCTCAATGACACCCGACTTCATCAGTCGCGCCTTCACCCGGCGTGGGCTTTCGCCCCGCTGGAACGACATGGCCGAGATTTCCTGCTCGATTTCGAGTTCGTTGACCTCAATCTTCTCGTCGGTCGCGATGCGATCCAGGACGAAATGCTCCTTGAGGTTGCGGCGGGTCATGCTGAGTGAGCGCTGCCGCAGGTCGTTCTCGCGAGACATGATCTGCTGATTGGTGAAGCCGGCCTGCTCCATTTCGAGGACTTCGCGTCGCAGGGCGTTCTCGACCTGCTTGGCGACCATGTCTTCGGGCAGTTCCCAATTGGCCGACTCGATGATTTTGTCGGTGATTTGCTTGCGGCAGGTCTGGCGCTGTTCGTACTTGACCTGGCGTTCGAGGGTGCGGCGAATGGCGGAGTGGAAGGCGTCCACCGAAGCGAATCCCACGCGGGTGCAGAACGCTTCGTCGACGGTCTGCTGGTTCATCCGCTTGACATCCAAGACGGTGAACGCGACATCCAGCGATTCGCCACGCATCTCGATGACCGGCGATTCCATGGACACCTTGATCTTGGCCGAGCGCGTCTCGTCCGCCTGGGCTCCGATCAGCAACTTGTCGAAGCCCGCCAGCTCGCCGTCCTGGAACTTCAGCAGGGGCAGAACCCGCACCATCTGGTCCGACAGGCGGTTGTATTCGACGCCGCTGCGAGAGAGAACGATGTCCACATTGACGAAATCGCCAGCGGCCACCGGGGCGTCGACCGGCTCCTGGATTCCGTATTGTTCGACGAAGTTCGTCTGGTAGTCGTCGATGTCCTGCTCGGTGATTTCGCGAACCGGACGATTGATCTTCATCCCCTTGTAGGACGGCAGGTCAAACGTCGGACGCACTTCCACTTCGAATTCGTACTCGAAGTCGGCATCATCCGGGAGATTCACCGTGTCCATGTCGAGATTCGGCTGGTTGATCGGGTCGATCTTGGAATCTTCCGCGATCTGTTCCAAGCTGACCATCATCACGCGCTGCTTGACCTGGTCGGAGATTTCCTTCTTGAATCGCTTCCTGATCAGCGAGGCCGGAACCTTCCCCACGCGGAAACCGGGAATCTCCGCCTTGGTGGTGTATTCCAGGACCGCCTCGTTCATCACGCCGGCGACCGCATCTTTGGCCACAATCACGCGCACGTGTTTCTTGCACGGCCCGACATCTTTAATCTCGGTCTTCAGCTCCAAGCGTGGCTTGGCTGCTGCCACATCCGCTTGCGGCTCGTCGAGTACTTGTTGTTCCGTCACGTATTCTGCTCCCGTCAGTCAGTTCCGCTGGGAAAACGACAACCGACCCCAAAAACGGGAACCGACCAGTGACCACCAAGTGACGATCACGGCCGGTCGTGTCATTTCCAATGAGATTCGCCCGGCATCCAGGGACAAACCCAGAGGCGGACGAAAAAAGCGGGTGAAGGGACTTGAACCCTCGACATCCACGATGGCAACGTGGTGCTCTGCCAACTGAGCTACACCCGCAATTGGCTAGTGGGAGGGATTATGGCATCCGCAAAATGTACGTCAAGCCTGGAACAGGCGCCAACGGGATTCAAAAGGGGCAACGCACTCCGAAACAGTGCGTTGCCGTGGCACGGAATGGGTCCAGAGTCTTCGTGTGCGTCACGAATGCGAGTCGCGGAGCGACATCGCCTACGTCGCGCGAACCCCCGGGGCAGACCGCGTGTCCACAGGGGGAGGTGGGCAGAGGGGCGGGCGCTGCGTATCATTCCACTGGCTCGCCGAGAGACCGGGAAAGCTGTTCAATGTGGCAGTGTCGCCTTTCGCTCCGCGAAAGGATGTCCTTTCGCACCGCGAAAGACGACACTCCTGGCCCCTCGTTCCGTAGTCACCCGATCACTCTCATTCCGTTCCGGGGCGTCGTCCCCGTGTGACATGAACCCGTCGGACAAAAACCACTCGTTTGATAAGTCCAACGACAAGCTGCGGCGGCGGATCATCTTCGAGGCGGCTCGACTGATGTACTCGCGTCGGGAGTCGGAGTATTACACGGCCAAGATGAAGGCCGCCCGCAAGATTTGCGGCGGGTGGGTCAAGCCGAGGGATCTCCCCTCGAACGCTGAGATCCGCGACGAGATTCAGCGGTTCGCCCACCTGTACGAGGGGGACAACCGGCTCAAGAATCTGCGCGAAATGCGGCTGACCGCCCTGGGGGTCATGCGGCTGCTCAAGAAGTTCAAGCCGCGATTGATTGGCAGCACGTTGACCGGGCATGTCCGAATCGGGAGCGATATCGATATCCATGTGTTCGCCTCGACGGTCGAAGCGGTGACTGGGACGCTCGATGAGGCGGGGCAGGTCTACGAAGTCGAACACAAGCGGGTTCGCAAGCACGGCGAGGAACGCCTCTTCACGCACATCCATGTGCAAGGCCCGTTCGAGATCGAGCTGACGCTGTACCCGCTCGACAAGGCCCGACTAGTGTTCAAAAGCTCGATCACTGGCCAGGCGATCGAACGGGCCTCGATCTCTCAACTCGAACAGTTTCTCGCGACAGAATACCCGGACGAGGAACTCGACCACTTGGCCCCGACCGGCGAAGAGGTCGACCGATTCACGGTCTTTCGCGCACTGCTCGTCCCGATGGCGGGCGTCTCGCAAAGCCGCAAGCACCACCCCGAAGGCGATGCCCTCTACCACAGCCTCCAAGTCTTCGAACTGGCCCGCGATGAACTGCCGTATGACGAAGAGTTCCTGTTAGCGGCACTGCTGCATGACATCGGCAAGGCGATCGACCCGCTCGATCACGTCCGCGCGGCACTGGAGGCGCTGCAGGGCTTCATCACCGACCGCACGCACTGGTTGATCGAGAACCACATGGAGGCCCACAAGCTGTTCAACGGCACGATCGGGGCCCGTGCCGAACGGCGTCTCCGCGAGCACCCCGACTTCGAGGAACTGGAACTCCTCTCCCGCTGCGACAAAGCTGGCCGCCAGCGCGGGATGCAGGTGCCGGAACTGGAAGAGGCACTCGACTACATCAAGGACATGGCGCGGCTGTATGGGTGACGGCGAGCCGAGGGGCGCGTCGCGCACTACGGCTCATCATTGTCGTCCACGTCTTGCGTCACTGGTGCAGCCAATCTGGCCCGACGCCTCTGCACGCAAATCAGAACCGTCATTCCCCCGAAGACCAGCACGGCAAACAGTCCGGGCCAGCCTTTCAATCCATTCAGGAAGACTTCAGTGGGAGGGATGAACACCGCAGGATCTGGCTTCTTGATGAGTTTCTCCCCCACCTGGACATGGATGTATCTTTCTTTTGTGATACTGTTGACCACATGGGTTCCATTCCCAACGGGGAACTCAAACAAGGCGTCGGGAAGTTCTGTGTTGAGGTCAACCTGTTTGATTTCCCATTGAAGATGCACATCTGCCGATTTTACGAATTCCTTGTCATCATAGACGTGATTATATTCTCCCTTCCAAGGGAACCAGAATCCCGGCTCTATCTCCCGATACTCATTGACGATGACCCCATAAATCTGACGCGGCAGATAGCCGTGATTCGGGTCCAGAACTAGGGACTCATAGATTTGCCTGATCATGAGCAGTCCATCCTCTGTCACTGTGACATTCACCTTGCCAGACTTCTGCAGCTCCGCCAACTGATCCCCCAGCCACATGTTGTGAAACCAAATCGGACGCAACCAGTAGTAGTCTCCGACTGCGGAGTTGCCTGTTTTCGGTTGGATGAGGACTTCAGTCGGCGTGTCGTTCCATGCACTGCCCTTGGGATACGTGATGTCAATCAACTCCAAACGGTTGGCGATCCGATATGTCCGACTTTGTACTCTTCCACCAATCAACATCCTCGCTGCGTCACGACTCCGCCCCGATCGATCCCAGATCCAATCGGATTGTTGCACACCATTCGAGTCACCCGGTTTCCGATCAGGGGTGAATGACGGCCCTATCGTGGTCGTTTGGGAGATCACCCGAATCGTCTGAATCTTTGCCTGCCAGCTTTGAAGCTGTTGGATGGCTTCATTCAGATCGATGGGTGAACACTCGCCGGGCCTGGCAAGAGCCAACCAGAAGACAGTCAGGAGTATGCACTTCCACCACATGAGATTCTCCTGATGAGTGTGGACAGGTGAACACCTGTTTCCGGAGTTGCCTTCGCGAGTCGACAACGAGGTCTACGTGGATACTTTGTCGGATGTTTGGAAAAAATGTAACCAGATCAGTGTATTTGACTCGACGCGAACGCCCAGGGGTGGCCACCCCTGGGCTTGGTGATCCGCAGAGATCAAAAGCGGTTCGAGATTCGCATCCATCGAGAGAAATGTGGTACGACGCTCTGTGTCGTGACTCACGACGCGAAGCGTCGTGCCACAATCAATCATCGTAGTCGTCATCGTCCCGACTGCCGCCGCCCAGGCCGCTTTGGCGGTCGTGCCAGTCGTCCAGAGTGCAGATCACCTCGCGGCATTTGGCTCCGTTGTACTCGCCGACGACCCCGTCTTCGGCCATCCAGTCGATCATGCGGGCGGCGCGGCCGTAGCCGATGCCCAGTGATCGCTGGAGCAGCGACACGCTGCCCCGGCCTTCGCCGATCACCACCTCGCAGGCCCGCTGATACACCGGATCCTGGTGACGCGAGACATCCGCAGGGCTGGCATCTTTGTCCTTGTCCTTCTTCGCGGCGGCTGCGGTGGCTTCGGCGATCTCGGGAGAGTATTGGGTCGGCTGGTCGCTGAAGAAATCGATGACGGCGGTGATCTCTTCGTCACTGATATAGGTGCCCTGCGCCCGCCGCAGATTGCTGGTCCCCGGAGCGAGGAACAGCATGTCGCCGTATCCGAGGAGCTTCTCGGCCCCGTTTTCGTCGAGGACGACGCGGCTGTCGGTCTTGCTGGCGACCTGGAAGGCGATGCGGGCCGGAAGGTTGGACTTGATGAGGCCGGTGATGACATCGACCGTCGGCTTCTGTGTGGCGAGGACGAGGTGAATCCCGACCGCGCGGGACTTCTGAGCCAAGCGGATAATGTGGGCCTCCACGTCCTTGCCGCTGGTCATGATCATGTCGGCCATTTCGTCGGCGATGATCACGATGTACGGCATCTTGTCGGGGATCGCCTCGGCCTCGTAGGTATCCGGGTCGATGTCGAGACGCTCCAGCACGGCCTCGCGCCCCAGCTTGTTGTAGTTGTCGAGATGCCGCACTCCGACCCGCGACAGCAAGTCGTACCGCTCCTCCATCTTGTCCACGGCCCAAGCCAGGACCGCCTCGGCCTTCTTCATGTCGGTGATGACCGGGTGCATCAAGTGCGGTAGCCGGGTGAACGGGCTGAGTTCGACCATCTTGGGGTCGATCATGATCATCCGCACCTCGTCCGGGGTGCGAGTCAGCAGCATCGACACGATCAGCGTATTCAGGCACACGCTCTTCCCGGTCCCGGTGCGGCCCGCGATCAGCAGGTGCGGCATCTTCGCCATATCGACCACCAGCGAATGCCCGCTCACGTCCTTACCCAGGAACAACGGAATCCGCAGCTTGTCGAGTTCCGGACCGGTGGCCTCGATCAGCTCCTTCATGCGGACCATGACGCGGATGTCGTTCGGGACTTCGACGCCGACTGTGTTCTTGCCGGGGATCGGTGACACGACGCGGACGGCGGGGACGCGGAGGGCGATGGCAAGGTCGTCTTGGAGGCTGATGACCTTGGCGACCTTGAGGCCCGGCTCGAGGTCGATCTCGAACAGGGTCACGACCGGACCGGTGTCGATCTCAGTGACTTTCACCTTGAGGCCGAACTGCTCGAACGTCTTTTCCAGCGTGGCGGCGTTCTGCTGGGCCTTGGCCGCCAGTTTCTCAAACGGGAACTCTTCGGCGTTCTCCAGCAGGTTCGTCCCCGGCAAGCGGTGGGCTGGACGCGGCTCATTGGGGTTCGGACTCGTGGTGGCGGCGCGGGCCGGTTTGACGCGCGAGCCGAGCGGGAGGTTGACCTTGAATTCCGCAGGGGGCGGAATCGGAGTGGTCACCAGCGCGGCCACGCGCTCGATCAGACTCGGAGCTGGCGGAGCGGGGGCGGGCATCGGCGGGGCGTGGACCGGAATCGCTCGATGAACTGGAGCGGGTGCGACCACGGGGGCGGCCTCTTCGACCGGCTCCTCATACCGCCGGGTCCAGGCTCGCACCGGCCACAACACAATTCGGAACGGCAATAGCAACCCGACCACGCACCACTGCGAGATCACTTCATCCACCGCCAACAACAGCCCAGCTGCGGCCAGCGTGCCGACCACGATCAACCCGCCGGTCAACGAGAAGTGCCGCTCAACCACAGCTCCCGACCACGCCCCCAGCCAGCCGCCACTCCCAATCACCGGACCGTGCCCCCAGGTCGGCAGCAACAACTGCAACGTCAGGGCCAGAGCCGCGATCAGAAACATCCCGCCCACCATTCGCAGGCCGGGGTCGGGCGTCGGCACGCGGCGAAACAGCCGCAAGTCAGCCAGCACGAGTAAGACGAGGAGGAACCAAGCCGCCTCACCGAGTACAGAGAACAGCCCGGTCGCGGTGATCGCCCCCGGCTGGCCTGCCAGGTTCGCGATCATTGTATGCGCAGGGAACACCAGCGACGCCGGCGGGTCCGCCGGATCGTAGCTGCCAAGGCTGAGGGCCAAGAACACCGAGAGGGCGAGGCACCCCAGCGCCAGCAGGTCAGTTTTCAGACGCTGGTAGTCGATCATGACCGATTGCGACCTCCGCATGGCCGACCGTTGTCGTGGCCATCGGAAATCGCCTTTCACTCCATTCTGCCCTCCCTGGCAGCACAACATGCGCAATCCGACCGTGGAGCGAACCTCTCGCCCCCACACTCTCTAGTCTGCTCCCTCGCCCGCGCGGCTGAGGTCGAGAGACGTTGCTTTTTCTCAACAGGCGAGGTCGGGAGTCGGTGGTAGCGAATCGGTCGGTCGAACTCGCCGAACGCGAAGTGCCGAAGAGAGCGCGGGTGCCGAATGTAGCACGACGCTCCGCGTCGTGACTCACGACGCGGAGCGTCGTGCTACAAAAATCTTTCCGCCCCTGTAGATTGTCCGGATTCGAGATCGTACTCCTGAATGGCGGTTGTGATTCGGGCTCGCACACAGCGAGGACCGGGCCGCACCGTTCCCATGAATCATTCCCCACGACGGGCACCGTCGTGGGGGACAAGCTCCGCGCTTCTGCACGTCTGACGTGCAGAACAGACCCCGGTCGTCGTACGACCGGGGTTTTGTTTTTATCGGAGAGGATTGAGAGCAGATTCAGAATCGGGGTTCAGCGACAAGTACGGAGCCCTTCCCTCCGTTTGACTGTGTCAGCTTTCCTGCTCTTCCTCTTTCCAGGACCAGGGGATGACAGGAAAATCGAGGACAGAAATATGAAGAGGGGAGCGGAGTGCCGATGTCCTGCACTTCAATCATGAGAATGCCCCAAGGACATGGTCCTGCACAACTTCTCGAACTCGCGGAGAGACAACCTTTCAGCTCCGTTGGAATCCGATGGACCCCGACAGTTCCCGCCGAGTGGGCCTCATGGGTTGAGTGCCTTGTCAACGCCAGGAACTGGGGTTGGGGCAGACCCTCTGTCAGCCGTTCCGGTGCAGCCTCTGCTGCGCCTCGCGATGGACGGCGAAGAAGTCGTCCTGCGCTTGCCCCACGTCGTAACCCTGGCTTTCGAGTAATGCCTGCATTGCCGAGCGGTCCGCCGGCGACAGATGTTTATGCTCCACCCACACAGCCAGCGGGGCGAGCGTGCTGAGATTCACACTCTGGAGAACTTGCAGGTCATGCCCTTCAGTATCGATGTGCAGGAAATCGATGTGGGTCAGACAATGTCTTAGAAGAATGTTCTGCAACGGCTCCACCGACACGTCCATGACACGAATAAACGGTTCGAGACTGTGCACATGATTGATAATGTGTTGACGCTGAAAAGATCCCAGTTGATCGTACCAATCCGGCAAATCCGGGTGTAACCGCTTCGCCTCTTCGGAGACGTAATAGAACTGGGCAATTCCTGGTGCGCTGCCCACCGCGACCGGATCGATCGTGAATCGGCTGCGGTCTCCGTAGATCCGCTGGAGCTTCTCGACGAGGTAGGGAACCGGCTCGATCAAGAGTCCGGTCCAGTTCGTGTGAGTCAGGAACAAGTCGCCGCAGGGATCACCCGTCACCCCATCATTCGCACCGACCTTCACGAAGACCGGTCGCTCCACGGCCCGCGTGATGTGCATGAGGAACTGCCGGAGCTGGCTCGCATCGGCAAGTCTCATGGATCGTCCTGCGCGGAGACGGAATGGTGAGCGGCCAGATCCAGCTTGGAATGTGGTGGGCATGGACGGGCCAACGGGGCCCGCCCGACGACGACTGACCGACCTACCCGACGATCACGCGCGGTTGTTTCGCCGGATCGGCCTGGGCCTTGCGAATCAGTTCTCGCACCATCCAGGGGACATTCCCTTCGCCGAACAGCACGAATCCCACGTTCGCGGCCATCGGGCTTTCGTCCGACCAGCCGAAGTGAATCTCCGGCGGGCGACCGGTCTTGGAGAGTTCCAGGCCGACGGCGGCGATGACATGCGGGATCGAGGCCACCTTGCCGAAGCGGAGGATGATGCGGCCGCCTTCCTGGATCACTTCCAGGACGGGCGACTGGTAGAACTCGCTCACGTCACCTCGCTCCACCTCCATGAATACGATGGGTTCATCGGCTGTAAAGTGGTGCTCTTTGCGGATGCTCTGTTCCTTGTGCTCCAGATCGCGCCCACCGGGTCGATGCGGAACGAGGATCGGGAACTCCAGATGCCGCATGCTGTCCCACAGGAAGTGCGACTCGTCATTCTTATAACGAAACCCCGTGAACCGCAGCTCGGTGCTGCGCATCGTCCGCGACCAGAGCGACGAGACCATGATCGCCAGGATGAAGCAACTGGCGATCTTCATCCCGCCGGGGCGCTCGATAATCACGGTGATGGTCGTGTAGAGGAACAGAACGCCGATCATCGAGTAGCCCCACGGCCAGCGGCGAATCCAGGAGCCGCTGCGGGTGCGATAGACCTCGATCACTGTGGCGATCGCGGCACTCGACATGAGGACCAACACACCGGTGGCATAGGCGGCTCCCTGGGCCAGCACATCGGCGTTGAAGATCCACGTCACCACCAGATTCACGAGCGTGAACAGAATCACCAGCGGGCGGGTGGCCGCAGCCCACTCGGGAGCCATGCCGTACCGCGGCAGATATTGCGGCACCAAGTTGAGCAGCCCAGCCATGGCACTCGCTCCAGCGAACCACAGGATCACCACCGTGCTGATGTCATAGATCGTCCCGAACACGCTGCCAAACAGCGGCGAAATCTTTTCCGGGCTTTCGCCGTGGGCGATGTAGGCCAAGGCGCGGTTGGCGGCCTTGGGCTTCGGGGCCGTGACGTGTTGGCTGGCGGCTTTCTCTCGCAGATGGCCTTCGAGGGTATCGATCTGGCCGATCGTCTCGTCCACGGGGGCGGGGCTGTGGCCCCATAATCTCGTGAGAATCGTTCCGAACAGGCTTTGCACTTCGGATTTCTTCGAGGCATCGGCAGGGTCATCGATCACCTGCTCGACGATTAACTCCTTCGCCGGGATCAGCGTCACGGTCACGATCGACGACGCGAGCAGGAACCCCGACATGATCAGAGCCGCTGTCAGGAGCAGCTTGCGCGTGCCCCGGATACGGTCGGCCAGTCGAGCCTCGGGGGTGTCACCCTTTCCATCGACGAGGGGCATGACCGCGATGCCAGTCTCAAATCCGCTGAGGCCCAGTGCCAGCTTTGGGAAGAAAAGAAAGCACAGCAACACAATCGTGCCCCAGTCGGTGCCAGTGACGGGCACGTGCGCGATCTGCCAGTCACCACTCACCACGGATTGATACCAGTCGCTGATGAGTTGCGGATGCGTGGCCAGATGCCGCAGGCACTCGACCATCAGGATCAGATTGAGTCCGAGATAGACAGCCACGATCCCGACTGCGATGACGATCACCTCGCCAAACCCGCGCATGAATGCGGCCCCGAGCATCACGAGCAACACCATGGTGAGCGTCATCTGGCTGTGCAGGTATTCCGGCGACTGCTTCCAGAGTGGGTTGTGGATCAAGTGCTCGGCGGCATCGGCGGCGGAAAGCGTCTTCGTAATCACGAAGTCCGTGGCGGCGAAACCCAGCAGAGCCAGAATCAGCAGCTTGCCGCCCCAGCCGTGGACCAACCGCTCGAGCATGGCGATCGAGCCTTGCCCATGCGGCGATGACCCGGCGACGTAGCGATAGATCGGCACCGCCCCGACCAGTGTGACGATCACGAGGAACAGCGTGGCCAGCGGGGAGAGCCGCCCGGTGGCCTCGAAGGCGATGGACGGCTGATACCCCAGGGTGCTGAAGTAATCCACCCCGGTGAGACACATGACCCAGAGCCAGGGGCTCGTATGAGCATGTGGAGCGGGCGGACTGCCCGGCGCGGCACCGTGACTGGCTGACGGGGCCGCAGAGGTTTTCGATGACATTGCTTGACCAAGAGACACGCTGTCGCGGGGTTCAGACGCTGGCGACAACAACAGCGATCAGATCAGAACGTCATCGGCAGCCCCTCGGATCACCGGGTTCGACACACCACATGACGCGGGAGGATTGTGATCGAAGTCGGAGGGAGCAGCCACCCCGCAACCTGTACATTGTACACTACTGACAATTGATTGGGGTGGAGGCGTTGCCGTCCCCGGGAGGGCGAGGCTGGGAGGGCGAGGCCAGTGCTGTGAACACGATTGAGACGCAGGGAAAGCCTGACTGTCGGCGAGTTCTCCGAAATCGACCTCGTAGGCGATGTCGCTCCGCGACTCGCATTCCGCCTGCGGGAAGACCGACTCACGCGGGTTTTCCGAGGTCCGGACAGTGTTTGGCGTGAGGAGTCTCAGTCGCGGAGCGACGTGAGCTACGGGCCACGGGCACGTCAGAAACGTGCCCCACGTTGACCTCCATCGTGTTCACAGCACGGGGGCGAGGCTCCTGCCGAGCCGCTCACGCCAGCTCGCGCGTCCCCTGGCTCGCGGCTCAGCAGGAGCTTCGCCCTCCCAGCGGGCTGGCCACTTTGCGGGGAGAACGCGGGGAGCCCGTACTCTGGCGAGTGCAGCGACAAGATCCCCCGGTTGCCATCAGCCAGCGTTGATTCTTGGCCGCAAACTGCCCACGATATGGGCGACTCGGTGTGACTGATCGCAACTGCCCCGTGGAGCCGCCCGCATGCGTACGATTTCTGGACTGTGTCTGTGTCTGAGCCTCTGTCTTCTCGGACTGGGAATGTCGGTCGCTTTGGCAGAAGCCCCGCGCGTGTTCCCAGTCGGCACCAAGCCCGCCGATGCCCGGCTCAAGCCGCTTCGCAACCTGAACGAGAAGCTGCACCCCTGGACCCCGCCGACCTCGAAGGCCGCTTGGGAAGCGGAGGCGGCCCGCATCCGGGAGCAGATCCTGGTCTCCAACGGTCTGTGGCCGATGCCCGAGAAGACCCCGCTCCACCCGGTCATCTCCGGCAAACTCGATCGCGGCGACTACACCGTCGAGAAGGTCTACTTCGCCAGTCGACCCGGCCACTACGTCACCGGATCGCTCTATCGACCGAAAACTGTGAAGGGGAAAGTCCCAGGCGTCCTCTGCCCGCATGGTCACTGGAAGGACGGACGCTTCTACGACGCCGGGGACAAGGGAGCTGCGGACCAGCTCGCCAGCGGTGCCGAGAAGTTTGCCTCCGGAGCCCACTCCCCGCTGCAGGCCCGGTTCGTGCAACTGGCCCGCATGGGGTGCGTCGTGTTCCACTATGACATGGTGGGCATCGCGGACAGCACCATGATCGGCCATCGCACCGAGTTCAACGATGTCGAGGCGAGTCTGCGGCTGCAAAACAAGATGGGCCTGCAAACCTGGAACTCGATCCGGTCGCTCGACTTCATCACATCGCTGCCCGATGTCGATCCGGCGCGAATCGGCGTGACCGGGGCCAGCGGCGGCGGGACGCAGACCTTTATGTTGTGTGCCATCGATCCGCGTCCGACGGTCGCGTTTCCGGCGGTGATGGTCTCCTCGAACATGCAGGGCGGCTGTCAGTGCGAGAATGCCGAATACCTCCGCATCGGGATCAACAACATCGCCATCGCAGCCCTGATGGCTCCGCGTCCGCTGGGCCTGGTCGGGGCCGATGACTGGACGATCGATATCGAGACCAGCGGGTTGCCGGAACTGAAGCAGATTTATTCGCTGTATGGAGTCGGCGATCTCGTCGCTGCCAAGACCTACAAGCAATTCCCGCACAACTACAACCAGTGGTCGCGCGAGTTGATGTACCGCTGGTTCGCCACGCATCTCAAGCTGGCCCCTGACGCTCCGGTCGATCAGCTCGACTTCGTGCCGCTGACAAAGGCCGAGCTGACGATCTTCGACGACCAGCACCCGGTTCCTGCCGATGCGCTCAAAGCCGATGCTCTGCGACAGAAGATGACCGAGGAGTCGACCGCCGCGTGGCAGGCCCTCCTCCCCAAGACAAAGGCCGACCTCGCCAAGTACAAGGCCTCGATCCGCCCCGTGCTGGGCGTCGCGATCGAGAGCGGACTCCCCGCAGCGGACGATCTGGTGTCCGAAGAGGTCCGGACGATTGATGCTGGATCGCTGAAGGTTCTGGTGTCCCGTGTCGGTCGCAAATCGGACGGCAGCCAGATCCCGGTCGTGTCGATCTACGAACCGAAAAAGTTCGATGGCCGGGTCACGATCTGGCTCGACGGAGCAGGCAAGTCGGCCCTGTTCACCGCCGAGGGCCAGCCGATCCCGGCGGTTCAGAAACTCGCCGCAGCGGGAATGGCCGTCTGCTCGGCGGATCTGTTCCTGACCGGGGAGTACCTGAATGCCGGGGAAGCTCCGACTTACAAGGTCGACGAGAACTATCCCGGTTTCACATACGGCTACAACCGCCCCCTGCTGGCGCATCGGGTGCGGGACATCCTGACGCTGATCCGCACCGCCACGATCCATCCGGAAGTGAAGTCGGTGCATCTCGTGGGCACCGGGGAGGCGGGCCTGCCGGTCCTGCTGGCTCGCAGTGCTCTCGATGGCGGTGTGGGCCGCTGCCTGGCCGACCTGAACGGGTTCGCGTTCTCGTCGGTCAAGACGGTCGATGACCCGCGACTGCTGCCCGGAGCCTTGAAGTACGGCGGCGTCGGCGGCCTGACCATCACCGCTGCTGAGGGAGACACGTCGCTCTACGGGTGTACTGCCGCGAACGAGGCGGAGTTGGCGGTGTGGAGGCAAGTGTCCGCGCAGGCCCTGCACGCGGAGGCCCTGACCCCGGACGCTGTGGCCGAGGCGCTGCTCAAGTAGCCGGGGTTCCTCGTAGCCACCTTCGCCAGAAGGTGGGCGGACGGACGCGACTGCCTCGATCGGAGTCGACATCCGCATGGGCTGCCTCATTTCGACACGATTGTTCCACGCTGCCCACGTTCTGGCGAACGTGGCTACCGGTAGAAGCCCTACGGCAGCAGCAGCTCCGGCGAGCCGCTGGAGCGGCAGTCCGGGAGCGGCGGGTTGTCTTCCGGGCGAAAGGTGAAGACGGCGGAGAGCTTGGTGTGGGTCGAGTCGCAAGCGGCCCCGCATTCGGAGGCCGATCCCGACTTCCTCACGGCTCCGTGGGTCGATGCCGAGTTGCTCCCGGCACCCACGAAATGGAGTGCCCTTCCGGACGGCATCATCCCGGTCGGGACGCATGGTTTCGACGGGGCTGGGTTGCCGAAGTGCTGGCCGATGCGGCTCACGAACGCCCATTGGGCCGCCGTACTTCCGGGCCTGCCAACGGGGGAGTACACCTTCCGCTGCCGCAGCATCGACGACCAAGGTTACGCCCAGCCGCTGCCCCGCCCGTTCCGCAAGTCGGGCCATGCAGCGATCGAAGCGGTGGACTTCCAGGTCGGCGAGTGACCGGGTGGCCCCGATTGCGGGTGAGATGACTGTATATCCAAACCATCCGACTTTTCAGAGGGATCGTTGACTGGTCCGACAAACCCCCACCCCGGAGGGCAACGCCGTGAAGGATATTTCGCGGATCACGTCGACAAGGCAGCCAGCACGTTTCCGGCCCCCTCTCCCCCGCGATTGATGTGTCTTTTGCCCTGTGCATTTTGCGGGGGAGAGGGCTGGGGTGAGGGGGCCATATCGCACGCTCAGGCCCCCTCACCCCGGCCCTCTCCCCCACAGTGAAGTCCTCCCCGAAAGCAGCGCCGATTGTGGGGGAGAGGGGGCAGAACCTTGGGAAACGCCTCGCGGGAATCCTTCACGGCGTTGCCCGGAGGGGTCGAAGCGAATTGCCGGTGGTCGAGCGCAGCGACACCACCAGATCTCGTGCCCCCACAGGCTCCTGTATCCCGGAGGGATTCCAGCTGCCTTGGTCGTTCGAGCGAGTCGAACGGCTGCAATCACTCCGGGATAGACTGGCTGGGGAGTTCACTGTCCGGTGGTGGTGTTGCTGCGCTCGACCACCGGCGATGAGCTGAAATCCCTCCGGGATCGGGGGCCACGCGCAAGAACCATTCTTCGGCTGTGTCGCCTGCATCGGAGCAGCCTAAAGGCTGGACTCCAACTCCCGGCATTGGCAGGCTGACACGGGGAAGCAGTCTGGGGTCACAACTCTTTGCGGGAACCTCGGCGGCCTGTCCGACCGGATCGGCTCCACTGATCCAGTATCGACCCGCCGAAGTTGGCCCAGGTGAACTCAGGAAGTGGCAAGCGGTTGCCAGACAGAACCGCCCTCACACAGCCTCCCAGAAATAACCACGGAGCCTTGAGCCGGTTGATGAAGGGCACCGTCGTGCCCGCCCCGGTCGGACGTACGACGAGTACCGTCACGTCATCATCGGTCAGGTTCTCCGGGTACAGTTTCGCGATTCGCCCCAGCAGTTCGGGGATCAACTCGGCGGGTTTGTTCGCCTCAATCGTCGCGACAATGCTCAAGAGTCCCTTCGGACCCAACAGGTCACCGGCTGGGTTTCTCGATTCAATCAGGGAGTCCGTGTAGAAGATCAGCAGATCGCCCGGACCGGCGTCGATGCTGATCTCCCCGTACTCCATCTCTTCGAGCATCCCCAGTGGGAAGTCGGAGAGACCGGTGGCGCTCTCGTCTCCGGTGGTGTCCAGGATCGCCCAGCGCCCGGTTCGCCCGCTGTAAATGAGCGGAGGTGGATGTCCCGCATTGGTGACCGTGATCCGCCCGTCCGGCGAGAAGAACGATGCAGCCACTGCGGTCGCAAACCCGCCCGAGTGCCTCACCTCCCCGAACTCGCGGTTCATTTCGGCCAGGAACTGCCGCTGCTCAATGTGGTTGACATGCCGCCGCATGAGCATCCGCAGCCGCTCCCCGGTTTCGGCCACCGACGCTCCGTGTCCGCTGATGTCCGCAATCAGAAGTCGCGTGATGCGACCCGTCGCGCAACTGGAGATGAAGTACACATCCCCCCCGCCTGCGGCCTGCTGATACGGGAGGCTGTAGATCCAAGTCTCCAGCCCGAGCATGGAGAAGCTGCGCTGCGTGGCTTGGTTGCCGCCCCAGACTTCCATACAGGCCATGACAGTCGGGTGGGGGTCCGGTGAGGTGGTCATGGCAATTGGCCCCGACTGACGGGAGGAGGTTCAGGGAGCGGGAGTGGAGTCTACCACGAACTCGAAAACTGGGGCGATGGCCAGCCGGTGGAACTCTGACGGCGTGTACTACGGGTCACTTAGCATCGTTCGAGAAACAAGAGTCGTCTTTCGCTCCGCGAAAGACCGGCCTTTCGCGGAGCGAAAGGCGACAATCAGACAGTTATTCCTCGAACGAT
>JAYWFM010000429.1:0-43575 GCA_043778825.1 Planctomycetota bacterium | reverse complement strand
CCCACGCTGAGCCCCTCACCCCGGCCCTCTCCCCACAGTCACATCCACGCAGAAAGCCACGCCGCCAGTGGGGAGAGGGGGTAGAGAAACTCCACTGCCTACAATTCTGACGCACGCACGGTTTTTCGGATTTTCCGTTTCCCGGTGCGGTGCAGCTCAACGGCATCGAGTGACTCCTTTTTCTTCTCCTCCCCGGTTTCTTCCCCAGAAAATGCGATCCGCCCGGCACTTTCACCGGAGTTCCCCCCGGAAATGAAACCGATAACACGGGGAGCGTGTTCCGATGGTGACGATTCTGCCGATCAGGCAGGCGGGTCGGGTGTTCGGCGGCGGGTGTCTTGAACTGGAATTGCCATGAGATTCGTCACGCTGGCCTGCCTCTGCTGCTGGTTGTGCATCACCGTCGGGGTCAGCGCTCAGGATGCCTCCAGCGGCATACTCCCAGCGTCTGCTCTGCCCGTCGATGAACTGGGGCAGTTGCGGGCGGAGGTCGACATGCTGAAGCAATACATCAGCCAACCGACAGCCGATCCGGTTCCGCTCACGGCCTTCGCCGACGATTCCGAAGGCGGCCTGGAGCTGTTCGCCGGGTACGATGTGGTGTTCGCTAAGCCGCACATCAAGGAGTCGTTCCAAACGACCACGCTCAACGTCGTGCCGCCAACAACGCTCACTCTGCATCCGTTCGAGTTTGACTACGATCCTTCCTCGCGTATCTGGATCGGAGCGAGGTCCGCATCCGGCGTGGGATTCCGAGCCAGATACTGGAATTTCGACGGGGGGGCAGCCCCGGTGTCTCGCCAGGCCACGCCGACACAACTGCCCGGTGCCAGCGCGGTGACCGTGATCTATCCGGCCAACATCCTGGCTGTGATCCCCGGAGACACGTTGATCGCCTCGGATCGTCTGGCGGTGCAGACGCTGGATCTGGAGGGAACCGTCTCGTTCTGTCTGAATCACACGGAACTGACCGGGGCTGCCGGATTGCGCTATGCCCAAATCGAGCAGGAGAACTCCGCCCAGGTCATCAGCTTGTTCGCTCCCGGATCGCTGAACTGGAGTCGCAACTTCTCAGGCATCGGGCCGTCGCTGGCCATCGACGGTCGGCACCCGATTGGCACGACGGGTCTATCGGTGGTCGCGAATGCACGCGGGGCGTTGTTGTTCGGCCACAAGACGATCCAAAGGAGCGTCACGGGGGATGTCACGCCCACCCCCGGCCCGCCTAACGTCGCCTTGCGCGACGCGGATGAGGTCACAGCGGCAGTGGAAATGGGTCTGGGGGCGGAGTGGGAAATGTACTCCGGTGAGGCGGGGATCTTCACGATTCGCGGGATGTACGAGGGCCAACTCTGGACCGACGCCGGTGCCCCGACGCTGACGTTCCTGGGGTTCGAAGGCTTCACCGTGGGCCTGGTCTGGCGACGGTGAACCAGGGGGTTTGCCAGGTAGCTGCACTCGCCAGAGTGCGGGCTCCCCGAGTTCTGGCGAACGCAGCTACGAGTGGGGGCACTACGCCTTGGCCGCCATCACCAGATCGGCCACGATCCGCACGCCGTCAGCCAGGGGGTACTTCTCCGGGTCGGGCTTGGTACGGTGCTTGATCTCGACCTCGCCCGCAGCCACGCCCTTGCCGCCCAGCACGATCCGAATCGGGAACCCGATCAGGTCGGCGTCCTTGAACTTCACCCCGGCCCGCACGTCGCGGTCGTCCAGCAGCACGTCGACACCCGCCGCTTGCAGCTCCGTGTAGAACCGCTCGGCCTCGGCCAGCACCGCCGGTTCGTTGACGTTGAGCGGGCAGATCACCACTTCATACGGGGCGATCGACATCGGCCAGATCAGGCCGTTGTCGTCGTGACAGGTCTCGGCCAGACCCGCGATGATGCGGTTCACACCGATCCCGTAGCAGCCCATGATGATCGGGTGCTTCGTTTCTTTTTCGTCGAGATAACCCGCGTCGAGGGCCACGCTGTACTTCGTGCCGAGCTTGAACACGTGGCCGACTTCGATGCCATGCACGAGACTCAGCTTGGCGGCACATTTCGGGCAGGGGTCATCGGCAGCTGCGTTTCGCAGATCGAACGTCTTCCAGGTGCCGCCCTCTTGCGGCAGCGTCCAATCGCGACCGTGACAGACGTTGACGAAGTGGGCATCGACTTTGTTCGCCCCGGTCACGGCGTTGGCGATGTTCGGCACATCGTGGTCGGCGATGATGTCGCATTTGATCCCGACTGGTCCCGCGAACCCCACGGGGGCAGTCGTGACGGCGAGGATTGTCGCCTCGTCGGCCAGTTCGACCGTTGTCGCTCCGAGGGCCCGGCGGATCTTGTTTTCGTTGGCATCGTGGTCGCCGCGAATGAGGACGGCCACCGGCTTGCCGTCCGCCTTGAAGATTAAGGTCTTAATCATCTTGTGCGGCTTGCACTTCAGCATCTTGCAGACCGCGTCGATGCTTCCCGCAGCGGGCGTGGCGATCTCGGTGATCGGCTTCCGGTCGGCTTCGGGCTGCACAGTGTTGGAACGTTTACGCCCCGTCTCGGCCCGCTCCACGTTGGCCCCGTAGTTGCACCCGTCGCACTTGAGGATCGTGTCCTCGCCATTCCCCGCCGGGATCATGAACTCGTGCGACCCCTCGCCGCCGATCGGTCCGCTTTCGGCCTCGACCGGAATGAACTTCAGTCCGCACCGTGTGAAGATGCGGCAGTAGGCATCGTACATCGCCTGGTACGCTTCGTTGAGTTGCTCCAGCGAGGTGCTGAAGCTGTAGGCGTCCTTCATCAGGAATTCGCTGGTCCGCAGGATGCCGAATCGCGGGCGTTCCTCGTTCCGGAACTTCGTCTGAATCTGGTACAGCGTGATCGGAAGTTGGCGGTAGCTGTTGATGTGGCGGGCGACGAGATCGGTGACGACTTCTTCGTGCGTGGGGCCGAGGGCCATGTGGACCTTGCGGTCGCCGCGTGAGACGTGGACGTTCATCAGCACGTTGCCGAACGCCTTGATGCGTCCGGTCCGCTCGTAAAGGTCGATTGGCGTGAGGGCCGTCATCTGAATCTCGACGCCGCCCGCGCGGTCCATCTCCTGCCGCACGATGTTCGTGGCCTTGTGCAGCGCCCGCAGCCCGAGCGGCAAATACGTGTACGCCCCGGCCATGACCTGGCGAATCAACCCCGCCCGCAGCATCAGCCGGTGGCTCGGCACCTCGGCGTCCGAGGGGTCTTCCTTCATGGTCGGGATAAATGTCTTCGTCCAGCGCACAGCGTGTTCCTTCGTCGGCGACCCGTTCAGGCAGCGGGAATCCCTCACGGGATGCCCTTCAGCTGCCCTCGAACCCAGTCGAGCCGAATTCTAAGTGGCCCGCCCGGAAAGCGAAACCGGGAGGGGCCTCACACAGACGGTTGGCCAGTTTCACAAACTGGGGGATGTTGGGGGCACGGAATTCCCAGTCCAATCGAGAGAGGTCTCTCACAAGATGTGATACGCAGAGGCGAGGAGGTCGCAGAGTGACCGGGAATTCTGAGTTTTCTCTGCGGCCTCCGCGTCTCTGCGTGACATTGATCCGATCGGCCAGTTTGAACAATTGGCCAGCCATGACACTTCTGATTGCCCACGGCAACGCACGTGTTTCCACTGGGGCTTTAGCCTCTGACGGAAGACTGAGAACTGACCACGGGGAACCTGCCCCGTCTGAAACAGTACGTTGCCGTAGATTGCCCAAGGATTCGCTGGAAAGAGTTCGCGGTCAGAGTTACACTCTCCGTCCCACATAACCTCCGGAGAGGTGGCAGAGTGGCCGAATGCGCCGGTCTCGAAAACCGGTATGCCCGAAAGGGCATCGAGAGTTCGAATCTCTCCTTCTCCGCTTCAGTATCGTCGGTAAAACACTGGGTCTCACGCCGGAAACCCCGAGTCACTCGGGGTTTCCGTTTTGCGTTTTCGGAGAGATCAACCCCCGTTTTAGGCGAGTTTGGATGCAAACTGATACATCCAGTGACATCTAGCGGAAAGCAGAATGGCACCATAGTGGGCACCTCGCGGCACCACTGTGGGCACCTTTTTGTGGCCACTCTCAGGCGAAATCTCGGCAATCAGCCTACGGTTCCGGTCGGGGAAACCGGTGCATAATAGGACGGAACCGCAGGCAGCGTATTGAGTGCGGCGGCTTGGTCCGTCACGGTCAGGGTCGTGTACACATTCATCGTCAAATCGATCGTGGAGTGCCGGGCGAGGGCTTGAGCGGTCTTGGGGTTCACGCCGGACTTCATCATGTTGGTGATGAACGTGTGTCGCAGGGCGTGGAAGTCGGCGTAGAGGCCGTGGGCGTCGACGTAGGGGATTCCGGCGGATTCCAGATCGGCTTTCATCATCTGGCCCGCGTGCCTTGCCTCAGCCCATTTTCCGGGCCAGGCATTCTCTGTCGAGGTCTTCCCGTGAAGCCAGGGTCGCAGTATGGCAACCAGACTGGGGTGCAGCGGGAGTGTGTCTTGTCTGCGGTGTTTTGAATACGCAGCTTTCACCATCACGGTCGGCGTGTCGTCGTCGAGCCGGAAGCTGTCGCAGGTGAGGCTGGCGAGTTCGCTGGCTCGCAAACCGGTATAGGCGGCCACGGTGTAGAGCATGGCTCGGTCGGGACCGGCCATCTTGAAGGTGACGGGGCCGGAGCGGGCGACCTGGAGCAAGGCGGTGAACTCGGCTTCGGTCAGTGGGCGGCGGTCGTGGCGTCGATCGGTGCTGACATTGAGCATGGCGATGAAGGCCAGCGGATCGTCGTGCGCCCGGCGGTCCTTCACCAGCCATCGCGAGAACTGCTTGATCGCCCGCAGGTAGTGGTTGCTGGTCTGGATGCTCTTCCCCTGCTCTCGGAGGTCAGCGAGGAACGACTGCACCCGGCTGGCGGTGAGGTCCGACGCGACCTTCGACTTGCAACTGTCGATGATCTGTTTCGCCCGATAGATCACCAATCGGACCTGCCCCTCGCTGACTCGCTTGGCCCGCAGGTGCTTCTCGAATTCGTCCATGTGGTGGGTGATCGGACGTTTGCGCTCCTCGTCGAACCGATCGACGACCCCCGAGGCTCGCCGTTCCTTCTTCTTGACCAGTTCATTGAGCATCGCCTGGGCCGAGGTCTTGTCGATCGCGAGAGGTACTCGACATTCGATACCGTTCTCATTTTTGTAGCGGCCCCACCATTTCTTGGCTTTCGCTTTGACCCGTTCCCCGGTCTTGGGATCGGTGATGATGATCGGTTTGCGGTACAGATTGGCCATTGCGGGTTCGTTGTCCTTTCTCGGGAGTGGATCGCGGAAGACGCTCCGCGCGGGACACAGTGGGCCTTGTGTCACCACACAACTCAAGTGGGTTTCGAGGACTTCTTCGGGCGGGATTCCCAGGCCGTGCGGCGGGGGCAACCGGCCTCGACCCAGGCTTGCAATTCAGCCACCCGCCACAGCGTCGAACGCCCGATCCGCATCGGTCGCGGAATCCAACCTGCAGCGTCCCACGCTCGCCACGACCGGGTCGTCTTTCCGCACATCCGCGCGGCATCGCAGGCCGGAATGAGCAGCACTGGCGGCGTGAATTGGGTCTCGATGATGGCCAGCGGAACTTCGGATGGGACTTCCATACTCATCCCCTCAAACGAACACAGCCGCCCAGAGCTGGCGGCTGCGACGGACTTCTCTCTATGGACCGAGCCAGACGAGCAGTTCACCGACCCGGCGCTACGTCGACAGACTCACTATCCCCGCTGCATCGTGGGTCCACCACGTGCGGAGATTCGACCGGCAAGAACTCCTGCATTGCGGCGACGGCATCCCACCACTCCGCCGAACACGCAGACTCCCAACAGTCCTGGCATAGGCCCTGGCGACTCCCGATGGAGTCACCATCGTTGTAGGGGCGGCTCAAACAGAGCGAACACATCATCCAAACACATCCCAATTGAGGACCGCCCGCAGGCAGTCCTCGGGCGAGGCTGAGCTGGGACGGATGACGGGGATGTCGAGACTGTCGGCGAACCTCGCTTCTCTCGTCGCTCCGACTGAATAGCCCGGCACACGGAGAACAGCATCGCAGCGGGCGAGCAGTTCGCGGTCGTAGTCGAGCCACGTCTCGTACGACTTGGAAGACACGATGTCCCACAACATCGTCAGGTGCGGGACCAGCGGGGTGAATCCAGCCTTGAGCAAGGCATCGGCGATGCGGATCGCATGCTTGGTGTTCTGGACCGGATCAGGTTCCGAGTACGGAGCGGCGATATAGATCATGGGGACCACGGTCTGTGTGGTCGTCTTGCGAACGTGAATCTCCACAGATTGCACTCGGGTCAGTGTCGTCAGCATCAGGTTCTCCAAAGAGGGTTTCGTACAGAGGGGCGTAGTGGGCATCGCGGGACACGCATCAAATTCCACAGCGAAAACCTGCAACGAGCTGCGGTCAGATCGGACCGTGCCATGGCCGCTGCCATCGAGCTTCGAGATCTGTTCGCCGAATGCATGACAACTGGGACTTCCCAGTCAGCTCGGGACGGATTCGGTGGGGAGATATTGAAGGGGCCCCCGTCATTTTCTCGATTGGGGCCCGCGCGAGTTGCTGGCACAGTCAGGACCGCATAGACTGCACTTGATTGTTGCTTGTCGCATGCGGCGAATCGACAAAGTCGGAACTGACATCCGGCCCAACCAAGATTGATGGAGTAATCCGGGGGATGAAGCTCACCAGTCCGAATCGGGTGGAAGGAACCATTCCGGATCTTCCCACATCACGAAAATCGCTCCGCGAAATCCCGGAGGCGGTCACGTCGGGCGGGATTCCGATTCGCTTTCGGCAATCGTCGGGACTCACGGGCGAGACCACCAATGATCCCGAGTTGCTGCGGTTGCATCATGAATTGGCTAGGTTTCGGCTATTACGTGGGTTTGATCAGCTGTTGTGTTTGGACGGGTTGGAAGGTGTCGAGCATCTTCCGCATCAGATTGAAACTGTGCGTAAAGTGCTGCGGCATTTTCGTGGACGGGTGTTGTTGGCCGATGAAGTGGGATTAGGGAAAACGATTGAAGCGTGCCTGTTGTTGCGAGAGTATTTGTTACGCGGTTTGGCTCGACGCGTGTTGATTCTGGTTCCCGCGCCGTTGGTCACGCAGTGGGAATCGGAACTGCGCGGAAAATTTGGTTTGGAATTCAGCGTGGCGGGAAGAACCGCCGCCACGAGCGGGGCCGACTTTTGGAACACGACCGATCGCGTGTTGGCCTCGCTCAGTTACGCCAAAAACAAGATTCGAGCAGAACAGGTTGCGGCGGCCCCGTGGGACTTGGTCATCGTCGATGAAGCCCATCACTGCAAGAATCGCACGACCAAGAATTGGCAGCTCATCAATTCGCTCCAACGAAAGCATATGTTTCTGCTGACCGCGACGCCGGTGCAGAACAATTTGTTGGAGCTCTACAGTTTGCTCACACTGTTGGAACCGGGCCATCTGCGGACGGAGGCGGACTTCAAGGCGAAGTACGTCCGTCGCGGAAACCCCCGTGATCCTCGCAACCGAGATCAGTTGCGGTCGCTGTTAGGCGAAGTAATGATCCGCAACACGCGGAGTCTCGTGCAGATGGATCTACCGCCGCGATTCGCTCAAACGATTGTCGCGGAACCGAGCGACAAGGAACGGGAGTTAAACCTGGGAATCGAAAACTTCTTGCGCACACGAAAAGCGGTGGCCCAGGAGGAGGACTCCGAGACGGCCCCCATCGATCTCGAAACCGTGAGCGACTTGAACAGCGTCAACGGCGACAGTTCACGCGGTGCGAAGATTGAGAACGGCGATAAAAAGCGTCCCCTCACTCGTCGACAATTGTCAGTGTTGTTGGCCGCACAGGGCAGTCATCCGGCGGCGTTGGGTGCGTCGCTTGGCACGCTCGCGGAAACCGATCCGACCGCGAAAAAACTGGTCAAAATGGCCTCCGCACTGAAGCACTCCGCCAAGGACGAGAAGCTGCTCGATCTCCTCAAGCAAAGCAAGGGTCACAAAACGTTGGTCTTTGTCAATTTCCGCCGCACGCTGCATCGCCTCCAAGAATTGTTGACAGCTGCGGGTGTGACGTTCAGCACTTTTTCCGGCGAACAATCGTCCGCCGAGAAAGATGCCGCAGTGGAAGCCCTGCGGGATCGCGTGCCGGTGATGCTTTGCACTGATGCGGGCGGCGAAGGACGCAACCTGCAATTTGCCGACACGCTGATCAATTACGACTTGCCTTGGAATCCGATGCAAATCGAACAACGCATTGGCCGCGTGCATCGGATTGGCCAAACACGCGATGTGTTCGTCTTCAACCTGTGTACCGCGGGCTCGCTCGAAGACCGCATCCTCAAATTGTTGAACGAAAAGATTCGGATGTTCGAACTGGTTGTCGGCGAGGTCGGCTCGATCCTCGGCAACCTCGACAACGGTGAAGAATTCGAATCGCTCGTCCTCAACCTGTGGATGAACTCGGTCGACGATCAGCACCTCGATCAATCGTTCGACGACTTCGGAACATCACTTCTGGATGCTCAGCAGCACTATGTGGAATCCAAGGAACTCGATGAAGCCTTGTTTGGAGACGACTACCAATAACACCGCCATCGCATCGCTACCCAGCGGGAAGCGAGAGTAACCGGTGCATCAACGACTGTTGTCGCCCACGATGCCAGCGATCACGGCGATCTCGAACGGAACCGAACACACCCCATGCCCACACATCTCGAAAGAAACTCCGTCCCGGCTGACCTGTGCGGTTTTGCATCGCGGCTACTCACCCATTGTGGAGGGTTGGTGGAATGGGATTCTCCTGAGGAAATCGGCACCGCGATTGTCCCGCAATCGATGGCCAATCTGCTCCACACACAAGAAGAATTCTCGCTCAGCACGAAAAATGAAAAAGGCTCGCTGCCCGTCAGTTTGGGGTCGGAGTTCCTTGATCAATCCGCACTTGTGCTCAACACCTTCGTCCCGCGCCTCGGCCTGTTCACGCTCCCCGCACTGCATTTGAAGGGCCGAAATCTGCAGGACGCGATTGATCGCCAATTCAGTTGGCAAAACGTCCGAGTTCGCGTGGGAGAGTCAGCGCCATCCTCAACCGAGTACCACCTGTGGTCGTTTTTTTGCACGCTCAAGTCGGAGGACGTGTGGGAATCGATGTTGCACGTGGCCTTCAACACCCTCACTCAAGCCCCCGTGGCCTTGCCCGAATTGCCGGAGATAGGCCATCTCCAACCCAGTGACGAACCGTTTTCAGCCACGCCCGATGACACAGCTGGCATCGCACAGATTCTCGCACAGCGGCGAATGCTCGCACTTGCCCAAGAATTCACGACGCGCATGGAGACCCGCCGCGAACGGGATCGCAAACGGCTCCGCGACTACTACGGCGCCTTACTGAACACTGATCCTCCCAAACGTAAAAACCTCACGCCCCCCAGCCCAGAACAGCTGGCAGACCGCAACCGCGCGGTGCAACTCGAACTGCAACGAAAACTCGCCGAACTGGATGAGCGCTACGAAATGGAAGGCGTGATCACACCCGTCACAATGGCCAGCCTGAAACTCAACAACCTCGCCGTCGACATCATCGTCCAGCGCCGCCGCAATGAACGAAAGTACCAAATCTTCTGGAACCCACTGATCAAACAGTTCGAACCCCTGGCCTGTTCCCGTTGCGGCGAGGGAATTTACTCCCTCGCCTTCACCGACGAAGATGTCGCCGCCCTCTGCACATCCTGCTTCCGATAATCGACCGCCACATAGGCAGTGACAAGATCTCAACAAACGTCATCGGTCCCATATTCCGTGAGATTTCGGCAAAGCTGGCGCTCTCGGCAACCGCGGGTCGACGGATCTTTATGGCGTTTTGCAGCGACTTGCTTTAGTTCGATCGACGTTAATGCTGAGACTTTTATGCATGTAATTACCGCCTTCAGTGGAATAGGTCGGATGGTCTTCCATGTGTCGGAGGTAGAGGGGAGGGCTTGCGATTTGTGAGGGGGCGCGGGTGAGTTTGCGGCAGGTGCGGGCAATCGCTGCCATGTCCTGCTCGAATGATTCCCACTTCGAACATCGGCATCCCGACTGATGGACTGCTCGTGCTTGATGTCGATGTGGAAGCCACCTGGCTGAATGACGACCTCGATCGTCAGGTCGATTTGGCTGTCGCACCTATGGCACTGACCCCCTCGGGTGGTCGGCACTACGTCTACCGGCAACCGGCGGGCATGGCATGGCGAAACACACAAAGCGAGATCGCTCCGCACGTCGACTCTCGGGCCAACGGCGGTCTGTTCGTCGTCCCCCCCTCAGCCCTTCCAGGTCGCAAGGTCTATCACTGGGCCCCAGGCTATGAACTCGATGTTCCCCCGGACCAACTTCCCGAACCACCAGCCTGGCTGATCGAGATCCTCGATCGGCAGTCCGGCGAGACGACGACAACTGACCGCCTGGGGCGGACCGGTTCGCCGCGTGTGGCCACGACATCCGCTCCGGAGAACGTGATCCCGGACGGGCAACGCAACGGCACACTCGCAAAACTGGCGGGCTCGATGCGCCGCGTGGGTATGTCACAGGGCGAGATTCAAGCGGCCCTCCTCAAGGCCAACGTCGATCGCTGCCAACCACACCCATGCAAAACAACGAAGGCGTCCCAGGACACAATCCCAAGACGCCTTCGTGAGCCGTAGAGCATGTGCGGCCAACCCATGCTCGGGCCAAGAAAAATGATGCCACTCGACGCGACAGTTCGCAATCGAATGAACGATGAGATTAACTTCCGTCTGCCGAAAGGGAGGCGACCCACACGGGGTGCCAGGCTGGCAGTGAACAGCGTACGTCCGTAGGTAATCCCCCGGCCAAGAGTGTCCGAGATATCAGAGGGAACCGTGGTGGTCATAGGCAGAGTTTCTTGCAGTGGTCCGGATTTTCTCGGGGTTTTCGGCAACTGGTTACGGCCCCTCATGTTCCGTCGGAGATTCTGTGGCAGCGAGCGAAATCAGATGGCCTCCGGTGGCGATGAAGCTGCTGCTGGCCATCGCTCAGTGGACCCTCGTCGATCAGGCGACCCGGTACGAACCGGCGGACTGGTTTCGCCAGCGGGCCTCGGTTCGGAACCGTAGCCGCTGGTCGCGGTGGACCAAGCGGCTGGCCAGTGCCGGGTTGGTTCGCCGCGTCTCCGAGCCATCTCGCGATCGCGTTCACCACGTCGGAGTGACGACCAGCGGTCGAGATTGGATCGACGAACACTGCGGTCCGGGAGCGTTGTCGCAACTCGACTGCCACTGGGATCAAGAACAGATTCACCCACACACATCACCCTCCATCAAGGACACGCCATGATTGCAACTGCCATGACCATCGAAACCTGGCCCATCGACCGACCCCAGCCGTACGACAAGAACCCGCGATTGAATGATGACGCGGTCGAGGTGGTCGCGAAGTCGATCCGGGAGTTCGGCTTTCGGCAACCGATCGTCGTCGACGAGGACGGCGTGGTGATCATCGGACACACGCGGCTCAAGGCGGCGAAGTCGCTCGGGCTGTCGGAGGTGCCGGTGCATGTGGCTCGCGGGTTGTCGCCGGAGCAGGTGAAGGCCCTGCGCATTGCGGACAACAAGACGGCGGAGATCGCGGAGTGGAATCTGGAGTTGCTGCCGATCGAGCTGGCCGAATTGCAGGGGATGGACTTCGATCTCGGGCTGCTCGGGTTCGACCAAGATGAGTTGGCCAAGCTGCTCGATCCCGATGGCCAGCAGGGGCTGTGCGATCCGGACGACATCCCAGCCCCACCGGACGAGGCGATCACCCAGCCGGGCGACCTGTGGATTCTCGGCGAGCATCGGCTGCTGTGCGGCGACAGCAGCAAGGCAGCCGACCTCGACCGACTGCTCGATGGCCAGCCGATCCACCTCCGCAACACCGACCCGCCGTACAACGTGAAAGTCGAGCCGCGCTCGAACAACGCCATCGCAGCTGGCCTCTCCTCGTTCCAGGGCACGACGCACCATCAATCGATGGACGTGGCCCGGCATCCTGAGAAATCGAAGCCGACGCAGAAGAAGCTGCGAGCCAAGGACCGCCCGCTGGCCAACGACTTCGTGTCGGACGAGGAGTTCGACCGGCTGCTCGACGCCTGGTTCGGCAACATCGCCCGCGTGCTGGTGCCGGGCCGAGGGTTCTACATCTGGGGCGGGTACGCGAACCTCGGCAACTACCCGCCGTACCTCAAGAAGCACGGGTTGTACTTCAGCCAGAGCATTGTCTGGGATAAGCAGCATCCTGTTTTGACAAGGAAAGATTTTATGGGCGCTTTCGAGCTCGCGTTCTACGGTTGGAAGGAAGGAGCCGCCCACCAGTACCTCGGCCCGAACAACGCGACCGATCTGTGGCATGTCAAGAAGGTGAACCCACAGAGCATGGTGCATCTGACCGAGAAGCCGGTCGAACTCGCCGTGCGGGCGCTGCAATACTCCTCCCGCACCGGCGAAAACGTCCTCGACCTCTTCGGCGGCAGCGGATCAACATTGATCGCCGCCCAGCAGACCGGACGACGGGCGTTCCTGATGGAACTCGACACGCTGTATTGTGATGTGATTGTGCAGCGGTGGGAGCAGTTCACCGGTCTCAAGGCAGAGCGAGTTTCCCTTTCAAAGGTTGCCGCGTGAACGCCCACGATGGCCCACGTCGCGAACAAGGCCCGACGTGAAACGTTCCTCCCCACCCACGAGAAAACGCCCGCACGTTGGTCGCGTGGGGCGTCGGTTGGGAAAGTCCCGATTCGGATCGTCAGTTCTCGGGGCTGTAGATCGTGCCGCAGGTGTCGCAGCGGACGCACTCGTCGTCTTGCCAGACCAATCGATCCGCATCTGTTTCGCCGCATTCGGGACATTTGAAAACAACGTCGTTTGTTGTCTCCTGGACCGGTGGGTTGAGGCGGTCGGCGATGGCCAGCAGCACTTCGACTAGGTCGTCGGCATCGATCACTCGCGAACGGTGACCATCGTCGATCGCGCTCTGAACGGCGGCGGTCACGTCGCGGATGGCGTCTGCCAGTTGGTGGGATGGGTTCGTCATGGTCGTCTCCTACTGCTTGAGGGCGAACTGGCCCCGGTCGACCTTGGTGAACCGCGCGTCGGCTCCCTTCTTCTGCAGCTCGCGGAGGATCGCGGAGTACAGGGTCTGCGCTGGCGTGGCTCCGCCGGGGCTGGTCCAGTAGCCCTTCGCGGCCATCGCTTCGATCATCGCCTTCGTGGTCATCGGGGTTCCGGATTCGGTCAGCACCTTGACCGCTGCGTCGAGTTGGCTGAGCTTGCCATCGGGCTTCGCAGGCTTCGGCGTCTTGGTTGGTGCGGCGGCCTTCGCGGGGGCGGAGGGCTTGGCAGCCTTCGCTGCGGCCTTCGTGGCGGGAACCTTCTTCGTGGTCTTCGGGTTGGTCTTCTTGGCAGGCATCGTGGTGTCCCTTTCTGACAGGGGTTCCAAGGAAAGGGCCTCGACCAACACGGTCGGGGCCCAGGAAGTGTCGTGATTGCGTGAGGCTCGGAACGTGCGTATCGAGCCATCGGGCGCGGTGAACTCGACCACCTGTTGAGGCTGGTCGATTCGGACCAAAGCCCGGCATGCGTTCACCATCAGCGGCTTGCCGGTGATGTCGAGGTCCGGTTGCCGGAACCGCGTTCCCGGCGGGAGTTGGCTCAAGGATCGCTTCATCGGGTGGCCTCAGCGAGGAACCTGACATGACCGCATCGACCCCGGAATCCGCTCAGTCGATTCGTGCTGCTGCCGTCGCGGAGACCGAGCGGATTGCCAATGTCCGCACGGCCTGTGGCGGACGCCATCCGCAGATTGAAGCCCAGGCGATCCGCGACGGCTGGAACGAACAGCGGACCGAACTCGAAGTCTTGCGGACCGATCGTCCCGCCGCTCCGGCGATTCACTGCCGTGACACGACCGTGACCGCCCTGATGCTGGAGGCGGCCTGCATGCAGGCGGGCAAGGCTCCCGATGTCGAGGACATGTTCGACGAGCCAGTGTTGGAAGCTGCCGATCGCCGGTTCAAGGGCGGGATCAACTTCCAGGAGCTGCTCCTCGAAGCGGCCTGGGCCAACGGCTACGACGGGCGTTCGTTCCGGGATCACCGCGCCGTGCTGCGGTTCGCGTTCAGCAATGGGATCGCAGCTGCGTCGTCGACGATCGACATCGGCGGCCTGCTGTCGAACGTGGCGAACAAGTTCCTGCTGGATGGGTTCTTCAGTGTCGAGCGGACGTGGCGGAACATCTGTGCGATTCGCAACGTCAGCGACTTCAAGACCGTCACCAGCTATCGCTTGATCGGAAAGGATCAGTACGAGCAGGTCCAGCCCGGCGGCGAGATCAAGCAGGGAACGCTCGGCAACGAGACCTACAGCAACAAGGCCGACACCTACGGCCTCGTGCTGTCGATCGATCGCCGGGACATCATCAACGATGACCTCAATGCGATCACGACCGTCCCGCGTAAGCTCGGTCGTGGCTCGGGCCTGAAGATCAACGACATCTTCTGGACGACGTTCCTGAACAACGCTGCGTTCTTTGTCGCCGGGAACAAGAACTATCAGGCGGGCGCTGACACCGTTCTGACGATCGATGGCCTGACCAAGGCGGATGTGCTGTTTAACGATCAGGTCGACGGCGAAGGCAAACCGATCGGCATCATGCCCGCGATCATCCTGGTGCCCACCGCTCTGAACGCCATCGGCACTCAACTCTATAAGTCGCTCGAACTCCGCGACACGACCGCCAACTC
Source organism: Planctomycetota bacterium (assembly GCA_043778825.1). Classification (GTDB taxonomy): domain Bacteria; phylum Planctomycetota; class Planctomycetia; order Planctomycetales; family Planctomycetaceae; genus TH-plancto1. The sequence goes on along the minus strand of JAYWFM010000429.1, from coordinate 28,777 downwards.
GAAGATCCCGATCGGCAACCCGCACGTCGGGCGGTTCCGCGTCGAGGTCTCACGCTATCTGGCCAACGCTCAGTACACCGGGAACTCTTCGAAGGCGTGGTACCTGCTGGCAGAAGCCGTCGATCTGCCGGTAATCGAGGTCGCGTTCCTGAATGGTCAGGAATCGCCGACGATCGAAACCGCCGAGGCCGACTTCAATCAACTCGGGATCAAGATGCGCGGCTATCACGACTTCGGCTGCGCGTTGCAAGATCCCCGAGGCGGCCTCAAGAGCAAGGGCGAAGTCTAGCCCCCTGCGGGGGTTGGTGTCTGCGGCAGCTCGATCCACTCTCTTCTCATGAAGGTGTTTTTTCATGGCTCATGCCACATTTGCTCACGAAGGTCACAACATCGATTTCACGCCCTCGGTCGCCGTGGCTGCCGGGTGAGGTCGTCGTTCAGGGCGATCTGGTGGGGGTCGCCTGCCGACCGCTGGCGGCGAACGAACCCGGGGCGCTGGCGGTGTTCGGGGTGTTCGATTTCCTGAAGGCGATCAATGTCGCCTACACGGTCGGCACCATCCTTTACTGGGACGACACCAACAACATCGTCACCACGACCGCCACCGGCAATAAGCTGATCGGCAAAGTGACCAAGGCCGCCGCGACCACGGACACGACGGTGCGTATCCGGATGAGCCAGTAATGGCAGACCTGCTGGCCCAGGGGGCTGCCTGGTTGGAGCAGCAGCGGACGAAGCATCTCACGTCGACCGTGACGTACGTCCGGGGTGACGTGCAACTCCCTGTCCCAGCCACGATTGGTCGGACGAAGTATGAAGCTGATGATGGGCATGTGGTGCAGGTCGAGTACACCGACCGCGATTTCCTGATCCTGGCCGCTGATCTCGTCCTCGGCGGTCAGGTCAGCGAGCCGGAACGGGGGGATATGATCCGTGAAGGCCCCCGCGAGTTCGAAGTCCTCGACTGGCGATACTCCGATCCATATCGGACGACGCTGCGGATCACGACCAAACATGTGGGAGCGGTGGAGACCTGATGCCTGTCATTACCCAGATTGCTGATGCTGTAGTCGCGACCTTGAATGCCGCGACGTTGAGCCAGCCGGTCACTGCCACGCGGGCGTACCTGCCTCGCGCGGAGGTGGCCGACCTCAAGACGCTCAAGGTGACGGTGGTCCCCAGCAGCGTGGTGAATGCCTCGGCTTCACGCTCCCAGTCGCAGCAGGACATTGCCATCGACGTGGCCATCCAGAAGAAGCCTGGTAACGAGCAGAACGCCTCGTTCGATCCGTTGCTCGCCCTCGCCGAAGAGATTGGCGAGCTGTTCCGGGCCAAGCGGCTGACGACGTTCCCGCTGGCGGCCTGCATCAAGACCGAGTTCAAGACGATCTACGCTCCGGAACACATCGAGAACCTGCGGACGTTCACCAGCGTGTTGACGCTGACGTTCCGCGTCATCGGATAGCCCGAGGCCAGCTGCCTCATGCACATCGGCCTTCGCATCATCCAGGTCAAAGGGCTGTTCTTTGACCGTCAGGCGATTCAGTCCGCTGTCAGCCGCGCCGAACGCAAGGTGCTGTCGCGGTTCGGAGCCTTCGTCCGGCAGGACGCCCAGCAGCGGATTCAGCGGCGTAAGCGTCCGTCGCGAGCGGGGGAGTCGCCGACCAATCGCACGGGGCTGCTCAAGCGGCATATCTACTTTCTGTTCGATCCCGACCGCCGCTCGGTCGTGATCGGCCCGGCTCGACTCAATCGCAGTACCGATGCCCCCCGCACGCTCGAACACGGGGGCGAGATCACGATCGAGACGAAATCGAAAGAGTCCGTCGAAGTCGAGATCGCCCCGCGTCCCTTCATGGGACCGGCGTTTGAGAAAGAACAGTCCCAACTCCCGTCGCTGTGGCGGGACTCCATTCACTGAAAGGAACCGTCATCGCACCGACTGACACTGATTCTGCGAATTCCCCGATGCACGCTCTTGGGATGAACGGCAACGGGTACATCGTGATCCCGAAATGGTTTGTCTCGTTCCTCAGCTTCACGGTCTCCGTGATCTTTGTCGGAGCGATCCTGTGGGCCTGGCAGATGTCGTCCGACATGGCCGCGATCAAAGCCGAGGTCAGAGCCCAGAACGAGTTGCGAGGAGCCGAGGTCGAAGACATTCGGCGGCGACTGGCTCGGCATGATGACCTGTTGGATCGGCTTCAGGCGTCAGGCTTGAGGCTCCCGGAAAGGAGTCGTGAAACGCCATGAGCGTCGAGGACGTAGGGTGGGACCAGCTCGCTTTGGAGCGCAGGCCCACCATGTATGTCGCGTGTCCCCAGAATGGTGAACCTGCGCCTCAAAGCAGGCTGGTCCGACCCTACATCGCTTCTCACTTATCACTTCTCACACAGGATACAGACACATGACCAATGACGCCTTCCGCTGGTACAACGTCGGTGCTTGGAGCAACTACGGCCTCGCGGTGCCGAACTTCTCGAACGACACGCAGTCGCAGAACGACACGATCCGCTACCTGACCGATGTGGTCGGTCGCAATCTGCAGGCGATCCTCTGGCATCCGGACGCCCGGCTGCGGACGCCGCCATCGATCAACACGCTGACGCGGATTCACAAGCTGTGTACTCGGGCGCGGTCGATCCTGGCCTCGCGCGCAGTCCCGGCCAACGTCCTCAATATGGAGGCCGCGCATGCGCTCCCCGCTGCGGAGCAGTTCCTGGTCTACCCGACCCCGTACTTCAAGGTGCGGAACCAGTGGCTCAAGCAGTACGCCGGGTTGATGTTGTTGTCCCTCACTGAGTCGATGCAGCACCAGGAGAACGCCCGTCCGCTGGAAATCAGCGAGGCATTCGCCGGGCTGATCGGCCAGTACGTGCAGCGGGTCTACCGCCTGATGTCGACCGAATTGTTCCGCGTCCCGCTGGCTGAAGCGTCGAAGCCCGACTTCACGCTCAGTGATGTGCAACTCGCCGCGTACAACCCCTCGGCGTGGTTCACGAGTACGGAGATGCTCGACACCGTGGCCCCGATCGACGACTGGCCGACCGAGGACGATCTGGAAGTCCTGACCAACGGGATCGCGATCAGCCACCTGCCGATCCTCGGACGTTGGCCTTCCGGTCCGACTTCGTCGGTTGGTACTGGAGGCAATGGTCAGACGACCGCTCCGCCGACCGAGTCATTCGCACCGGCCCCGACCGCGTAGTTGAGGATGTTGGGTGGGACTGGCTACCGGGCATCCCACTCCGGAGGGGTCGCAGCTCATAGCCGGTGGTCGAGCGCAGCGACACCACCGGTGCATGTCCCCGGCGAGGATTTGTCTCCCGGAGGGAGACCAGCCGCTGCGGTTGAGCCAGTGGCGAGAAGGGCTGCAATCCCTTCAGGATAGTCTGGCTCGGGCGTCCGTGTTCCGGTGGTGTTCGCTGCGCTCGACCACCGGCTATGGGCTGGAATCCCTTCGGGATGCGGGACGAGAGCTGGATCGACTACCGGTGGTGTCGCTGCGCTCAACCGCGCTCAACCACCGGCTAATGGCTGCCATCCCTTCGGGATAGATCGCGCTTGGCCTACCTCGCCACGCTGATCGCCAATGACGTGAACCTGAACGACCGCATGGTGGCCGATGGCCACGCAGTGCCATTCATGGTCTGAGTGGACTCTCTGGCTCTGCTCTCTCATCTCTCCTCTCTGGACTCTCCGATGTCTGTCAAACTCGGTCTCGATGCCCGGCTCTACCGCAACACGGGGGCTTATTCGTCTGTCACCTGGAACGAAGTGAAAAACGTCAAAGATTTGACACTCAGTCTCGAAGCGGGTGAGGCGGATGTGACTACCCGTGGCAACGGCGGCTGGCGGGCCACGATTGCCACGCTCAAGGACGGCAGCCTCGAATTCGAGATGGTCTGGGACACAGCCGATGACGACTTCACGGCCATCCGCACGGCGTTCCTGACCAACGGTAGCGTCGAATTCGCGGTCCTCGATGGTGCGTACAACACCGCCGGATCGCAGGGGCTGCGAGCGGCAATGGCGATCACCAACTTCAGTCGATCCGAACCGCTCGAAGAGGCGATCAAGGTCAGCGTCACCGCCAAGCCGACCTACAGCGATCACCCACCCGAGTGGATGGTCACGGCGTAGTCGACGAGAGACGAGAGACGAGAGTCCAGAGACGAGAGCCAGACTCGACTCACTCGCCGTTCTATTCTGGCTCTCGTCTCTCCTCTCTTCTCTCTGGACTCTTCATGCACACATTCAATGACACGCTCGGTCGCACTTGGACCGTCACGATCAACGTCGACGCCATCCGCCGCGTGCGGTCGCTGCTCGACATCAACCTGCTGGATGCCATCGAGGGCAAGCTCCTGGAGCGGCTGGTGACCGATCCGGTGCTGCTGTGCGACATCCTGTTCGCTCTGGTCCAGCCGGAGGCCCAGGCGAAGAGTGTCTCTGATGAGGACTTCGGTCGGGCGCTCGGCGGCGATGTCCTCGACCATGCCACCACAGCACTGCTGGAGGAACTGGTGGATTTTTTCCCGAGCGCCAAGCGGACCCTGTTCCGCAAGGCGCTGGTCAAGCTCAAACGGTTGGAGGGAATGGCACTGGAGACCGCGAACCAGCGGCTGGAGAGCGACGAGCTGGAACGGAAGATGGCCGCCGCGCTGAACCCCGCGTCGACATCTGGCGGTTGATCTGGCAACTCGCCGGAGTGGTCAGCCTCGACCCCGGCCCGTTTACGCTGCGGGAACTGGTCTGGATGGCGGATGCCCGACAGACCGATGCCTGGAACCACACCGCTGCGGTTCTCGCCATGCTGGCCAACACGCACCGCAATCCCAAGAAGACACGGCCGTTCAAGCCGAGTGACTTCCATCCGGGCACCCGCAGCGCGCGACCGAAGGAACCGGTTCCCAAGGTCGATATCTCGATCCTCAAGACCGTGTTTGTGAGGTGAGTCGGGAGTCGGAGGTCTGGAGTCTGGAGCCAGCATCTCCACTGACACCGTTCTCCTACCGCTGCCCTTCCTGCTCCCGACTCCCGTCTCCCGACCCCCGACTCTCCTATGGCCGCTGCTCAAGGTATCCGTGCTGGCCGAGCGTTTGTCGAGCTGTTTGCCGACGACACGAAGCTCGTGCGCGGGCTGCGGTCGGCGGAGAAGCGGCTGAAGGCGTTCGGGGCCAGCGTGCAGTCGATTGGGACCAAGATTATTGGTCTCGGGGCAGCCGCCATTGCCCCGTTGCTGGCGACCACAAATGTGTTCGCTGAACTCGGAGATCAGCTGGCGAAGATGTCGGCCCGGACCGGGATCTCGGTGGAGTCGCTGTCGGAACTGGGCTATGCCGCCGAGCAGTCGGGGGCGGATATGGAGACGCTCGAAGGCGGCGTCCGCAAGCTGCAAAAGTTCCTGGTGGCAGTTGCTGAGGGGTCGGACTCCGCACTCTCGGTCCTCACCAGTCTGGGACTGAAGCTGTCGGACCTGTCGCGTCTGACTCCCGACAAGCAGTTCGAACTGCTGGCCGACCGGATCTCGCAGATCCAGGACCCGGCGATTCGGGCGGCGATGGCGATGGAGGTATTCGGCAAGACCGGCACTTCGTTACTGCCGATGTTCCAGGACGGAGCCAAGGGGATTCAGGCTCTGCGGAAGCAAGCCCGCGATCTCGGACTGGTGATCCGGACCGAAGACGCGAAGGCTGCCGAGCTGTTCGGGGACACGCTGTCCGACCTGTGGAAGGTGATCAAGAGCGGCATCTTCACCGTCGGCATGGCGATCGTCCCGCTGCTGCAAGACTGGGCTTTGAGTGCGATTCAAGTCACGAAAGTCACCGCCGACTGGGTGCGGGACAACAAGCAGTTGATCGTCACGGTGTTTAAGATCGTGGCGGGCGTCATGGCTGCCGGAGCCGCGATCCTGGGGCTGGGTGTGTTGGTGTATGGAGTTGGAGCAGCGTTCGGGATCGCTGCCTCGCTGATCACCGGCGTCGGCACCATTCTCGGAACTATTGGTTCCGTGATCGCCGCGTTGCTGTCGCCGATCGGCCTCGTCTCGGTCGCGATCATCGGACTCGGTGGGTATCTGCTGTCTGCCTCGGGACTCGGGGCGCAGGCTCTGCAATGGTTGGCCGATCAGTTTCAGTTGCTGAAGGCGGACGCTCTCGCCGCGTGGCAGGGAATCGGCGACGCCCTGGCCGCTGGGGATCTGTCGCTGGCCGCGAAGATCCTGTGGCTCACGCTGAAGATGGAATGGCAGAAGGGCGTCGCGTTCCTGGAGGAACACTGGGCCGCGTTCAAAGAGTTCTTCCTCAGTGTCGCGACCGATGCGTTCTATGGTGTGGTTGGGTTACTGATCAACGCGTGGTCCGGGCTGCAGTCGGCGTGGATTGAGACGACCGCGTTTCTGGCCGATGCGTGGACGGTGTTCACGTCATCGCTCACCAAGGGGTGGAGTACCGCCCAGAACTTCATCAGCAAGGGCGTGTTGCGGTTGATGAAGCTGTTCGATTCGAGTCTCGATGTCGAAGCGGCCTCGCAGATCCTCGACGAGAACTTCGCCGCGCAGAACGCCGCCAACGATCAGCGGACCCAGCAACAAGTCGGTGAACGCGACCAGCGAAGGCAGGAGCAACTCGGCCAGGTCGAATCCGATCGCCAAGCGGCTCAAGACGAGAACGGTCAGATGGCTGCCGACAGCCACGCCGCTCGTCAGCGTCAGAACGAGGACGATCTCAACGCGTCCGAAGAGGCGCTCCGCCAAGCCCGCCAGGAATGGGAAGACTCGATCGCCGAGGCCGCGAGGCAGAGGCAAGAGACCGAAGCGAACTCTCCCGATCGCATGCGCCGCGCCCAGCAGGATCTGTCAGGGATGGACGATCTCCTTAGCCAGATCGGCCAGGACAAGGTCAGCGTCAAAGGGACATTCAACGCCCTGGGAGCCCGTGGCCTCGGCTCCGAAGGCCCCGCCGAGAGGACAGCCAAGGCCACCGAAGACACTGCCAAGAACACCAAACGCATCCTCCAGGAAGCCCAGCACGGCGGGCTGACGTTCGGGTAACCATGACTGACACCGCACCTCCCTCGGCACCCGGTCTGCTCCGCAAAGCCGCCAACTTCGGCAAGGCGGTCGTGAAGCATGTCGCCGATGGCGGCAAGCACGTCAGCGACGAGGTCTATCTGGCTCGCCTGTCCGTCTGTGCCAATTGCCCGTCCCTCGATCCGGTGAAGCTGCGTTGTAAGGAGCGGACGTGCGGGTGCCGTCTGAAGACCAAGGCCCGCTGGCGTTCCGAGTCGTGTCCTCTGAATAAATGGCCGAATGCCTAATGGTTAACGCCTCACATTACAGTTCCCTCGTGAAGCGGGACCATATCACGTTGATCTTGCAAAGTCCTCAATGCCGCCATGTTCGGGTGCAACATACGGTTCGCCACTGCTCAAGCCGCATCGGAATCAAGCTCAACGTCGTAATCTAACGATTGTGCAAGCCTCATCAGCAAAGGTATAGCCCGGCTCTCATGCTCCTCTGTACCGAAAGTCACACCAATGGCTTGTAACGGCCAGACCATGCACTCGATCCACAGCTCCGGGTTGAAATCCTCTATGAGATAACAATACACGCCAGGATATCGATAGCTCTCAAGCAATGGTTGTGGGGCTCCGAGCCTCGTGAGTGTTGCCAGTCGCTTTTCCGTGTCCTTGCGTCCTTTTTCAGGATCGATTTGGCCTTGTGGGAACGCAACTTGAATACGTTCGACTAGATCCTTCAGGGGAAGGAAGTCTCGACCTTCTTTGGGCCGAACCCAATAGTGCGAGTGGAAGGACACTGAAGACGCAATCCTTTTAGGCTAACCGGTATTCGACCGCAGAAGTGCGGTCGAGCATCTCCGTAGCTTTGCGGTGTCGGATGTAGTGTCAACTCCCGCCTCCGTTCTCCAATCTGTCACCTCACCATGCCAATCACCGTAGCCGAGAAATGGGACAGCCGCGAAGGGACGCAGGGCGAGGGGGCGTCGACCGATCTGCGGTTCATCATCCGGGGGACGGACGACGACACCGAGGCCAAGAGTGCTCTCCTCGCCGGTTCCCCCTTGTTGTATGCCGGGCTGGTCCGCCAGTCATCGCACATCGAGCGGATTGGCGAAGACACCTGGGAAGGGACGGTCCGTTACGGCATCACCAGTCCACCCGAGACTGGCCAATCGTCGTTCTCGTTCGACACCGGCGGTGGCTCGCAGCACATCACCCAAGGCCGAGGCACCAGTGCCCGCTATGCCGCTCCGGGCAAGACCGCTCCCAATTTCGGCGGTGCGGTCGGCGTGACGCAGGACAACGTCGAGGGCGTCGACATCTATGTCCCGGTGTACCACTTCTCCGAGACGCATCACATCGCCCCGTCAGGTGTGACCGGGGCGTACAAGGCGACGCTGTTCTTCTTGACCGCCAGCGTCAACAGCAACGGGTTCAAAGGGTTCTCCCCCGGCGAGGTGCTGTTCCTCGGAGCCTCCGGCACGCAGCGGGGCCAGGAGGACTGGGAGATCACTTTCAAGTTCACCGCCAGCCCCAACGCCACGGGCCTCGTGATCGGCGAGATCACCGGAATCAACAAGAAAGGCTGGGAGTACCTGTGGGTGCGGTACGCGGACTCCGAGGACACCATCGCCAAAGTCCTCGTCAAGAAGCCCATCGCGGTCTACGTCGAACAGGTCTATCCGACCACCGGTTTTGCTGCTCTCGGGATCGGCACGTAGCCCCGATTCGTCTTATCCTCCTCTCCTCCCTCCTCCTCCCCTCGCCCCGTCATGCCCGACCCATTCCAGAAAGTCCAGTCCGGTCAGCCGCTGAAGATTCCGGCGGAGACGTTCAATGCGTTCCTCGACGCTGCGCAGGACTTCCGGTCGCGGCAGCAGTCACGCACGCGCGATCCCCAACCGACGTTTCGCCAGACCGGGATCGTGAAGGTCAAGAACTCTTCGGGTGAGGATCGCGGACGGTTCGACATTCTCGGCATCGATCGCCCGATCTTCACGCCGACCGACAATCTCGACACCTTTCAGAACGACGTACTGCTGGTCGGCGTGGTCCCGGACAAGGAGGACCATCCCGGCCGGTTTTGCATTTTGCTGGAACCGCTCGCGATCGACGGCATTGGCCTGGCGGTGATCAGCGGCGTCTGTCCGGTGCGGCTCGATGTCACCGAAGAGAGCGACACGTTCGCCGAGATCGAGCATGAAGAGACCGGGTTCCTCAAGTCCGGCGGCAGCGGGTCGGCCACGATCCTGTGGAAGGAGTCCGGCACCGGAGTCGACAAGTGGGCGGTGGTACGCCTCGGCGATGCCCAGCCGATCATCCGTAAGGCGGAGATGATCGACACGCTCACGCAGGGGGACACCGACCCTGCCAAAGCCTGGCTCCTGAAGTACGAGGACGACGCCTGGGCACGCACTGACCAGCAGATCGACCTCTACGGCGATCAAGGGTTCCGCGGCGTGGCGTTCGGCAAGACCTCGACCGTCGATGCGGGTGACAAGATCGATGTCTACTTCTCCCACGAGGCGAAACACTGGTACGGCGTCGTGGGCGGCTGTTACTTCCACGGCGATGTGGTCGACGACATCCCGCATGAGGCCAGCGGCCCGGTCCGCGTCAACGTCGGTGCCGGGGCCGATTTCCGCGAGGTCATCGTCACCGCGTTCAGCCCCTATGCCGACGTGAACGCGAACGACTTCGTCTCCGTCAGTTGGAACACGTTCAGTCTGCACTGGGACATCGGGCCGTTTCAAAGTGGCAGCGCTGGCGATCCCGGTTGCGGTCTGGAAGAGGTCGATGGCCAGCTGCGAGTGCATGCCGCAGACCTCGCCGGAGTCGGTCTAAACACCGGTGCCGGTGGTTGCGAGCTGCAAGTGAACCCGGCCTGCGGGATCATCGTCGATGGCAACGGCGTCTCACTGAATGCCCAGGCCGTCGCCGGTCCGGGCCTCTCCGCACAAGGCCCTTGCAGCCTAGAGGTCGCGCCCGGCTGTGGCATCGAGATCATCAATGGGGCCGTGTCAGTGAACGCCGATGACCTCGTCGCCAACTCGCGCGGGCTGAAGACCGTGGGCACGTGCGGCATCGAGGTCAACCCCGGCTGTGGTCTCAAGTACGAGGCCGATCAGGTCGTCGTCGATGTCGAGGCACTCGCCGGGAATGGCCTCGCGCTGATGGGCGGGACCGATTGCGCACTGCGGGCCGACCTCGGCTGCGGCCTGATGTTCGCCCTCGACGGCAGCGGGGCCATCGACATCAACCCGTTCTCGATTGCCGGGAAAGGACTCACCGGCGATGAGACCAACAACGCCTGCAAGCTCGACGTGAAGGTCGGCTGTGGCCTGTATTGGAACGGCACCGCCCTGGAAGTGGCCCATGATGAACTCGCGGGCAATGGCCTGACACTCGGCAGTAACTGCGCCCTCGACATCGACTGCAGTTGGATCGAAGAACACTGCACCGGCTCGCAAGGTCCGCAAGGGTCTCAGGGATACCAAGGCGTTCAAGGCCCGCAGGGGTCGCAAGGATACCAAGGCGTTGGTTCTCAAGGTCCGCAGGGACCACAAGGCGCACCGGGGAGTCAAAGCGGCGGGAGCCAAGGACCAGAAGGCCCGCAGGGGCCACAAGGTTTTCAGGGTCCGCAAGGCGTTCCCGGCAACCAAGGATACGTCTACCAAGGACCAGAGGGACAGCAGGGTTCTCAAGGACCACAAGGCCCGCAAGGTGTTCCCGGCAATCAAGGCTACGGCTATCAAGGACCAGAGGGACCGCAAGGCCCACAAGGCCCGCCCGGCCTGAAGACCGCCATCGTCCCCTGCGAGGGCGAACACGTCGCCCTGTTCTGCGTCGAGTCGCCGGACGTGCGATTCGAAGACGTGGTCCGCCTCCCGATCACGGGGCCGATCACGACCAAGACGATCGATCCCCGGTTCATCGAGGTCTGCGAACCCGGCTCAATCGACGTGATCTCCGTGACCTCGCCGCTCCCGGCTCTCATTGGTGCCGTGGTCGACTGCAACTGAATCGTGGTCCGTGTCGCGGGCGACGTTCCACCGTTTGTGATCGTCACCCTCAGCGGCATCCGCGCGGGCCACCGAGGCTTCCGCTTCCCTCGCAAGACTCGCGACCAGATGCTCCGTAATAACGCGTTCTGGTCCAGCGCCGCCTCGTAACTCGCTTCTTCCCCGGCCGCCGGTGCTCTCCGTCGGCCTTCTTCTTGTTACCCCGCATTGGAGCCTCTCATGCTTCTGTCTCTGTTCACGCCCACTCACAATCCGCAGTTCCTCGACCGCCTGGCCCGCTCGATTGCCAACCAGACGTTCACCAATTTCGAATGGGTGATCGTTCCCAACGGCGACGCGGGTGAGATCCACGTCGATCTCCCACAGGGTCGGATCGTCCCCTACACCGGCCAGACCCAGAACATCGGAGAACTGAAACAGTTCGCCTGCCAGGTCTGCCGAGGCGATGTCCTGGTCGAGGTCGACCACGACGACGAACTCACGCCCGACTGCCTCGCCGAGTTGGTGGCGGCGTTCTCCGACCCGCGCGTCGACTTCGCCTACTCCAACACCTGCGAGATCCACGATGGCCAGCCCTGGAAGTACGACGAAAAGTTCGGCTGGCGCTACCGCCCGTTCACCTGGGACGGACAACCCCAATTCGAGTGCGTCGCGTTCGACCCAACCCCGTCGTCGTTCTCCAAAATCTGGTTCGCCCCCAACCACGTCCGAGCCTGGCGAACCTCGTTCTACCACCGCATCGGCGGCCACGATCCCTTACGAAAAATCCTCGACGACCACGATCTCCTCTGTCGCACCTACATCCACGGAAACGTGAAGCACATCGACCGCTGCCTCTACATCTACCACGTCCACCCCGCCAACACGTGTCGCGGGAACCAAAATGCGTTCATCCAAACCGAAACCCTCAACATCCACGACCAGTACATCTACCCGCTCGTCGAACGCTGGTGCGACCTCAACAGCCTCCGCAAGATCGACCTCTGCGGCGGCCTCCACCCCGCCCCCGGCTATGAGTCCGTCGACCTCCACGGGGCCGACATCACAGCTGACCTGAACCACCGCTGGCCCTTCGATGACAACGAGATCGGCCTCATCCGCGCCCACGACGCCTTCGAACACCTCCGCGACCCGATCCACACCATGCAAGAAGCCCACCGCTGCCTCACCCCCGGCGGCTGGCTCCTCACCCTCACCCCCAGCACCGACGGCCGAGGTGCTTTCCAAGACCCCACCCACACCTCCTTCTGGAACAGCAACTCCTTCTGGTACTACACCCGCCCCGATCAGGCCCGGTTCATCCACAGCCCCGTCCTGTTCGAGGCCAGCCGGGTGAAGAACTACTATCCCAGCGAATGGCACCGCGAACACCAGATCGTCTACGTGAAGGCAGATTTGATGAGAAGGTGAGCTATCTCATGCAAAACCCATCGCGAAAGTCTGATCATCGTTTTCGAGACGTGTACAGGGAGATCACCATGATCGGCGACATCCATCCGCCAAACAAGCAGGAAGTCGGTCGCCGCCTGTCGCTGTGGGCACTGGCCAACACTCACGGCAAGGCCGATCTGGTCTACTCCGGCCCGCTGTACAAGGCGCTCACCGTGGAGGGCAATAAGGCGATCGTGAGCTTCAACCACGCTGCGGGTCTGAAGGCCACTGATGGCAAGGATCTTACGTGGTGGACCGTCGCGGGTGAGGACAAGAAGTTCGTCGCCGCGAAGGCCACAATCACCGGCGACACCGTCATCGTCACCGCCGAGGGAGTCGCCACACCGGTCGCCGTCCGCTTCGGCTGGCACCAGCTGGCCGAGCCGAACCTGAGCAACGGAGCCGGTCTGCCCGCCTCGCCGTTCCGGACCGATACGTGGACCGATGCGGTGAATGTGAATCCGTAGAGATGTGTTCAGTGATCGTTGATCATTACTAGAATCCGAAAGCCCAGGGGTTGCAACCCCTGGGCTTTTTCATAGAGTCTGTCGTTTTCTTGGTCAACTTCGAGTTGTCGAGAGACGAATGGGTTGTAACACGGGATATCATCCCCTGTTGGTTCTTTCCCTCAACTCTGACTGTTGTTAGAGTCAATGACCGCCGCTGATTAAGGATTTAACTTGTATTTGGAGAAGTGTGGATGACACGGATTGTGTTGAGTGTCCTGATGGGATTCTATCTCACCACAGCTGCCTGGGCGGATGATCGCCCGGCAGTGGAGGCTGCTGCTTTTTCCACGCTCGATCTCAATGAGGATGGTGTCCTTTCCGGGCGGGAAGTTCGATCGGATCGCGATTACGACACGGATGCCGATGGCGAAGTCAGCCGCGCAGAATTCCTGGCGGGGCGTCGTCGCGCGACCGGCACTCCCACCCAGGACGCTGATCCCCAGAAACAGTTCACTTCGAAGGATCTGAATGAAGACGAAGTCCTCTCTGGAAAAGAAGCCCAAGGCTGGGAACACGACGACACGAACCGCGATGGTGAGATTACTCTCAGCGAGTTCCTGACCGGTCGGGCCAAGGACAACACGCCCGCTTCTCCGCCCGCCGTGCCGAACTCCGGAACGCCGGTCGCCTCGGTTGCGGACGATCCGCGGGTGCAGGCTTGGAATGACCAACTCACGCAGCAACTGGATCAGGGCGAGCGCTGGGCCATCGTGGTGGGAGTCGACAAGTACACCCAGTTTCCCCTGAATTGCTGTGTCGCGGACGCCCGACTGCTCGCCGACACCCTCGTGAAGCAGTGTGGCCTAGCCCGCGATCATGTGCTGGTGATCACCGACGATCAAGATAACCTTCTTCTCCGTCCGAACAAGATCAATCTCCAGGCCCTGATCCCCGCCTTGTTGCGCAGGGTGAGCGCGAAAGACACGATCCTCATCACCTTCTCCGGACATGGGATGTTGACGGAGGGCTAGAGGTTTCTCTGTCCGCTCGATTTCGACGGGGCTGCTGCCAAGCTGACGGGGTGGCGCGTCGATGAACTGCGTTCGATGCTGCAGGACTGTCCGGCTGGCCAACAATTGTTGATCCTCGACTGCTGCCACGCGGGCGGGGCCGTGACCACCTCCGGATTTGGCGCGACACCGCAGGAATTGGGGGGCGCGTTCGAGTCGGCTCAGGGTTTGATCACGCTCGCCAGTTGTCGGAACAACCAGACCTCGTTGGAGTCGAAGGAACTCGGTCACGGCGTCTTCACCTTTGCGCTGGCCAGCGGACTGGCGGGTCAGGCGGACTTCGATCGCAACGGGATCATCGACAGCGACGAGTTGTATCGACACCTTCTGGTGAGCGTTCCGGTCGCGGCGCAACAGGTCGTCGCGGACCACAAACAGTTTCCCGTGCGGATCATTGGCCAGGATGTCGTCGGCGTGTTCGCCCTGGCTCGGCCGGATGGCAAGCCGATTGCGTCGAGCAAAGGCCGGCTACTTCAACCGGGGGAGACGCTCACCAATTCGGTCGGGATGAAACTGACCGTCCTGCCCACCGGTCTGTTTGTGATGGGCTCTCCGTCCACCGAGTATCTGCGCGATCCGGGTGAACGACTGGTGCCCGTGCGCCGGGTGCGTCCGATCCTGATGGGCACGCATGAGGTCACTCAGTCCCAGTATTCGCAGGTCATGGGTGCGAATCCGAGTTGGTTCTCCCCGCGGGGAAACGGGGCTGCGAATGTCGCGGGGCTGAAGACGGACGACTTCCCCGTGGAACAGGTGAGTTGGCAAGAGGCGATGCGGTTCTGCGAGAAGCTCTCGGCCCTGTCGGACGAGAAGGCGGCGGGGCGGAAATACCGGCTGCCCACCGAGTCCGAGTGGGAGCATGCCTGTCGCGCGGGGACTTCGACGCCGTTTCACACCGGCGAACTGATCTCACCCCGACAGGCGAACATCCGCGGGGATCGACCGTATCTGAACTCGCCCCAGGGGCCGGGTCTCGGACGGACGACGACCGTCGGTTCGTATCCGCCGAACCTGTTTGGCTTGACCGAACATGCATGGCAGTGTGGGCGAGTGGAGTCTGGATCGCCTGAGTTCCGAGATGCTGTACGCCCAATTTCACCTCGGCACCCTCGACATTCCCACGCCGAAAACGGCGGAAGACATCCTCGGGCTGATTGAGGATCTGCTGGCGCTGCAAATGCAGGACAAGACGGTGGCGCTCCCGTTCGATCCCATCGGCGTCACACGCGGCGACCCGCGGGCGTATCGTGGCGGTTCGTATTCCGGCGATGTCGTCTTTTCTCGTTCGGCCGCGCGCCGCGAGCAGAGCGAGAACTACACTCGCAAGACGATTGGATTTCGCGTCGACTGCGAATTGAAGAAGAAGTAGTAGTCGTCGATTTGTCGAAATGCAGCCGGGCCGCAGGGGAATGGGTGTGACAATGTCCGGGGCATCTGTTACACACAGTGAAATGTCATCCGACAGCGGAGTCCATCGTGTGAGGCGGGGTAATCGAGTGTTCCAGAAGGACAGCCGAATGAAAACGAGTGCGTTGGTATTGACTCTCTGCGCGGTAGTGGCGATCAGCAGTTCGTGCTTGTGGGCCGCCGACAAGCCGCTGGATTTCAGCGGTCAGGATCTCCCGGGGAGAGACTTCAGCAAGCAGTCGCTGGTGAAGGCCAATTTCGAGGATGCGGTCCTCAAAGATACGAACTTCAAGGAGGCCCTCGTCACGGGCGCGAATTTTCAGGGAGCTGACTTGACGGACGTGTATTTCAAGGGGGCCGACCTGACGGGTGCGGACTTTCGGGGGGCGACGCTCACAATACAGACGAGGTTCTACCTTGCGACTCTCAATGAGGCCAACCTGGAGAAGGCGGACTTGTCACTGGTCCGTCTAAGCGATGTCAAGTTGCGCAAGGCAAACCTGAAAAAACTCAAGGGGATTGGCACCGTGGAAAACTGCGATTTCTCCGAGGCCGATCTGCGGGGGGCCAATCTGGTCGGCATGACCATTGACAACGCATCGCGGTTTCGCATGGCGAAATACGACAGCCAGACCCGTTGGCCCAAGGGGTTTGATGTCGCAGCCTCCGGCGCGATCCTCGTGGAAGACGCCGAAGAAGACGCCGAAGTCAAACCCCAGCCTGCGCCTGGCTAAGAGACGCCCGTGAAGAATCTGGAACAGGAGTTCGCAGCTCTCGACAAAAACGAAGACGGTCGCCTGCCTGGCAAAGAGCTGCGCGGCCAAGAAGCCCACGACAAGAACCAGGACGGCCGCGTGACCCTTGAAGAGTTCCTGGCCGGGCGGTAGAAATAGTCTCCGACGCCCCCATCTTTGCGAGTTCCTCTATTCCGGCTCGAGTTCACCGCGTGGCTCGAACCGTTCCGGCTGGATGGTGACGTGTGACAAGTAGTCAAATCGGGCTGCCCCGGCGATGTTCGCCGGGGCCGGTGTGAACTAGGTGTTTCAGAAGGATGGCAGCATGAAGACGTTAGTGCGTGTGTGGATGCTCAGTGCCGTGGCGATGTGTGGTGCGCTCGTGGGGGCCGCCGACCCGCCATACGATGGAAAAGATAAGGATCTCACGGGGTATAATTTCGACGGGAAGACGCTGCCGATGGCCAATTTTGAGAATGCGACTCTCAAGGACGCAAGATTCGAAGGGGCCGTGGTGAAGGAGGGGAATTTTCAGGGGGCCGACCTCACCAACGCCTATTTCTTTCGGGCCGATCTGACAGGGTCGGACTTTCGAGAGGCGACGTTCAAGTCCACGATGTTCACGCAGGCGACGCTGGATCAGGCCATTTTTGAGAAAGTGGACTTTGGAGGCATTTCTCTGACCACTGTCAAATTGCGCAAGGCCAACTTGAAAAGAATCAAGGGGTTCAGCTCCCTGAATGACATCGACTTCACCGAGGCCGATCTGCGGGGAGCAAATCTGAGCAATCTGGATACCAACTCGACGTTCACCGGGACCATGAGGCTCCGCCATGCGAAGTACGACAGCAAGACGCGCTGGCCCAAGGGGTTTAGTGCCGATGATGTCGAAGCCTCCGGCGCGGTCCTCAAAGAAGGAGAGGATGAGGAAGAGAAGCCAGCCAAACCCGAGACTGATTCGCCGAAGAAGCCCGCCCCAAAATCTGCGGACAAGAGGCTCGAACAGGAGTTCGCGGACCTCGACGCCAACGAGGACGGTCGTCTGTCGGGGAAAGAGCTGAGCGGATTGGAGAGCTACGACAAGAATAAGGACGGTCGCGTGACGCTCGAAGAATTCATCGCGGGACGGCAGTAGGAATAGTCGGACCGGCCCACTCGTGTCGACACGAGTGGGCCGCGTTCGCTCCCTGCCATCGGATGATCCAAGACGCAACTGTCAGACTCATTCAGGATACCTTTCGATGATGATACGACTGCGTTCGAACTGCCCGTTTGCCTGTTTGTTCAGCTTGGCGTTGTTCGCGCTGGCCGATTGCAGCGTCCAACCCGCCTTGGCCGCGACTGACGACGAGGTCTTCTCGACATTGGACGCGAACGAAGACGGCGTGCTGTCGGGCAAAGAGGCGGCGACGGTGCGTCAGTTCGACGCCGACCAGGATGGTGAAGTCACGAAGGACGAATACCTCGCGGGGATCGTCAGCGAACAGAAGCAGCAGCTGTCGATCAACGACGACAAGTTGTTCGCCGAGCGGGACACGAATGAGGACGGCGTGCTGTCCGGCACGGAAATCAAAGGCTTTGAAAAGTATGACGCGGACAGTGACGGCGAGGTCTCGCGCCAGGAGTTTGATCAGGGCCGCGCGGCCGATCGCCGGAAACTGGCCGAGCCGAGCGAAGAGCAGACCCGCCTGTTGCGGGAGATGTTTCGGACGCTCGACACCAACGAAGACGGGCGACTCTCTGGCAAGGAAATGGTGGGCTATGAACAACTCGATCTCGATGGCGACCGGCGCATCTCCGAGAAGGAGTATCTCGCGGGCGACCCCGCCGCCGATCCGCTGGACGTGTTCCTGGAGATGATCCGCACGTCCGACCCCACCAAGTTTCTAAAAGCGACCGATCCCGTGTTCGCCCAGCAGATCGACCGGCCCGTGCTGAAGTTCATCATGGAACACGCCGCCGGTTCGCTGGGGGCGCTTGAGCCGTCGGCCCAGGACGCCTTGCGTCCCAAGCGGGAAACGATCAACGACCAGCCCCACACCGTTTATCGGGGGCAACTGGAGTTCAAGGAGGGGAAGGCCGACGCCACGCTGATCGTCGCCCGGGGCCGGATCGTGGGCTTCAGTCTGGACGCGCCGGTTCTCAACGATGTGGGCGATCGCCTGCTCAGCGCTCTCACGACCAACAGGGAGTTTGGCAAATCCATCGCCGATTTCTATACGCCCCGCTGCGAAGAATTCATTCGCCTGATCCTGGCGGGCGAGGACGACAAGGCCTTCGCGAAGTATCACCCGGAAGTCCAACAGCAGTTGGGCCGGGAAAAGGTGCTGAACGTCTTCGAGGTCTTCCGTACGAAGTGCGGCACGTTCAAAGGCTTCGAACTGGAAAGCATGCAGGTGATCTTCGACGGCGACGGGAAGGGCGAGAATTACAAGCTGACGCATCTCGTCCGAGGATCGAAGCAGGACTATCTGGCCACGACGACGTTGCAATTCGTCGGCCTGGCGGCCCACATCGTCGGCCTGGCCGCGAAGCTGGCGGAAGCGGGGCCAGACAGCCCTCCCCCCCAGCCCGCCGAACTCAACTGGGTCAAGGTGCCGGCCACGGTCGAGGGCGTCACGTTCGAGATGCCCACTAAGCCCAAGCGGACAGCCGACGAGAGCAAACAACAAGTCGTCTACAGTGTGGAAGACAAATCGTTCGTCTGGTCCGTCAGAATCGAACCGTACAAGAAGAACCTCAAGGCCAAAGCGTTTTTCGACGCCTTTCAAAAGGGACTCATCACGGAGCTGGAAGGGGAACTGCTCGATCAGGATGAGGCCGATGTCGGAGACCACCCGGCACGAATGTTCGTCTTGAAGCTGAAAGACAGTGTCATGTACGCCGAGCAGACGGTGATTGTCGGTTCTCGGCTTTATCGCTTCCAGATGATCACTACCGAACAAGACCAGGGGCTGGTGAGAAAGGTTCTCAGATACTTCTTCGAGTCGGTTAAGTTTCCGGAGACGGATGACGATGTCCCCGCGCCCCCTGAGCCGCCGAACGAGTCGGGTTCCGCCGCCCCGCCAGCCCCGCCCGTCGCTCCGCCGGAACCACCCCCCCTCTCCGGCGGGAAGGCCGGGGAAATCAACTGACGGGGTGGCCCAGGCGTCGTTTTGGGCGTGTGGGTGACGCAGGAAAAAGAGGGATTGAAGGGCGAGCCTGCCCTCCGTCAACTTGTGTTGCTCTGCTAACGTTCATTCGCTAGAAGAGGAATCAATTGTGGTGCCAGACTCACAGTCGAAAGTCCTGCGATTGCCGTGTGTCGTGCAGCTCGGATTTGCCGGGTCACGACATTGGATCGAATGTGGATTGTTGTCGGCGGACATGGAAGTGAAGTTGGCTGAGTTGCTGCGAGCCGTGATACGGAGTCTGCCCGAGATTTTGAAATTGGAGCCACACCATTTCTTGTGCGGGATTTCCCAATTGGCGATCGGTGCGGACACGCTATTCACCCGAACATGCGCTGCAGAGGGGATTCCACAACGACTCTTTCTTCCGCAGCCGCATGATGTATTCCTTTCGGCGATGGCGTTAGACGGTACGCCAGACTTCACGGACGACGAAAACCAAGTGGCAGCGGGCCTCTTAGGAAGTCCGCATCTCATCCAGGAACGGGTGGTGAGTGTCGCTGCCGACCGCCCCACGCGATTTCAGGATGTGAACAGTGAGATTGTCCGAGTCAGCGACGTGTTGATCGGACTGACACGAGAGAATGCTTCCACCACGCCGGGGGGAACCCGCGACTTTATCAGGCTCGCCATAGAGGGCCGAAAGCCAACGCTGGAACTGCAATTGGTGTGGACGGATGGAGTGCCACGACTGGAAGAGACTTGGCACAATTTAGATCACTTCAACTGGCTGCCGGAATTACCGGAGGAAGTCGCCGAGATACAGATGCCGGTTGGAGCCGGTCTACGTACATTACCGACCGTCGCGATGTTTTGTGACGCCGTAAAGGCCCACACCAGCCAAGTCGCATCCAAGTCCCAAGCGACATTTTCTCGTGCGGCCATCGTCATCATCGGTACGCACATCCTCGCCACGCTTTTCGCCACCCTGGCATTGGCACTGCACGGTTCTCATTCCGAACATGACGCCACGATAGCACCACCGTTTGGATTGATCAGCTTGCTGGTGATGGGGGTGGGGTTACTGAGTTGGGGTTACGCGACACATCAGCGGCTACATCATGCCGAAGCCACTGGAACTTGGGCTTTGAACCGGCTACTGGCGGAGATCAATCGCTCGGTGATGCAGATCGGACCATTGCACATGTACCTCGATTATTTGTTCCACTTGAGGCTTCCCAACCGGTTCCGGCCACTACTCCGAACGATCAACGTCCTGCATTTGAGTTCGACACGAATTGAGATCGGCACATGGCAGTCGCTGCGAGAGATGTATCTTCGGCAGCGGCTCACCGACGTAGAAACTGGGCAGATCACGTATTACGAGCGCCGCGCTCACCGAGAAGAAAGACTCCTTGTGCTGTTCCGATGTCTGTTTCAGATGTGCTCAGCACTAGCGACTACGGCGACTGCCATCAAAGTCGGAGTGTTGTTGAAATGGCTTCCAACAACAACAGAATCCGAATCGGCTGCGACCGGATTGCTCGGCCTGTGCGCCGTCGTGTTGCCGGTCATGGCGGTCGGTGTCATGTCGTGGTCTGCCGCCATGGACTATGCGGCGCGCGTCAACACCTACCAGAAAACGGCCGCTTGGCTGCGAACTCAATGCGACGAGTTTAAGTTGGCGAGTTCACAGAGCGAATTTCAGCGTCTCGTCTCCGAAACGGAATTTGGACTGATCGGCGAGACTGCCGAATGGTATCTGCGCCGCTCATTCACCAGTGTTACATAATCTCAGTTGCGGGGGCGACTGAGATTCGTAGGCGAGTCGCTCCTGTGACTCGCGTTCAGACGCCTGTGTTCGACTCATGCTGTGAGATGCTCTGAGAATTCAACGAGGTCTTCTGATGAACAGTACGGATTGGGCTCCTTGGAAACACTTGGCCGCGCGCTATCAGGAAAGGCGTCCTCGCCGAATGCTGTCTCTGGATGGCGGCGGGGTTCGCGGTCTGATTGCGGTCAAAGCGCTGCTACGGTTGGAAGCATTACTCGCTCAGCACTATGCGCAACATTCGGGGATCGATCCCAGCAGCTTTCGACTGTGCCAATTCTTCGACTACGTTGCTGGAACAAGCACGGGAGCCATTGTTGCGGCAGCAATTGCTCGCGGGTTATCTGTCGCTGAAATACTCGATCTGTACCATGAGTTTGGGAGATCGGCTTTCAGTAAACGCAAATGGTACGAGCAGTGGAGAAGCCTGTACGACCATGGACCACTCACGGCGAAGCTCAAAGCGGTATTCACGGAGGAAGCAACCCTCGCACCGCAACACTTGAAAACGCTGTTGCTTATCGTGGCGCGGAATGCCAAGACCGATTCGGCATGGCCAATCACGTCCAATCCGGCGGCGAAGTACAACTCGATGGATCTCCCCGACTGCAATCTCAACATCCCGCTGTGGCAATTCGTCCGGGCGAGCACTGCGGCACCGGTCTACTTTTCCCACGAGATGCTCAATTGGGTCAAGGACGATCCGTCCCAGTCGGTCGCTTTCGTGGATGGTGCAACGACGGCCTATAACAATCCCGCATTCTGTCTGGCTCGGATGGCGACGGAACCCGCGTATCGACTCAGTTGGGATCGAGGAGAGAGCAAGCTGCTTGTCGTTTCGTTTGGAACGGGGCAGATTCCATCATTGGGAAAGGATTCGGGGAGCAACCTGGCCACCGCCGCCGTCGCGACACTCAAAGCGCTGCTGTCTCAAGCTTCGTTCGATCAGGACATCAATTGCCGAACCGTGGGAAGATGCTCGTTCGGATGTGAGCTCGATCAGGAAATCGGAGATCTCATTCCGCGACGGAATCCGACGGACCTCGCCTCCGATCCAATACCACTTGACGAAGACCTCGGACGGGCTTTTCTCTACGCCCGGTATGACGTGGCACTCACCAGACCGGGCTTACAGTCGCTGAATCTTCCGCACATTGATTCGCGCCAAGTCGCAAAGCTCGACTCCGTCAACGCAATGAAACAACTCGAGGAAATCGGCGACGCAATGGCGAATCAAGTACGGCTGGAGCATTTCGGCCGTTTCACTGAAGAACCGTTGTTTACAGACGGTTAAAAATCTATTTCCACAGCTCCATGCTGGCTGGTCAGAAAACTTTGGCATGGATTATCGACCGTTGGAACTCTACTGGCTTACCTCAGATTGGCCGATCAGTTGAAGCGGGCCGCACGGTCCAAAAACTCTGCACGTGTTCGGTGAGGCAGTATCCTGGCCTCCGGTGATCGGCGTCGCAAGGGTTTTCGTACTCGGAAGTGGTTGAAGATCGGTTGACAAACGACCGAATTGGTCCGACTCGACCGGTTCCAAACCATCGGAACCTCGATCCTCGCGGACCGGGAACGGCGAGCATGAGTGGTGCCCGTCAGCGGATCAGTGAGGTGCTGTCGGTTTGACGGACAGTCCGACTCCATAGCAGCCCGTTGAAGAAGCGGTGTTTCCGTAGTGATTGGCGTGTTGCAGGGGAAATCGGTTTGAGGGGCGTCCCGGGCGACTCCGAAGTCGCATGATCGCCCAGATGAGAATCTGGGCAGCGCACAGTGGCTAGGATTTGACCTCGAAACCATTCCCTGACACGATCCGTCTGCACCGTTTCCCACTGTCCCGCATCGGAATCACTCGTGATCCCTTACCAACCGCACCCGCTCGAGACCTCACACGTCGCTCTTCCGGGATCCTTACTCCCACTTCTGGAGCAGCTGGCCGAGAACACGCATGAGGTCTGGGCCGCTCAGCGGATCAAGGAGGGCTGGACCTATGGCCCGAAGCGAGACGACACCCGCAAGCACCACCCGTGCCTGGTCTCGTACGGCCAGTTGCCCGAGTCGGAGAAGGTCTATGACCGGCAGACCGCGTCCGAGACGCTCAAGGCCGTGATCGTGCTGGGGTATGAGATACGGCGGCAGTAGCGACTGAGCCGGAAGCGTCAGCGTCCGGAGAATCGCTTTCATTCCATCGTGGACTCGCCCACCGCCACCACGTAACATGACCCCGCTTCATCGCCACGGTCCGGCGGCCTGGCAGTCTCTCCGCACTGTCGCCGTTTTCTCCGAAAAGGGACGCTCTTTCGCGGAGCGAAAGGCGACAAACTTCCGAAGTCTCCGAAGACTTCGGAAGTTTTCACACACCCTTACGGATGACACACCCCTCAGCGGGCTGCTGCGGCCATGAAACCTCAGATCTTCATCTCCTCCGTCTCGCGCGAGCTGCGGACGGCCCGGCAACTGGTGGCAAACACGCTGCACGCGCTGGGGTATGAACCGGTGTGGCAGGACATCTTCGAGACCAGTAGCGAGGACATCCGTCCGATGCTGCGGCGTCAGATCGACAGCTGTTCGGCGGTGTTGCAGATCGTCGGCCACGCCTACGGAGCCGAACCGCCGACGCCGGACGCCATGTTCGGACGCTGTTCGTACACGCAGTACGAGGCCCTCTACGCCCGGTCGCGGAAAAGGCCGGTGTACTATCTGATCGCGGAGAACGACCTCCCGCGCGACGCCGCAGCCGAGACGATCGATACACCCGTAGAACGGACGCCCACGTCCGTTCCGCCCGCCTCATCCGTTCCGCCCGGACCTGGGGGTCCAGGCCACGAGACTGAGAGCGAAGCCGCCCAGGCTGATGCCACCGAACGCCAACGGTTGCAGTCGGTCTACCGCCAAGGCGTCCTCACCGCCGAGCAGGTGTGGTATCCGATTCACACCCCCCAGGAGACCGAACTCTCGGTACGGCGGCTGCGCGATGATCTGTCGAAGCTGCGGCGCGGGTTCCGGTCCTGGATGGTTGGAATCACGGCGGCCCTGGTACTGATCGCCGGCGGGATTGCTTGGATCAACCTGGGACAGCAGAAGCAGAGTAAAGTTCTGACAGATACCCAGCAGACGTTGCTCACGACCGTCGCCGACGCCCACCAGTCGACCTCTGCACAAATCCAAGCCACAGGCCAGCAAACCACCTCCGAGATCAATGCGGCGGTCCAAGAACTGAAAGACCCCACTGCACTCGCCGAATCGATCCGTCAGGAAATTCGCCAGTCGGCTGAGGCGAAAATCAAAGCCCTTCCCGATGAGAAGGGGCGCGGGAAGCAGATCGCGGAGATCGAGAAGGAACGTGACCTCGCGCTCGGCCGAGTCGATGACCTGATCAAGTTGATTCAGGAGGGCCTGAAGGAGGGAGCCAGCCCGGTCTTCCAACGGGCCTCAGAGATCATGCAGAACGAAGGAACCGACGAGGCTCTGGCCTATTTGGAGAGCAGCCGACCATCGACATTGGAGACCGTTCGTCGACAGAACGAGCAGATCAAGTCGTCCGCAGCCCGGCTCGAAGCGGAGAAGGAGGAACGCAACAAGACGCTGCAAGCACTCATGCTGGAAGCCGAACTGCTGGAGACGAAGCTGCAATGGAAACCCGCGCTCCAGCTTCGCGAACAAGTTGCTGAACTGGCTCCCGACTGGTTTGAGGCGCGGATCACATTGGGCATGCTCCACTACAAGCTCGCGCGATTCCAAGCGGCCGAGCCGCTACTTCGCGAGGCGGTGAAATTGGCGGGAAACTCGAAGGAAGAAACGTGGGCTCTCTGTGACCTGGCGGAGTTACTCAAGACCACGAACCGGCTGGTGGAGGCCGAGCCACTGATGCGCCGTGCGCTGGCCCTCAACGAGCAGTCCTTCGGAGCCAAACACCCTGATGTCGCCATCAACCTCAACAACCTGGCTCTGTTGCTCCAGGCCACGAACCGACTGGCGGAGGCCGAGCCGCTGATGCGTCGCGCACTGGCCATCAACGAACAGTTCCACGGCCCCAGACATCCCGACGTCGCCCGCTCCCTCGGCAACATGGCGTATGTGCTCCAGGCCACGAACCGACTGGCGGAGGCCGAGCCGCTGATGCGTCGCGCACTGGCCATCAACGAACAGTTCCACGGCCCCAGGCATCCCGATGTCGCCCGCTCCCTCGGCAACTTGGCGCAGGTACTCCAGGCCACGAAACGGCTGGCGGAGGCCGAGCCACTGATGCGCCGCGCGCTGGCCCTTGACGAGCAGTCCTATGAGGCCGAGCACCCCAACGTCGCCCTCCACCTCAACAACCTGGCACAGTTGCTCCAGAACACGAATCGCATGGCGGAGGCCGAGCCACTGATGCGCCGCGCGCTGGCCATCGACAAGCAGTCCTACGAGCCCGAGCACCCCAACGTCGCCGTGGACCTCAATAACCTGGCGGGGTTACTCCACAACACGAAACGGCTAGCGGAGGCCGAGCCGCTGATGCGCCGCGCGCTGGCCATCGACGAGCAGTCCTACGGACCCGAGAACCCCGACGTCGCCCGCGACCTCAACAACCTGACGCAGTTGCTCCAGGCCACGAACCGGCTGGCGGAGGCCGAGCCGCTGATGCGGAGGTGCGTCACGATCCTCCACCAATTCGGTCGCAAGACAGGCCATGAGCATCCGAGCCTGCAGACATTCCAGGCGAATTATCGTGGAATGCTTCAGGCAATGAAGCTTTCCGAAGACGAGATCGCTCAACAGATGACGGATGCCACCTCCCTCGTGGGCCCACTGCCATCGATCCTTCCCGAAGTCGAGCGGCTGCTCGGTCCCGCCCAGCCCGTGAGTGACGTGCTGGCGGCTCTCGATCGCCAGTACCAGACGGACGGCAAGCCCGCCATCTATTTCCTGCCGCCGAAAGAGCCGATCGCTCCGCATCTCGACGAATTGCTAGGCAAATCCAAAATCGATCTCCCGTTGGATCAGCTGATCGCACCGCAATTGGACAAACTGCTCGGCCCGGCGAAATCGACCAAGGAAGTCTTCGAGAACCTCGACCGTCAGTATCGCGAGCAGAACAAGCCCCCCGTCTGGTATCTGCCGCTCACCGAACCGATCTCGCCCCACCTCGACGAACTCCTCGGCCCGGTGCCCGCGCCGCCGGAAGCCGAACCATCGGCGAGCCAACCTGCCTCAACGCCCGCTCCCACTCCTTGATGCACCCTGAGTCCGCTTCCTATGGAATCACGTCGCACGTCTGCTCCTCCCCGGTGGCGGTTGTTCACCGAACATGGACTCGGCATGTTCCTGTGCCTGCTGGCGTTGGCGACGTTTGGGTTGGGGCTGGGCGGGTTCTGGTTGCAGTACGAGGCCGTGCTTGCCGTTCAAGGGGCGACACCTTCCTCAGACGGTGATTGGACGATCCCAGTCTACAAGACGTTTCAGCTGTTTCTGCTGAGTTCAGGCACCGAAGACGATCCGACGCACCCGAGTAATGGCTACCTCACGCTGGCTCGGATCTTTGCGATCGCCTTCCTGGTAACGATCTCGCTGGCGGCAATTGGGCATGCGGTGAGTCGCTTCTGGTCGTTCCTGCGGCAGATGACGCAGAACGGCCATGTGGTGATCTGCGGGCTGGGGCAGATCGGGTTGCAGATTCTGGATGATGTGCGGCGGCAGACGCCAAAGCGGCAGGTGGTGGTGATCGAGAACAACCCCGAGTGCCCGTGGCTGGAGCATGCCCGGCAGCGGGGGGTGGCGGTTGTGATCGGGGATGCGACGCGGGCCGACAAGCTGCGCGAGGCCCGGGCCGAGCATGCCGCCGAGGTGTTCATCGTGACCGGCGCTGACGGGGTGAATCTGGAGGTCGCCGCCGAACTGGGGACGCTGCTCAAGTCTCCCGAGAAGGGGGAGCCGGCACCGACCTCGGCGAAACGCATCGATCAACTGAAGCTGTACGTCCACATCGCCGACGTGAACTTCTCGTCAACGCTTCAGCCGAACAGCCACGTGCTGCACAGCACCAACGCCATGCGGGTCCAGGTCTTCAACGTCCCCCGCGCAGCTGCGACGCGGCTGATCACCGAGTTGGTCGTCCAACACGCCCCGCAGAGCGACCACGAAGTCGCCCATTACGTGATCGTCGGCTTCGGAGCGATGGGCCAGATCCTGGCCGTGCAACTGGCTCAGTTGGCCCACTTCGGGAACTTGAAGCGCTGCCGGATCACGATCGCTGACAAGGATGCACGGTCGACGGCGCGGGGGTTCCTGACGAGGTTCCCTCGGTTCACGTCATGGACTGAGAGCGAGATCGGGGTGACTGAGTTCTCGCGCGACGCCGACGCGTGGACGTTCGACAAACATCCGCTGCCCGAGGGGATTCACGTCCCGCATGCCGAGGCCGTGCAGTCCGCCTGCAACGCGGAGTTCGTCGACCTGCCGCACGGCACCGGCGGCGAGCTGTTCGCCCGTCACCTCGCCCAACGGTTCGCTGCCAGCGATGTGACAGTCAAGCCGGTCGTGTTCATCTGTGGCCAGCAGGACCGCGAGAACTTCGAGGCAGCTGTGCGTCTGCGTCGACTTCTGGAGAACGAGTCCGCGACCGCGAAGGCCGGGCAAACAATCCCGATCTTCGTCTGGCTCCCCCGCCAACCGGCCCTGGCGAGTTGCTTGCGAGAGGAGACCGGCTTCATCCCGTTTGGCGAATGCCGCACATCGGCCAGCTATCAGGAGATCACCCAACCACTGCGCGAGACGCTGGGCCATGCGATCCACGCGGAACACGAAGAACACAAACTCGCTCCCGAGCCGAACCCTCGCTCCGAACCCTGGGAGTCGACCCGCGACGACTTCCGCGAATCCAGCCGCTCCGCCGCCGACC
This sequence comes from Planctomycetota bacterium, assembly GCA_043778825.1. Taxonomy (GTDB): domain Bacteria; phylum Planctomycetota; class Planctomycetia; order Planctomycetales; family Planctomycetaceae; genus TH-plancto1. The sequence goes on along the minus strand of JAYWFM010000429.1, from coordinate 817 downwards.
ACGCCCTGATCAAACTGGCCGCGATCGGGAAGACGCTCCAGGATGCACGGTCCCAGTCCAAGAACGCTGCTCTGCTGGTCATCCCCGACAGTCCCGAGGAAACACGACTGGCCCAAATGGAACACAACCGCTGGCTGGCCGAACGCCTGACGACCGACTGGCGATATGGGGTTACCGGTGACGATGAAGGTGTGATCGCTGCCAAGAATGAGCAGCGTCTCAATCAGACGATCACGCCGTGGGAGAATTTGTCGCCGGAAGAACGCGACAAGGATGTCCGGCAGGTACGGACGGTGTTGGGTGCCTGCCAACTGGGATTGGGCTTCCCTGTGCCTCGATAGTGTGACTGGGCGCGCGGTACAAACACTCTGCACTGGTTCGGTGAAGCAGAATACAGGCCTGCGTCCATCGGTGCCGAAAGGGTTTTCGCACTCCGATGTGGAGGGTGGTTGGTTGTACAACGACCGAATCGGTCGGCCTCAACCTGTCAACCGGTGCCAAGGCACGGGAGCCTTAAATATCTCGGACCGGGAGCGATTGAGAGACGGAAGTTGCTCATCAGCGGGTAAGCTTCAAGCGACGAGGCGGGAGTAGGGCTTCAACAGTCCACGCAAGCTACATGGCACCTTTGGACTATCGTCACACGCACGTTGGTTGGCTTTCAAACCTGTAATATGATTGTTGTGGCTTGACTCAATCTCGCCATGCATCCATGCATGTGTGTGCGTCCCAATCGTCGGTACTCTGGGTCAGAGCTTCCAAACCCTCGGAGTGGAACCACGAAAGTCACGAAACACACGAAAAGGAAGACCGAGGA